>NZ_UPHU01000001.1:5705004-6006672 GCF_900566075.1 Mycobacterium pseudokansasii | reverse complement strand
CGGTAGCGGCGCGGCCACCAGCGCCGCAGCCGCGGGTTCTGCGCGCCGAACGCGCGTGAACACCAGAACCAGTCGGTGTCCCAGCGCCAGAAGTAGTCGTGGATGGTCAACCGGTCTTCTTTGATTCCGGTCCCATGCTGGATGGACCGGTAGTAGATGTCTTTTCCGGTGTAGTCGCTGACCGGGCCCGGCGTCGTCGTCCGCACGCCTACGCACAGGTAGCTCTCGTCGGCGCCGAAGACAACTCCGTCGAGGTAATCCACCTGGACTCCGTCGAGTCCCTGGGTGTCGACAATGCGTTCCATCGCCGCGATCATCTCGGTCAACGAGTGAAATCGGATGTGCCGCAACGCCACAAAGGGTTTGACCGGCTCAAGCTCGATTCGAAGTCGGGTCGAATAGCCTAGTGTTCCATAGGAATTAGGAAATGCACGGTACAGGTCGGCGTGCTGGTCGGGGGACACGGTGAGCAGTTCGCCGGCCCCGGTGAGAATGTCCATTTCCAGCACCGACTCGTGCGGCAGGCCATTGCGAAACGATGCCGACTCGATGCCCAGGCCGCTGACCGCGCCGCCGAGGGTGATGGTCTTCAGTTGCGGAACCACCAGCGGCGACAGGCCGTAACGCAGCGTCGCCGCGACCAGGTCCTCATACGTGCACATGCCGGCCACGTCGACGGTACGGGCGTCGGGATCCACGCTGATCACGCCGGTCAGTCCGGACGTATCCAGACCGGGGGCATCGCGTTTGGTGCGGGCGCGGAACAGATTTGAGGCGGGCTTGGCCAACCGGACGGTCGCGGTCGCGGGGATGGATCGATAGCTCGCCAGCAGCCGCTCGACGCCAGATGTGCCCGATGTGTAGGTGGACAGCGAAGATTCACGGGCGGGCATCACATATATCGTAGTCACCGACCACAGCCCCTGCATCCCCGCGCGGGCTCGATACGGAGGAGTTACACCTGATGGCACAGGTGAGCGCAGCGAGCACGATCTTGATCAATGCTGAGCCCGCGGCCGCACTCGATGCGGTGGCCGATTATCGCAATGTCCGCCCGAAAATCCTCTCTCCGCAGTACAGCGAGTACCAGGTGCTCGAGGGTGGCCAGGGACAGGGCACGGTCGCAAAATGGCGGCTGCAGGCCACCAAATCACGCGTGCGCAACGTCCAGGTCAACGTCGACGTCGCGGGCCACACGGTGATCGAAAAGGACGCGAACTCGTCCATGATCACCAATTGGACGGTGGCTCCCGCGGGGCCCGGCTGTAGCGTCACCGTCAAGACCACCTGGAACGGCGCCGGGGGCGTCAAGGGTTTCTTCGAAAGAACGTTTGCGCCGCTGGGCTTGAAGCGGATTCAGGGCGAGGTGCTGGCCAACCTGAAGAAGCAGCTGGAAGGCTAACGCGACTGGCTCTGGGCGGCCAGGAAACCTGCGATACCGCGGACCAGCGCGTTGGCGTACTTTTGCCGGCCCTCGGCGGACTCGATCAGCGCCGAGTCCGCCGGGTTCTTCATGTTGCCGAGTTCGACCAGGATTGACGGGTACTGCGCCAGGTTCAGGCCCGCCAGATCGGAACGTCCGTACAGCCCGTCCTGGCCGATGTAGTTGGCCGGCGGAATGCCCGAGGCCTGCAGCTGGTCCCGCATCACCTTGGCGAACTGCACCGACGGTCCGGCCTGGGTCGCGTTCAGTGGCGGCGCGGAGTAGTTGACGTGGAAGCCGCGGCCGGTGGCCGGCCCGCCGTCGGCGTGCAGGCTGACGACCGCGTTCGGATGCAGGGCGTTGGCCATGTTGGCGCGTTCGTCGACGCACGGCCCCAGCGCGTTGTCGTTGCCGCGCGACATGGCGGTGCGCACCCCCAACGCGTTGAGTGCGGCCCGGAGTCGCAGCGCGGTGTCCCAGGTGAAGGTATGTTCCGGATAGCCGCTGTTGGTCGACGTTCCGCTGGCTTGGCAGTCCTTGGTGCCGCCGCGACCCGTGGGTACCTGGCGCCCGATCGACGAGTCGTTGGCTCCGTTGTGGCCGGGATCGATGAATACGACCATGCCGGCGATAGTGGCGGGGGTCGCGGCGGCTGTGGGGACCAGCGGTACCGCAACGGCGACGAGCACCCCGACGACACCGCTGAGCAGGAGGGCGATCCCGACACGCAGGCTGACTCGTACGTCCACTGCGCAAAGCTAACGTGAAGCGGTCTAGGCTGAATGTTTCGAATCGCCCGACAACCGCAGGCGAAACCAACTCGAGACCAAGATGCGAGGGGACTGTCATGCAACCTGGAGGCGATATGTCGGCACTGTTGGCCCAGGCGCAGCAGATGCAGCAGAAGCTACTGGAAGCCCAGCACCAACTGGCCAACTCTGAAGTGCACGGCCAAGCCGGTGGTGGCTTGGTCCAGGTTCGCGTCAAAGGCAGCGGCGAGGTGATCGGTGTGACGATCGACCCCAAGGTCGTCGACCCGGGCGATATCGAGACTTTGCAGGACCTGATCGTCGGTGCGATGCGCGACGCGTCGCAGCAGGTGACGAAGATGGCGCAGGAACGGCTGGGGGCATTGGCCGGGGCGATGCGTCCGCCGGGTGCGCCGGGTGCGCCTGGTGGGCCCGGGCCGGGGATGCCGGGTGGGCCGGGTATGCCGGGTATGCCTGGTGGGCCGGGTATGCCGGGAGCGCCGGGGGTCTGACCCGCACCGACATGTTCGAGGGACCTGTCCAGGATCTGATCGACGAGCTCGGAAAGTTGCCGGGTATCGGACCCAAGAGCGCGCAGCGCATTGCGTTTCACCTCTTGTCGGTCGAGCCGTCGGATATCGACCGCCTGACCGCCGTACTGGGTCGGGTGCGCGACGGCGTCCGGTTCTGCGCCGTGTGCGGCAACGTCTCCGATGGCGAACGTTGCCGCATCTGCGCTGATCCACGCCGCGACGGCTCCCTGGTGTGCGTCGTGGAGGAGCCCAAGGACATCCAAGCCGTCGAGCGCACTCGCGAATTCCGCGGCCGCTACCACGTCTTGGGTGGTGCGCTTGATCCACTGTCCGGGATCGGCCCGGAGCAGTTGCGGATCCGAGAGCTGCTGAGCCGCATCGGTGAGCGGGTCGACGACGTCGACATCACCGAGGTGATCATCGCCACCGACCCCAATACCGAGGGTGAGGCCACCGCCACCTACCTGGTGCGGATGCTGCGCGACATTCCCGGCCTGACCGTCACCCGGATCGCATCAGGCCTGCCAATGGGCGGCGACCTGGAGTTCGCCGACGAGCTGACCCTCGGCCGTGCGTTGACCGGCCGCCGAGTGCTCGCGTGATTTCGCCGTGATTTCGCCAAGCCGGTAATTTTGCAGGCCGCTACTCGCACTTTCTCTGCAGATTTTCAGGCTCGGTGAGTTGTCGGTCCCCGCTGCCAACATCTCGAGCCATGACGGCGGTTTTCCTCGGCAGCGAAGCTGTCTCCTCCGGGAAAGTGACCCGGCATGAGCTGTAACGGTGGTACCGGCCGGTGTATCCAGGTGTCTACGCCCCGCGGCAGCACAACCTGACACTGCGCGACCGGACTATCGGGGCATGGTTATGGTCGGGACGCCGAGCGGTCATCGCCGGTGTGGCCGCGTCCGCATTGCACGGTGCGCAATGGATCGACGACGACGCCGCCATCGAGGTGGTCTGGTGCAATACCAGGCCGCCGCGGGGGCTCGTCGCTCGCGACGAAGTCCTCGCCGATGACGAGGTCACCCGGGTATCGGGTCTGCCGGTGACCACGTTGGCGCGGACGGCGTATGACCTCGGTAGGCATCTGCCACGCGGGCAGGCGGTGGCGCGCCTCGACGCACTCCTGCGAGCGACGCCGTTCTCAACCGCAGATGTGCTCCTATTGGCCAGGCGCTATCCAGGTGCGCGTGGTGTCCGCCGACTGCGGGCGGTGCTGCCCGTCGTCGACGCGGGCGCGGCGTCCCCGAGGGAGACCTGGCTGCGGCTCTTGCTGATCGATGCCGGATTTCCCACGCCCAGCACGCAGATACCGGTGCAGAAAGATTGGCGGCTGATCGCGATGCTGGATATGGGCTGGGAGAAATACCAGGTGGCGGCTGAATATGACGGTGACCAGCACCGCACCGATCGCCGGCGGTATGCGCACGACCAACGGCGACTGCGCACGCTGGCGCAGCTGGGTTGGCTGATCATCCGGGTGATCGCCGAAGACAGATCCGAAGAGGTAATCGCCCGGGTGCGCAACGCCCTGCTGACCAGAGGGTGGTGCAGCCCTAAGCGCGCAGCCGCTCGCGGCGTAGCAGGTCCACCTCGGGGAGCTCCAGCGGCGACAGCTCACCTACGACCTCGCTGAGCAACAGGTCGGCAAGCTCGGGGTTGCGGGCCAGGCAGGGCCCGTGCATATATGTCGCGACCACACTGCCCTGAACCGCGCCGTCGAAGCCGTCACCGGCTCGGTTGCCCGCACCCTTGACCACCGCCCCCAACGGCGACGCCGCGGGACCCAGGACGGTACCGCCCCGGTGGTTTTCGAAACCGGTCAATGGCTGCGTCAAACCGGCCAGCAACGGCTTGCTGACCAGCTCGCCGATGGTGCGCCCCTGCTGCGGCGAGGTGGTGGCATCGAGCAGGCCCACACCGTCGACCCGTTCTCCCGAGGATGTCTCGTACCACTGGCCCAGCACCTGGACGGCCGCGCAGATCGCCAGCACCGGCGCACCGCGGGCTGCTGCGCGCTGCAGGCCCGGGTACTGCAGCAGGTGCCTGGTGGCCAGCCGCTGGGCATAGTCCTCCGCGCCGCCCAGCGTGTAGAGGTCCAGCGACTCCGGAACCGGATCGGCCAGCGTGATCTCGACGATCTCGGCGGCGATATCACGCATGCGCAGGCGTTGGCGCAGCACCACGGCGTTGCCGCCGTCGCCGTAGGTGCCCATCACGTCGGGCAGCACCAGGCCGATCCGCACTTTGGAAAAAGACCGGGCATCAGCCATGGCGCGCCAAGGCCCGTTGCAGCTGCAGAAACGCGGTGTAGTTGGCGACGACCTCGACCCGCCCGGGCGGGCAGGACGCGATGGCCGCGACGGTGTCGTGCACCAGGGTGTGCTCGACACCGGCGTATCCCAGACGCACGGCCAGGTCCGTGCCGCGTTCGCCGGCGGCTACCACCGGGGTTGTTTTGAAGGTTTCCGCGAAGTGCTCGAACCGCACGTCCCACAGCCACGACAGGTCCTCGCCGTCGGGAACCTGACCGTTGACCGCGATGACCACCCCTGCCGCGTGCTTGTCCACCATCGACAGCGCTTCCTGCCAGCCGGCCGGGTTCTTGGCCAGCAGGATCCGCGCTTCGTGCGCACCGGTGCGCACGGTTCGATAGCGTCCAGCAACCTCGTCGACCGTGCAGACGGCGGCGACCGCTTTCCGTGGATCGGCACCCAGCGCGACGGCGGCCGCGACGGCCTGGGCGGCATTGCCACGATTCACCGCACCCGGCAGCGCCAACCGCATCGGCAGTGCCAGCCCGTCGGGACCGTAGAGGGTGTGGTCGTCGAACCACCACTGCGGGCAGGGCCGCTTGAAGTCGGCGCCGGTGCTGTACCAGTGGCCGTGCTCGCGGACGATGACCTCGCCGCTGCGGGGGCAGCTCACCGAATCGTTGGACCAGGAGCCGCCCGCAGCCACCCACACCACGCGCGAGCTGTCGTAGGCCGCCGAGGTCATCAGCACGTCGTCGCAATTGGCGACGACGACGGCCTGCCGGTGCCGCGCCAGCCCGGCGCGCAGCGTGCGTTCGATCACGGTGATCTCACCGACGCGATCCAGCTGATCCCGCGACAAGTTCAGCAGGACGATGGCGGCGGGCTCCACGGCGTCGGACACGTGCGGCACGTGCATTTCGTCGACCTCCAGAGCCGCCAGCTTGGCGTGGCGATCCGCGGCCAGCGCGGCCACCAGTCCGGCGTCCATGTTGGCGCCCTCGGCGTTGGTGGCCACTGCGCCCAACGTGCCCAAAGCCGCGGCCGTCATCCGGGTTGTCGTCGACTTGCCGTTGGTCCCGGTGACGACCACGGTGCGACGGCCCGCGGCGAGTTGGCGCAGCACCGAGCGGTCCAGGGTCATCGCGACCAGGCCGCCGATCATCGCGCCGGCTCCGCGCCCGGTGACCCGCGATGCCCAGCGCGCGCTCGCCCCGGCGGCGAGGGCAAGGCGGGCCCGGGTGGTGATCACCCGGGTGAGTTTAAGGGCGATCGCTAGCTCGGTGCTTGTCGCCGGGCGCTGGGGTACCTCCCGCTTGCGGGGGTCGGGTCGCCCTCATGGTGGTTTCAGCGCGACACGATGCGCTGCGACGCCGCTGATGTCGGTCGTGCATGCCATTCTCATCCTGTGAGCCACACCTGGGGACGGCCGGCCAGCCACCCGCACGGGGGTTGGGCCGTCATCGACGTCGAGACTTCGGGCTTTCGCCCTGGTCAGGCCCGGATCATCAGCATCGCCGCGCTCGGCCTCGATGCCGACGGGCGGGTGGAGCAGTCCGTGGTCAGCCTGCTCAATCCGGGAGTGGACCCGGGCCCGACCCATGTCCACGGTCTGACCGCGGCCATGCTCGAAGACCAGCCGCAATTCGCCGACATTGTGGGTGAGGTGGTCGAGGTGCTACGCGGGCGCACCCTGGTGGCGCACAATGTCGCGTTCGACTACGCGTTCCTGGCCGCCGAAGCTGAACTCGCCGACGCCGAACTTCCCGTCGACACCGTCATGTGCACGGTCGAGCTGGCCCGCCGGCTCGAGCTCGGCATGGACAACCTGCGACTGGAGACGCTCGCGGCGCACTGGGGTATCACCCAGGAGCGCCCGCACGACGCGTTCGACGACGCGTTGGTGTTGACCGGGGTGCTGACGCCCGCTCTCGAGCGCGCCCGGGAACTGGATGTCTGGCTGCCGATACGTCCGGTGACCCGACGTCATTGGCCGAACGGGCGGGTGACTCACGACGAATTGCGCCCGCTGAAGGTGATGGCGTCCCGGATGCTCTGTCCGTATCTCAACCCGGGCCGCTACGTCGCCGGCCGGCCCCTGGTGCAGGGCATGCGGGTGGCGTTGGCCGCTGAGTTAGGGCGCACACACGAGGAGCTGGTCGAGCGGATCTTGTACGCCGGACTGGCTTACAGCGACGACGTGGATCGGGAGACCTCATTGGTGGTCTGCAACGAGACGGCTCCCGATCAGGGCAAGGGCTATCACGCCCTGCAATTGGGGGTACCGGTGGTATCCGACGCGCAGTTCATGGACTCTGTGGAATCCGTCGTCGGCGGCACCAGCATGGAGCAATTCACCGACCCCGGCCTTGTGGATGATCAGCTCGCCCTCTTCTGAATCTTGCTTGCACTACGGATGTAGTAGATCAAAGCGTGTACCGCCGGCACGGCTATTTCTTCCGGGAAGCCGCGATCCTGACGATTTCGCTCGGCGTCGCCTTACACCTGTACCGCGTGATCTTCGGAGACGAGACAGCGCTGCGCTACGTGGTGACGGTGACGACGGACCGAATCCTGCTGGTGCCGATGACGTATGCGGCCATCACCGGCATCCTGGTGTGGCACCGTGTCCGGTTCACCGGCAAACGGCATCGGCTGTTGTTCACCGCGTCGGTGGTCTACATCGCCGGCAGCGTGCCGCTACACGTCTACATGTCGTATGTGGTCAGGGACGTGTCGATCGTGACGTGGTTTCCAATGTGGTTCAGCTATCTGCTGCTGATCGCGGTGTATCCGGCGTTCCTGACCCTGTTCTGGCGGCTGCGCTACACCGACTGATGCCACCCAACCCGCAACGCCGCACCCGAATCCTCGATGCCGCCATCGACATCCTCGCCGACGTCGGAGTCGGCGGGCTCACACATCGACAGGTCGATGAGCGGGCGGGGTTGCCCGCAGGCACCACGTAGAACTACTTCCGCACGCGCCAGGCCCTGCTGGAAGCCGCGGCGTCGCGAACCGTCGACCTGCATTGGCAGCGCGTCGAGGCCCTGCGGGCCGCCGTGGGCTCCCTCGACCGTGACGGCGTCAAGGAGCTCTTGACGCGAATGCTTGCCCTGCCGGATGACAACGCGCGCTGTTACACGCTGGCGCGGTTCGAGCTGTTCATGGAGGGCACGCGTCGAGCTGAACTGCAGCCGTTCCTGACGCAGCTTCAGGCTGCCGCGGTGAAGTCTGCCACGCTCGTCTTGGAGGCGGCGGGCTTCAACCCGACGCCCGAACAAATGGACGAACTCAGCCGCCTGCTCAACGGCTATATGTTCAGCAGGCTGACGATTCCCGTTGACCTCAATGACGGCGACCCGGCTGCGCTGGTTGAACGACTGCTAAGCGCCTACTTCCAGGACTAGCTGCTACTGCGTTCGTGGCTTCTATCTGGGCGAGGCTTGATGGTCACGTCGCTTGTACAGCAGCCGCAGCGGCCTCAATGCGCAGCCCGAAAAACTCAGCGTTTCGGTCGACGCCAGTGGCTGAGCTCGTAGCCAGCCGCTGTTGGTTTGCGGTAGATGTCGTCTGCTCCGTCCGGCTTGAGACCGACGAGCCAGTATTGCGTCATTTCACGGCCGGGCACCTGGCCTAGCGCAACGCCCGGTTGACCGCCGAGACGACGGCCCGCAGCGACGCGGTGGTGATCGACGGGGCGATACCGACGCCCCACACCGTTTTACGCTCGGCGTCTGCGGCACCATCCGTCCTGCCCGCCACCGAAGCCTCGACATATGCCGCGGCCTGTGCATCGCCGCCCGCGCTCATCGCGTGCTCGGAATAGTCCAGGATGGCCACGTCGAAGCCGACGTGGCCGAGCGCGTCGACAAACGCCGCCAGTGGGCCGTTACCGCTGCCGCTGATCTCGGTCTCCACGCCGTCGATCTTGACGGTCGCGACAATGCTGGTGGTGCCACCGTCGTCGTCAGCGGCGTCGACATGTTGCTTGATGCGCTCCAGCGGCCGCACCGGGGCGAGGTATTCCTCGGCGAATACCTCCCACATCTCCTTCGGTGAGACCTCACCGCCCTCACCCGCCGTGCCCTCTGCGATCTGTTGGATCACGCGCGAGAACTCGATCTGCAGCCGCCGCGGCAGGACCAGGCCGTGGTCGGCCTTCATGATGTAGGCCACCCCGCCCTTGCCGGACTGCGAGTTGACCCGGATCACGGCTTCGTAGGTTCGGCCGACATCACGCGGGTCGATCGGCAGATACGGCACCTGCCACAGCATGTCCTCGACATCGGTGTCGGCGGCGTCGGCGTCGAACTTCATCGCGTCCAGGCCCTTGTTGATGGCGTCCTGGTGGCTGCCGGAGAACGCGGTGTAGACCAGGTCGCCGCCGTAGGGGTGCCGCTCGTGCACCGGCAGCTGGTTGCAGTACTCGACGGTTCGGCGGATGTCGTCGATGTTGGAGAAGTCGATCTGCGGGTCCACCCCGCGGGAGAACAGGTTGAGCCCCAGTGTCACCAGGCATACGTTGCCGGTGCGCTCGCCGTTGCCGAACAGGCAGCCCTCGATCCGGTCGGCCCCGGCCTGATAGCCCAATTCGGCTGCGGCGACGGCGGTTCCGCGGTCGTTGTGCGGATGCAGGCTCAGAATCACGGAGTCGCGACGCTCCAGGTTGCGGCTCATCCACTCGATCGAGTCGGCGTAGACGTTGGGCGTGGCCATCTCGACGGTGGCGGGCAAATTGAAGATGATCGGGTTGTCCGGCGTGGGTTGGATGACTTCGCCGACGGCGTCGCAGACCTCTTTGGCGTATTCCAGCTCGGTGCCGGTATAGGACTCCGGCGAATACTCGAAGCGCCACTGGGTGCCCGGATATTTGGCGGCCTCCTCAAGACACTTGCGGGCGCCGTCGGTCGCGATGGCCTGCACCGCGGCCCGGTCGGCTTTGAACACCACCCGGCGCTGCAGGATCGACGTCGAGTTGTAGAAGTGCACGATGGCCTTTGCGGCACCTTGGCACGCTTCGAAGGTGCGCTCGATCAGCTCCGGGCGGCACTGGGTCAGCACCTGGATGGTGACGTCGTCGGGAATGGCGCCCTGCTCGATGATCTCGCGGACGAAGTCGAAGTCGGTCTGGCTGGCTGACGGGAACCCGACTTCGATCTCCTTGTAGCCCATGCGGACCAGCAGGTCGAACATGCGGCGCTTGCGGGCCGGGCTCATCGGGTCGATCAGCGCCTGATTGCCGTCGCGCAGATCCACCGCGCACCACAGCGGCGCACCGGTGATGACGCGGTCGGGCCAACCGCGATCGGCGAGGCGGACGGGCTGGACTTCTTCGGCGAAGGGCCGGTACCGGTGGACCGGCATCGACGAGCCCCGCTGCGGATTCCACGACGGTTGGCCGGGACGCGGTGGGCCGGAAGGTTTGACGACGGTTCGGGCGGATCGATACGCGTCGGGTGTATCAGGATTGGTCACGGTAGTTGCTCCGGGGTTGTGAGAAGGAACCTCAGACCGGCGCGTCGCGAACGCCCGCGACGGGAAGCCGGTCTGGATCAGACCCCGTCGCGGCGTCCGAGGAGGAGCACCCGCTGCACGTTGTGCACTCTACCGCTATCGGCCTGCTCACCAAAACCGGCCGCGTTGACTGACGCCGAGTGTGTGCTGACGGCTTCGGGTGTGCGTTGTGGGCGGCGAAATTGCGAAAGTTCCGCCCCGAGTTCGCGCTGGAAACCATCGGTTCACACTCGACGCCGTGGCCTCACGCTCGACGCCGTGGGCTCACACTCGACGCCGTGGCCTCACGCTCGACGCCGTCGGCGCACGCTCGACAGGCCCGGGCCGCCCGCAGGCATCGCCCATAAAATCGAGATGCGCGTCCACGTATCCTGTTGTGGACTTAGACCCGGGCCAATCAAGACAGGAAAAGATCAGTGGCGCTCGTCGTGCAGAAGTACGGCGGATCCTCGGTAGCCGATGCCGAGCGGATTCGCCGGGTCGCCGAACGCATCGTCGCCACCAGGAAGCAGGGCAACGACGTGGTGGTCGTCGTCTCCGCGATGGGTGACACCACCGACGACCTGCTGGACCTGGCGCAGCAGGTGTGTCCGGTGCCGCCGCCGCGAGAACTCGACATGCTGCTGACCGCCGGTGAGCGCATCTCCAATGCGCTGGTGGCCATGGCGATCGAATCGCTGGGCGCCCAGGCCCGGTCGTTCACCGGTTCGCAGGCCGGGGTGATCACCACCGGCACCCACGGCAACGCCAAGATCATCGACGTCACCCCGGGGCGGGTGCGAGCCGCGCTCGACGAAGGCCGGATCGTTCTGGTCGCCGGATTCCAGGGCGTCAGCCAGGACACCCGCGATGTCACCACCCTGGGCCGCGGCGGCTCGGACACCACCGCGGTCGCCCTGGCGGCCGCGCTGGGCGCCGACGTCTGCGAGATCTACACCGACGTCGACGGCATCTTCACCGCCGACCCGCGGATCATGAACAACGCGCGCAAGCTGGACACGGTCACCTTCGAAGAGATGCTCGAGATGGCGGCCTGCGGCGCCAAGGTACTGATGCTGCGCTGTGTGGAATACGCCCGCCGCTACAACATTCCGGTGCATGTCCGCTCGTCGTATTCGGACAAGCCGGGCACCGTCGTCGTCGGATCGATCAAGGACGTACCTATGGAAGACCCCATCCTCACCGGAGTCGCGCACGACCGCAGCGAGGCCAAGGTGACCATCGTCGGGCTGCCCGACATCCCCGGATATGCGGCCAAGGTGTTCCGCGCCATCGCCGACGCCGAGGTGAACATCGACATGGTGTTGCAGAACGTCTCCAAGATCGAGGACGGCAAGACCGACATCACCTTCACCTGCTCGCGTGACGTCGGACCGACCGCGGTGGCCAAGCTGGACTCGCTCAAAGACGAGATCGGCTTCTCCCAGGTGCTCTACGACGACCACATCGGCAAACTGTCGCTGATCGGGGCGGGCATGCGCAGCCATCCGGGGGTGACGGCGACGTTCTGTGAGGCGCTGGCCGCGGTCGGGGTGAACATCGACCTGATCTCGACGTCGGAGATCCGGATCTCGGTGCTGTGCCGCGACACCGAACTGGACAAGGCGGTGGTCGCGCTGCACGAGGCGTTCGGCCTCGGCGGCGACGAGGAGGCGACGGTGTATGCGGGGACGGGACGTTAGCGTGGCGGCAATTGGCGTTTCAATAGGCGTAGTGGGTGCCACCGGTCAGGTGGGCCAGGTGATGCGCACGCTGCTCGACGAGCGTGACTTCCCGGCTGAATCCGTACGATTCTTCGCGTCGGCCCGCTCCCAGGGCCGCAAGCTGGCGTTCCGCGGCCAGGAGATCGAGGTCGAAGACGCCACGACGGCGGACCCACGTGGGCTGGACATCGCCCTGTTCTCCGCTGGCGCGGCGATGTCGCGGGTGCAGGCGCCGCGGTTCGCCGCCGCTGGTGTGACGGTGATCGACAATTCGTCGGCGTGGCGCAAAGACCCCGAGGTGCCATTGGTGGTGTCGGAGGTCAACTTCGAGCGGGACGTGCGCGGGGCCGGGCCCCTCAAGAAGGGCATTATCGCCAACCCCAACTGCACCACCATGGCGGCGATGCCGGTGCTCAAGGTGTTGCACGACGAGGCCCAGCTGGTCCGTGTGGTGGCCTCCACCTATCAAGCGGTCTCCGGCAGCGGCCTGGCCGGGGTGGCCGAGCTGGCAGCCCAGGCGCGTGCGGTGATCAACGACGCCGAGCAGCTGGTGCACGACGGTGCTGCCGTGGATTTCCCGGCGCCGCAGAAGTACGTCGCGCCGATCGCGTTCAACGTGGTGCCGCTGGCCGGGTCGCTGGTGGACGACGGCTCCGGGGAGACCGACGAGGACCAGAAGCTGCGGTTCGAGAGCCGCAAGATCCTGGGTATTCCCGACCTGGCGGTCAGCGGGACCTGCGTGCGGGTGCCGGTGTTCACCGGGCACTGCTTGTCGATCAACGCCGAGTTCGTCCGGCCGCTCTCGCCCGATCGGGCTCGTGAGCTGCTCGACGGCGCGCCCGGTGTGAAGGTGGTCGACGTGCCGACGCCGCTGGCAGCCGCCGGTGTGGACGAGTCGCTCGTTGGCCGCATCCGGCAGGACCCCGGGGTACCGGACGGGCGCGGCCTGGCTCTGTTCGTCGCGGGGGACAACCTGCGCAAGGGAGCGGCGCTGAACACCATCCAGATCGCCGAACTGCTGGCCGCCGACTTGTGACATGCGGGTGAGCTCCGCCTGGGTCGCGCGGTGCTCGCTACTGGTCGCAACTTTCCTTGTCCCGCAATGGTTTTGGGTTGCACGCGCCGACCCCGCGGCGCCGGTGCCCGAGCCGATCCTGCCGCCGCTGGCCCCCGGTCAGGTGCTGCGGATCGGTCCGACTGCCGGCACCGGAACTCCCACCGGTGAGTACGGCATCGGGGCCACCGACTTGTGCGACTTCATCGAATTTCCCAGCCGGGTGCTGCAGGTTTGCGGCGACAGCTTCGCCGGCCAAGGTGTCGGGTTCGGCGGCTGGTACTCGCCCATCGCCCTGCATGTTGACACCGCGTCGGTCGACGACCCCGCCGGGGTGCGCTACACCGGCGTGACCGGCGTAAGTCAGCCGCTGCTCGCCGACCCGACGCCACCGGGGGATTCGCAGCTGCCTGCCGGGGTGGTGCAGATCAACCGGCGCAACTATCTGATGGTGACCACGACCAAAGACCTGGTGCCGCAGAATACGCGGCTGGTGGTGGCCGAACCGGCGCGCGGCGGCTGGCAGACCGTTCCGGGGTCTCGGCGTGATGCGTCCTACCAGCGCTGGGGACAGACACAGATCAGCGGGTACTACGACCCGATCCCTACCCCGGAGTCGGCCAGCGGGTGGGTGTACATCGTGGCCAACAGCTTCACCCGCTGGCTGCCCGTGGTGCTGTACCGGGCGACGCCGGAAGCGTTCACCGACCGGTCGCGGTGGCAGGGCTGGGCCGCCGGGCCCGGCGGTGGCTGGAACAAGCCGCCGACCCCACTATGGCCCGACCAGGTCGGCGAGATGAGCATCCGGCAGATCGAGGGCAAGACGGTGCTGTCGTATTTCAATGCCAGTAACGGCGACATGGAGGTCCGGGTGGCCGACGACCCGATGTCGCTCGGTGCCGCTCCGGTGACCACCGTGGTGCAACACGAGGAGGAATGGCCCGAGCCGGCGGAAAGCCTGCCGCCGCCCGACGACAATCGGCTGGCGCAGCCGTATGGCGGATACATCTCGCCCGGGTCCACGCTCGATGAGCTGCGGATATTCGTCAGCCAGTGGAATAACGCCGACCCACGTGCGCGGGCGCCGTATCGGGTGATCCAGTTCGCGGTCAACCCGTTCAAGCCTGGGTGGGAGCCCTAGCGACCTAGGTGCCGCCGGTGCCTGCTTCGCCGCCGGTGCCTGCTTCGCCGGCTTTGCCCTACGACACGGCCCGACTCCCTACGTCGCTATGGTGTAGCGCTCATGGTTCGTGTCGGCCAACCGTGCCTAATAGGGACTTTGTCCGCTCAGGGGCCTCCAAGAGGCCTCACGGGTGCCATCCGATCGGCCCGGGAGGGCTCACAGCTACTACATAAGTTGCGCATAGCCCCCACCACTGTTTGCCCCGGCATCATGCGTCTCATGACCGAAACACCTGAAATTCCGACAGCGCCGACGTCGACCGCCGTAGCACCACCACCGCCGGCGGTACCCCATCAGACCCCCAAGGTCTTCAAAGCCGCGGCGTGGGTGGCCATCGTCGCCGGAATCGTGTTCATCGTCGCGGTGATCTTCTTCACCGGCTTCCGGCTCGGCATGCAAAGCGGTCACAGCGGCTACGGCCACCACCGCCACCACAAGCCCCACGCGATGATGCACCGGATGGGAGGTCCCAATGGTGGCGTCCCGGCGGTGAGCCCGAGCACCGGTCCCGGCGGTCCGGCGCAGGTGCCGTCCTCGGTTGCGCCGGCCACCACACCTGGTCGTTAGAAACTTCGACACCGGGCCCGGTGCTCACTCGAGCACCGGGCCTCATGAATTTGTGATCAATCCGGAGTCGTATTGCCGTAACCCTTTGCGGTTGCCGCGGGGCTGAGCAATATTCGAGTGATGAGCGAAACACCTGAGCCCGCACCCCCACCGCCCCCACCACCCCCACCGTCCCCACCGCCGGCCGTAGCCGCCGCTGCACCACCGCCCCCGCCGAGGGAAAAGCCGCCGAGGCTGTACCAGGCCGCAGCGTGGGTGGTGATCGTTGCCGGCGGCATCTTCATCGCCTGGTCGATCTTTGTCGCCGGCGCCCTGGTTTTCGGATACGGCAAGTGTCATCACCACCGCCACCACCATCACGGCATGTTCATGCCGGCCGGTCCGGGTGGCCCCGGCCCGGGGCAGGGATGGCAGTTCGGATTCCCCGGACCCCCGCCTCCCGGCATGGGTCCCGGCATGGGCCCGGGCATGGGTCCCGGCATGGGCCCGGGCATGGGCCCCGGGTTCCCCGGTGGTCCGGGCGGCCCGGGTGGTCCGGGTGGTCCGGGTGCCGGCCAGATGGGTCCCGGGGCACCGCAGACGCCCAGCAGCCCCAGCCCCACGACGGCGCCGTCGCGGCCATAACTGCTTCGGCGAAGAAGCGCATACTGGATCATGTGACCAACGTGGCACGGGACAACCGGCCCGGCGTCCCGTCGCGGGATGCCGGGCCGTGCTGTAACAGGCCGAAAGTCGTTCGCGCCCAGCATGATCCGGTTTAGTGCCGTCGCCAAACGCATTACCGTGCAACCCAATAAGTTTCGTTGAACCAGCCCAGTCGACGAGGAGACACCGATATGACGGAGCGTTACACCACCACCGACGCGGGCAGTCCCGCCCCTAGCGATGACCAGTCGCTGACCGTCGGACCCGACGGCCCCATCCTGTTGCAGGACCACTATCTGATCGAGCAGATGGCGATGTTCAACCGGGAACGCATCCCGGAACGTCAGCCGCACGCCAAAGGCGGCGGCGCGTTCGGCCACTTCGAAGTGACCAACGATGTCAGCGCGTACACCAGAGCCGCGGTGTTCCAGCCGGGTGCCAAAACCGAGACACTGATCCGGTTTTCCACCGTCGCGGGCGAGCGCGGCAGCCCGGACACCTGGCGGGATCCACGCGGTTTCGCGGTGAAGTTCTACACGTCGGAGGGCAACTTCGACATGGTCGGCAACAACACCCCGATCTTCTTCATCCGCGATCCACTGAAGTTCCAGCACTTCATCCGCTCCCAAAAGCGCCGTGCGGCAAACAACCTACGCGACCACAACATGCAGTGGGACTTCTGGACGCTCTCACCCGAGTCGGCGCATCAGGTGACCTGGCTGATGGGGGATCGCGGCATTCCGAAGACCTGGCGGCACATGAACGGTTACGGAAGCCACACCTACAGCTGGATCAACGACGCCGGCGAAATCTTTTGGGTGAAGTACCATTTCATCACCGACCAGGGCATCGACTTCCTGACGCAGGAGGACGCCGACCGGCTGGCCGGTGAAGACGCCGACTACCACCAACGGGATCTCTACGACGCGATCGAGCGGGGCGAATTCCCCAGCTGGACACTCAAGATGCAGATTATGCCGTTCGAGGACGCCAAGGCCTACCGGTTCAACCCCTTCGATCTGACCAAAGTGTGGCCGCATCGCGACTATCCCCTGATCGACGTCGGCAAACTGACGTTGGACCGCAACGTTACCGACTATCACACCGAGATGGAGCAGGCGGCATTCGAACCCAATAACACCGTGCCCGGCACCGGATTGAGCCCGGACAAGATGCTGCTGGCGCGCGGGTTCTCCTACTCCGATGCACACCGGGCCCGACTGGGCACCAATTACAGGCAGATACCGGTCAATTCACCGAAGGTGGAGGTCAACAGCTACTCCAAGGACGGTGCGATGCGGATCAAGAACATCACCGATCCGGTCTATGCGCCCAACTCTTACGGCGGCCCGCAGGCTGATCCGGCACGCGCCGCCGAGGTGCGCTGGATGGCCGACGGCCAGATGGTGCGTGCCGCATACACTTTGCGTTCCGACGACGCCGACTGGGGACAGGCCGGTGCCCTGGTCCGCGACGTGCTCGACGACGCGGCCCGGGAACGCTTGGCCAACAACGTCATTGGGCATGCCTCCAAAGGTGTGCAGGAGCCGGTGCTGTCACGGGTGTTCGAGTACTGGCGCAACGTGGACCCCGATCTGGGCAAGAAGGTGGAAGAAGGCGTGCGGGCCCGGCTTCATGGCAAGGCCTGACCGGATGCGATTCGCGGTGCTGAGCCTGGTCCTCGCGGGCTGGGCAGCGGCCTGGACAGCCGCTACTACAGCTGCCATGGCTCCGGTTGCGCTGGCTCACCCGTCAGAGCCGGGGGTGGTGAACTACGCCGTCCTGGGCAGGGGATCGGTCGGCAATATCGTCGGCGCGCCGATGGGCTGGGAGTCGGTGTTCACCCAGCCGTTCCAGGCGTATGCGGTCGACCTACCGGTGTGCAACAACTGGGCCGACATCGGGCTGCCCGAGGTGTACGACGACCCCGACCTGGCGTCGTTCAACGGGGCGATCACCCAGACCTCTGCCACCGACCAGACCCACTACGTCAAGCAGGCGGTGGGAGTGTTCGCCACCAACGACGCCGCAGGCCGGGCGTTTCACCGGGTCGTGGACCGAACTGTGGGCTGCTCGGGGCAAACCACCGCGATGCACCTGGATAACGGGACTACGCAGGTGTGGTCGTTCGACGGCGATCCGCCGGCCGTCACCCCCAATTCGTCGGCGGCGTGGACCAAACAGGAAGCCGGCACCGACCGGCGCTGCTTCGATCAAACCAGGCTGCGCGAAAATGTGTTGGTGCAAGCCAAGGTCTGTCAGTCCGGCAACGGCGGTCCCGCGGTCAACGTCCTGGCCGGGGCAATGCAGAACCTGCTGGGCCAGTAACCACCCGCAACTGTGGGTACTCATCTGACCCGTGACTGAAAAGCGGGCGGGAATATGTCGGGGCGCTCTGGAAGATGAGATGGTGGCGGCTATCGTTCTCGATAGCTGCGCAGGCCCCGGAGGAATCGTGATATGACGTTTGCCCCCAGCACTGCCGCGGCAGCGCAGCTGGACAGCGCCGGTGACAGCGATCGCGAGATCGCCTCGTTGGAAGCCGCGGGGGAGTACGTGGCCGACGGTTGCCTCGTCGACGGCCCGCTCGGGCGGGTCGGGCTGGAGCTGGAAGCGCACTGTTATGACCCAGCGGATCCGTTTCGCCGGCCAGGCTGGGACGAGATCGGCGACGTTCTGGGCTGGGTGGGCCCGCTGCCCGGCGGCAGCGCGGTCAGCGTCGAACCCGGCGGCGCGGTGGAACTGTCGGGTCCGCCGTGCGACGGAGTGTTGGCGGCCATCGAAGCGATGAACCGCGACCAGGCCGTGCTGCGCCCGGCCTTCGCCGATGCCGGTCTGGGCCTGGTGTTTCTCGGTGCCGACCCGCTGCGGCCGACGAAGCGGATCAACCCGGGCCCGCGTTATCGGGCCATGGAACAGTTCTTCGCCGCCAGCGACTCCGGATCAGCCGGCGCGGCGATGATGACGGCGACCGCCTCCATACAGGTCAATGTCGATGCCGGGCCGCAGGCCGATTGGGCGGCGCGGGTGCGGCTGGCCCACGCCTTGGGGCCGACGATGATCGCGATCGCCGCCAATTCCCCGATGCTCGGTGGCGAGTTCTCCGGTTGGCGGTCCACCCGGCAGCGGGTGTGGGGCCAGATGGATGCTGCGCGGTGCGGGCCGATCCTGGGCGCCAGCGGGGACGACCCCGCCACCGACTGGGCGCGTTACGCCCTGAAGGCGCCGGTGATGCTGGTGCACAACCCCGACGCCGTGGCGGTGACTCACTACGTGCCCTTCGCCGATTGGGCCAACGGCACGGTGTTGCTGGGTGACCGCCGCCCGACCACCGCCGACCTGGACTATCACCTGACCACGCTGTTCCCGCCGGTACGTCCCCGGCAATGGCTGGAGATCCGTTACCTGGACAGCGTGCCCGACGCGTTCTGGCCCGCTCTGGCATTCACGGTGGTGACCCTGCTCGATGACCCGGCGGCGGCCGAGCTGGCCGCGGAGGCCGTCGAACCCGTCGCCACCGCCTGGGACACCGCTGCCCGCGTCGGCCTGGAAGACCGGCGGCTCTACGCGGCGGCCAACCGATGTGTGACCGTCGCCGCCGAGCGGGCGCCGACGCAGATCGCCGACGCCATGCAGGTGTTGATCGCCAATGTCGAGCAGGGCCGCTGCTGCGGTGACGACTTCGCCGACCGGGTCGTCGAATCGGGGATCGCGCCGGCGGTAGCGCGGTTGGCGCGAGGGGAAGCGTGACCACACGGGAAAGACTGGCCCAGGATCTGGAGCGGGCCCGGACGCTGACGTTGCGCCTGGTCGATTTCGACGACGCGGAGCTGTGCCGCCAATACGACCCGCTGATGAGCCCGCTGGTGTGGGACTTGGCGCACATCGGTCAGCAGGAGGAGTTGTGGCTGCTGCGCGGCGGCAACCCGGATCGCCCCGGGATGCTGCCGCCGGCGGTCGAGGGCCTCTACGACGCATTCCGGCACGCGCGCGCGAGCCGGGTCGAGCTGCCGTTGCTGTCCCCGGACCAGGCGCGAACCTTCTGTCGCACCGTCCGGGCCGCGGCCCTGGACGCACTGGACGCCCTACCCGACGCTGCAGACGACCGGCCCGACGAAGCCGGCTTTGCCTTCGGCATGGTGGCCAGCCACGAATACCAGCACACCGAGACCATGCTGCAGGCGTTGAACCTGCGCCCCGGCGCGCCGCTGCTGCGGGAGTCCTCCGTGCTGCCAGTCGGCCGGCCGGGCGTGGCCGGGACGTCGGTGCTGGTACCGGGCGGGCCGTTCGTGCTGGGTGTGGACGCCGAGGCCGAGCCGTACTCGCTGGACAACGAACGCCCGGCCCACGTCGTCGACGTGCCGGCCTTCCGGATCGGCAGGGTTCCGGTCACCAACGGCGAATGGCGACAGTTCGTCGACGACGGCGGCTACACCCAATCGCGGTGGTGGTCCGATCGCGGCTGGCAATACCGGTTGAGCGCCGGCCTGACCGCCCCGCAGTTCTGGGGCACCGACGGGCGAACCCGGACCCGGTTCGGCTACTGCGAAGACCTTCCGCCCGACGAGCCGGTGCAGCATGTCACCTACTTCGAAGCCGAGGCCTACGCGGCCTGGGCCGGCGCCCGGCTGCCCACCGAGGTGGAGTGGGAGAAGGCGTGCGCATGGGATCCGGTCACCCAGTCTCGGCGCCGCTACCCGTGGGGCGCGCAGCAGCCGTCGGACGGGCACGCCAACCTCGGTGCCGCGGCGCTGCGCCCGGCGCCGGTGGGCGCCTACCCGGCCGGCGCGTCGGCGTATGGGGCCGAGCAGCTGCTCGGCGATGTCTGGGAGTGGACCAGCTCGCCGCTGCGGCCCTGGCCGGGATTCGTCCCGATGATCTACGACCGGTACTCCCAACCGTTCTTCGAGGGCGACTACCGGGTGCTGCGTGGCGGATCCTGGGCCGTCGAGCCGGCCATCCTGCGGCCCAGCTTCCGCAACTGGGATCACCCGTACCGCCGGCAGATCTTCTCCGGCGTGCGGCTGGCCTGGGACGTTGAGGGCCCGGGCTGATGTGCCGTCATCTGGGCTGGCTGGGCACCGAGGTGACCCTGTCCGCGCTGGTGCTGGAGCCGCCGCGGAGCCTGCTGGTGCAGTCTTATGCGCCGCGCCGGCAAAAGCATGGCCTGATGAATGCCGACGGTTGGGGCGTCGGCTTTTTCGACGCGGGGGTTCCGCGGCGGTGGCGCAGCGCATCGCCGTTGTGGGGTGACACGTCGTTCGCGTCGGTCGCGCCGGCGGTGCGCAGCCACTGCGTGGTGGCTGCGGTCCGCTCGGCGACCGTCGGGATGCCGATCGAGATCAGCGCCACCGCACCGTTTACCGATGGAGAGTGGCTGCTGTCGCACAACGGTGTCGTCGACCGCGCCGTGCTGCCGCTGCCCTCGTCGGCCGAATCCGTCTGCGACAGCGCGATATTGGCCGCCACCATCTTCGGGCGCGGATTGGACGAACTGGCCGGCACCATCGCCGAGATCGGTGCCGCCGACCCGCTAGCCCGACTTAACATAGTGGCCGCCAACGGATCTCGGTTACTGGCCACGACCTGGAACGAGACGCTGTCCATGCTGCGCCGCCCCGACGGGGTGGTGCTGGCCAGCGAACCCTATGACGACGACGCCGATTGGGCGGACGTGCCGGACCGCCACCTGGTGGAGGTCACCGCCGAAGGGGTCACGTTGACCGCCTTGGACGCCACGAAAGGACCTTGATGACGCTGTCGCTATCCAACCACCTGTCCGAGGACTCGGCCTACCTCGCCTTGTGCCGAGACGTGTTCGACGGACTGCAGATGACTCCAAAGTCGTTGCCCCCCAAGTGGTTCTATGATTCGGTGGGCAGCGATCTGTTCGACCAGATCACCAGGTTGCCGGAGTACTACCCGACGCGCGCCGAGGCCGGTATCCTGCGAGCCCACTCGGCCGGCATCGCCGCCGCCAGCGGGGCCGACACCCTGGTCGAACTCGGCAGCGGCACCTCGGAAAAGACCCGGATGTTGTTGAACGCGTTGCGCGATCGCGGTTCGCTGCAAAGATTCGTGCCGTTCGACGTCGACGCCGGCGTCCTGTCGGCGGCCGCGAACGCTATCAAGAGCGAGTACCAGGGCATCGAAATACACGCTGTGTGTGGTGATTTCGAGGAACACCTGGCCGAGATTCCCGACGGCGGCCGACGATTGTTCGTGTTCCTCGGCTCGACGATCGGCAACCTGACACCCGGCCCGCGGGCGGAATTCCTGGCGACCCTGGCCGCGGTGATGCAGCCTGGCGACAGCCTCCTTTTGGGCACCGACCTGGTCAAGGACCCCGAGCGGCTGGTGCGGGCCTACGACGACGCCGCCGGGGTGACCGCCCGGTTCAACCGCAACGTCCTTGCGGTGATCAACCGCGAGCTGGATGCCGATTTCGAGCTCGACGCCTACCGGCACATCGCCCGCTGGAACACCGCCGAGGAACGGATCGAGATGTGGCTTCAGGCCGATCGCGGGCAACGGGTGCGGGTGGGCGCGCTCGAGCTGACTGTCGTATTCGCACCCGGTGAGGCGATGCTGACCGAGGTGTCGTGCAAGTTCCGGCCGGACGGCGTCGCGGCCGAGCTGGTCGCGGCGGGGCTGCGTCGCACCCGGTGGTGGACCGACGACGCCGGCGATTTCGGCTTGTCGCTGGCCGTGAAGTGAGCACCCTGGCGAAGCGGTGGCGGGCGGCTCGCCCGCCGGTCGCGGGGCTGCACCTGGACAGCGCCGCCTGCTCGCGGCAAAGCTTCGCGGTCTTGAACGCCACCGCCCGGCATGCGCTGCACGAGGCCGAGGTCGGCGGGTATGTCGCCGCCGACGCCGCCACCGCCGTGCTTGACGCGGGACGGGCTGCCGTGGCGACGCTGTGCGGCATGCCCGACGCCGAGGTGGTGTTGACCACCGGCTCGCTGCACGCGCTGGACCTGCTGCTGGGCAGCTGGCCGGGCGCCCACGGCACCCTGGCCTGCCTGCCCGGAGAATACGGCCCCAACCTGGCCCTGATGGCCGCCCACGGGTTTGAAGTGCGGTTCTTGCCGACCCTCGACGACGGCCGGCTGGCGCTGGACGATGCGGCGTTCGACCTGGAGGAGGATCCGCCCGATCTGGTGCATCTGACCCCGGTGGGCAGCCATCGCGGCACCGTGCAACCACTGGCGATGATGGTCAGGCTCTGCCGCGAGTTGCGGCTGCCGGTGGTCGTCGACGCCGCTCAGGCGCTGGGCCAGGTGGACTGCGCGGTGGGCGCCGACGTCGCCTATTCGTCGTCGCGCAAATGGCTCGCCGGGCCGCGCGGTGTCGGAGTGCTGGCCGTGCGCTCGGAGTTGATGGAACGGCTGACTCCGCGGCTGCCGCTGCCGGAGTGGGCCCCGGCGCTGTCGGTGGCGCAGCGCCTGCAGCTTGGTGAGGCCAATGTGGCGGCGCGCGTGGGCTTTTCAGTAGCGGTCGGCGAACACCTGAGTTACGGGCCGGAATTGATCAGGGCGCGCCTGGCCGAGCTCGGCGGCATCGCCCGGACCCTGCTGGCAGACGTTGACGGCTGGGTGGTGGTCGAAGCGGTCGACGAACCCAGCGCAATCACCACGCTAGCCGCGGTCGACGGCTCCGATCCGGCGGCAGTGCGAGCCTGGCTGCTCGCGGAGCGGGGAATCGTGACGACCTGCGCCGATGTGGGGCGAGCGCCGCAGGAACTGACGGCGTCGGTGCTGCGGATCTCACCGCATGTGGACACCACGGCCGACGACCTGCAGGCCTTTGCCGAGGCGCTGATCGCTGCCACCGCGGCGACTTCGGTCTAGGCCGCGTACGGGTCAGCCGGCCTTGTGCGCGCTCAGCAGATAGGCCGGCAACATCATCCGGCCCTTCCCGTCGCGCGGGTGCGGCGGCATTTCGAACGGGGCTCCGGCGGGAACCTGCGGCACATTGGCATGGATGAACGCGGGCCGGATCTCGTCGATCTCCCAGTATTTGCTCACCGCGTCCCGCAACTCGTCCTCGTCGACCTCGTTGGGCCTGGCTTCGAATTCGGCCGGGAACGCCCCCTTGGCGAACACCAGCACGTAATAACTGGCGCCCGGCGCCGCCGCGCGATGTACCGCGCTCAGGTAGCCGTCGCGACCCTCGACCGGCAGCGAATGAAACAGCGTCGAGTCCACCACGGTGGCGAAGCGGCCCTCGGAGCCGGGCGGATAGCCGGCGAAGTCGGTGATGTCGGCCTGCACGAAGCTGGCGGTGCTCAGCCCCCGCTCCCGGGCGGCTTTGGTGGCTGCCGCGACGGCGGTGGGCGTGAGGTCGATGCCCACCACGGTGTAGCCGGCCGCTGCCAGCGCCAGCGACAATTCGGCGAACCCGCATCCGGCGTCGAGCACATCGCTGCGGACCTTCCCGGCCGCGATCAACGCCGCCAATTCCGGCTGCGGCTCACCGATATTCCACGGCGGCGGGCCCTCGAACACGCCCTGCTCCCGATATGCGCCGTCCCAGTCCATTACCTCAGAAGTCATGGTTCCCAACCTACTCACCCCAGGTGTGCACCGCCTCGTTGGCGTGCATGTGCTCGCAGTAGCGGCGCAGCATCTCGGCCAATGCCGCGCGCCGGTTCATCCCGCCGTCCTCCAGCCCGCGCACGGTGGCGACTTGCCAGGTGGCGCCGTTGCGGCCGACGCTGGCCCGGCCCTCGATGACACCCAGGAACCGGTCGCGCACCTCGGCGTCGACACCCCAGCGCCGCAGTCCGTCGTGAGCCATCGGCAGCAACGTCCTCAACACCAACTCCCGCGTCGTCACCTCACCCAGGCCCGGCCAGTGCATGGGTGCGTCGATGCCGTACCGGGCGGCTGCGAAGAAATTCGCTTGCGCCGCAGCGAAACTCATTGTGGTCCAGGGTGGCTGCTCGGCTTCGGCCAGGCTGCGCAGCGCGCCGTAATAGAACGCCGAATTGGCAAGCATGTCCAGGACGGTCGGTCCGGCCGGCAGCACCCGGTTCTCCAGCCGCAGGTGCGGCCGTCCTTCCCCGGCCACGGCCGAGACGTCGTACACCGGCCGGTTCCACCGGTAGACCGTGCCGTTGTGCAAGCGCAATTCGGCCAGCTGCGGGACCCGTCCGGCCGCGAGCTCGGCGACCGGATCCTCGTCGGACACCTCCGGCAGCAGCGACGGGAAGTAGCGGACGTTCTCGGTGAACAGGTCCAGGATGGAGCCGATCCACCGCTCGCCGAACCACACCCGCGGCCGCACGCCCTGGGACTTCAGTTCCTCGGGCCGGGTGTCGGTGGATTGGGCGAACAGTTCGATCCGGGTTTCCGACCAGAGCTGGTGGCCGAAGAAGTAGGGGGAGTTGGCGCCCAGCGCAAGCTGCGGGCCGGCCAGCACCTGAGCCGCGTTCCAGTGGGCGGCGAAATCGGCAGGAGCCAGCTGCAGATGCAATTGCATACTGGTGCATGCTGATTCGGGCGCAATCGAGGCGGCCTGCCAGCTCAACGGCTCCGGGCCGGAGATATTGATCGGGATGTCCTCGCCGCGGGCGTCGAAGATCGATTCGTTGAGCGCGACGTAGCGGGTGGATTCGCTCATCCAGCCCTCGGTCAGATGCTCGGGCATCAGCGTGGGCAGGATGCCGATCATCACGATGTGGGTGCCGTCGGAACCGGCCTTTCGTTCGGCGTCGTTGAGGCTGGCCCGCACGTCGGCCTCCAAATCCAGGCCGGAACGCCCGGACAGCAGTCGCGGTGGCACGTTGAATTCGATGTTGTAGGCGCCTAATTCGGTCTGGTAGGCCGGATCGCCGATCGCGTCCAGTACAGACCGATTCGACATGGCGGGCTGGTAGTCGCCGTCGACAAGGTTGCATTCGATTTCCATCCCGGTGAGCGGCAGGTCGGAATCGAAGCTGCACTGGGAAAGCATCGTCTCGAAGACGTCAAGACAGATCTGCACCTTGCGCCGGTATTCCCGCCGGTGTGTGCGGTCATACGTGGTGCGCTTGACCTCTTCGCCCACAACGCCGATGCAACCGGTTTAGCGCCCGCCGCGCAAGTGCGACCCGGGTAGGCGTCGATGCTTACCCTTTGGTGGCCCATCATGGACGATTAACCCGAGTGTTCGACGTCACGTTTAGGAGTGCAGTTGGCCGAGTTCTCAGAGTTCGTAGCCGCCATCGATCAGGGCACCACCAGCACCCGCTGCATGATCTTCGATCACCGGGGCGCCGAGGTGGCCCGTCACCAGCTCGAGCACGAGCAGATCCTGCCCCGCGCCGGGTGGGTCGAGCACAATCCGGTGGAGATCTGGGAGCGCACCGCCTCGGTGCTGATGTCGGTGCTCAACGCGGCGGATCTTTCGTCCAAAGACATTGCGGCGCTGGGGATTACCAATCAACGAGAGACGACGCTGGTGTGGAACAAGCGCACCGGCCGGCCGTACTACAACGCGATCGTCTGGCAGGACACCCGCACCGACCGGATCGCGGCGGCGCTGCAGCGCGACGGCCGCGGTGAGGTGATCCGCCGCAAGGCGGGGTTGCCGCCGGCAACCTACTTCTCCGGCGGGAAGTTGCAGTGGATCCTGGACAACGTCGACGGGGTGCGCGACGCCGCCGAACGCGGCGACGCTTTGTTCGGGACCCCGGACACCTGGGTGTTGTGGAATCTGACCGGAGGGCCGCGCGGCGGGGCGCACGTCACCGACGTGACCAACGCCAGCCGGACCATGCTGATGAACTTGGAGACGCTGGACTGGGACGACGAACTGCTGTCGTTCTTCTCCATCCCGCGCGCGATGCTGCCGGCCATCGAGGCGTCGTCGCCGCTGCAGCCGTACGGCGTCACTCTGGAGACCGGGCCGGTGGGCGGCGAGGTGCCGATCACCGGCGTGCTCGGCGACCAGCACGCGGCCATGGTCGGTCAGGTGTGCCTGGACGTGGGAGAGGCCAAAAACACCTACGGCACCGGCAATTTCCTGCTGCTCAACACCGGCGAAACGATTGTGCGATCGCAGAACGGCCTGCTGACCACCGTGTGCTACCAGTTCGGCGATGCCAAACCCGTTTACGCCCTTGAAGGTTCCATCGCGGTCACCGGTTCGGCGGTGCAGTGGCTACGAGATCAGCTCGGCATCATCAGCGGTGCCGCGCAGAGTGAGTCGCTGGCTCGTCAGGTTCCCGACAACGGCGGGGTGTATTTTGTGCCGGCGTTCTCCGGATTGTTCGCTCCCTATTGGCGATCCGATGCGCGTGGCGCGATCGTCGGCCTGTCGCGGTTCAACACCAATGCGCATCTGGCCCGTGCAACGCTGGAAGCGATCTGTTACCAGAGCCGCGACGTGGTCGACGCCATGGAAGCCGATTCCGGTGTGCGCCTTGAGGTTTTGAAGGTCGACGGCGGCATCACCAGCAACGACTTGTGCATGCAGATCCAGGCCGACGTGCTGGGCGTTGATGTGGTGCGGCCGGTGGTCGCCGAAACCACCGCGCTGGGCGCGGCCTATGCCGCGGGCTTGGCGGTTGGCTTTTGGTCGGATCCGTCTGACCTGCGAGCCAATTGGCAAGAGGACAAGCGCTGGACGCCCCAGTGGACCGACGAGCAGCGCGCCGCCGGATACGCGGGATGGCGCAAGGCGGTGCAGCGGGCCCTGGATTGGGTCGACGTGCCGTGAGACTTAAGGCGGCAGGTATACACTTTCGGCTTGGCCCGCTGGGTGCCATCGTTGCGGCTAGGACAGCAGCAGACTACAAAGCCCTGATCGGTGCTAGTCGGTAGGTACAGCCGACGGCCCGGTCACGGCTGGGACAGCGACTTCCGAGGTCCAAGGAGAAGCGTGACTGCAACCAAGACACTCGGCGCATCCGAGACCGTCGACCATTCACTTCATCTGATCATCAATGCAATCGAGACCAACCCGCACAGACCGGGCGCAGACGTCGACGTGACACTGTACCTGCCCTGGGGAGCTGTGAGGGGCAACATCGAGCCGTGCTGGTACTTCGACCAGAAACTTCTCGGCTACCTCCAAACGGTCGGCGTCGACCACAATCAACAGGCCCCGACCGACGGCACCTGCCCAAATTGCCCAAATGGGGGTACGTCGCACGTGTACGTGCACTTGTCTCAGGTTACGGTTACCTTTCACCGAAATGGCGGTGAAGTCGACCTGCATGATCAGCTTCGCGTGCGGCTGGCCGACGTCACCTCCTGGACCTTCGGTCGTGGCGAGGCTGTGGCGAGGCTAAGGCCCGCTGATTAGCTGGTGAGCGGGGTCGGTAATCCCAATCGTGGGTTCCGCGGCTGAAACTTCGGATTCCGCACCGAGTCACATTTGATGGAGCGGCGTCTTTTCGTTCGTCAGCAGCGATCTCAGACCCTCGCGATTTTGGGGCGCTCCTTCAAATCCCAACATTAACCCACGCTAGCCCCGGCGAGATAAAAACGATCCGCGTAAGGTGGTACCGATGTCGGTCGTGACCATTCAGTCGGGGTGCGAGGCCGCGTTTGTTTCATGACAGGTTCGTGACCATCCTGGCGACCAGTGCCGATTTGTATGCCGCGATTGAAGCCACCTACATGGTTGCAACCAGCTAAGGAGATTGACGGCAATGGATTTCGGACTTTTATGTCCGGAGGTTAATTCAGGCCGAATGTATGCCGGTCCCGGGCCGGAATCGATGCTGGCCGCCGCGGCGGCCTGGGACGTCTTGGCGGTCGAGTTGAGTGCTGTGGCTGTTTCGTATGGATCAGTGGTGTCGGCGCTGATCCTTGAGCCGTGGATGGGTTCGGCGGCAGCGGCGATGGCGGCCGCGGCAACACCGTATGTGGGATGGCTGGCTGCTACGGCGGCGCAGGTGAAGGAGACCGCTTCCCAGGCCAAGATGGCGGCGGCGGCTTTTGCGACGGCGTTCGCGATGACGGTGCCGCCGCCCCTCATCGCAGCAAACCGGAGCCGGTTGATGTCGCTGGTCGCGGCTAACGTTCTGGGGCAAAATAGCCCGGCGATTGCGGCCACCCAGGCCGAGTACGCCGAAATGTGGGCCCAGGATGCCGCCGCGATGTATAGCTATCAGGCGGCGTCGGCGTCGGCGGCCGCGTTGACGCCATTCACCGAACCGAGCAACGCACCGACCCGGCCGGGCCGCACGGCCGAAGCCGCGGCAGTCGCCCAAGCCACCGGTGCGGCGGCGACGAATACACCGACCACTCTGGCCAAACTATTCCCCGGCGCCCTGGGGGATAGCTTGTCGGCGTTGACCACGGCAGCTGATCCGCTGACGTCTGGGCTGTTGGGTATCGCGACAAGCCTCAACCCGCAGCTCACAACTGCTGCCGCCGTGACAATCCCAACCCCGATAGGGGAATTGGATGTGATCGCGCTCTACATCGCGGCCGTCGCGACCAGCAGTATGGCCCTGTCATTGACGAACACCCTCAGACCCTGGAGCTACTACGGCGCCGACGGGCATGGCGGCGGGTCAAACCCGACTCACGGCGGTGCCGTTGGTTCGACGAGAAGTGAGAATGCAACAGGCTGGGGTCCGTTCGGTGGCACCGCATCGGTAACCGTGGGTGTCGGCCACGCGGCATTGGTCGGGTCATTGTCGGTGCCGCACGGCTGGACCATGGCTGCCCCGGAGATCCAGCTTGCCGTTGAGGCGATGCGCAGCACCGGCGCCAGCTCCGGCGTGGACGCGATTGCCCTCAACGGGATGCCAGCGGGCCTGCTCAGCGGGATGGCGCTGGCGAGTTGGGCCGCACGTGGCACGATAGGCGGTGGTGGCAGCCGAAGCAGTACCACGGCTGCCCAACAACAGGATGGCCGCGAGCCCCCGGTGGTTGTGATTAGAGAGCATGATCGGACGCGGTGAGCTGGTCCACGGCAGACTCACTCACCGACAGCACGCCACTCATCGGTGCCCTATCCTGCTGACCGCCGCGCAGTCAGAAACCCAGCGCCGGCCAAACAAAAATTCCCTGGCGACCAAGGATCGCTCGTTCAACGGGGAGTATCCACTGCCTCACCCGGATCCGCGACCAACCAGATCGTGAATAGCGCCCGCCCCGCCTCGGCACGCTCGGCGAAGCAGCGCAGCCAACCCGCACCGTTTCCACCGGACGGGCGGGCTCGGCTGCGATCGTACGGAACCCGATGCTGCGCCTCGCCTTCGCGGCCAACGCGGATACGATTACCGACGCCGTTTCGGCACGGCGCAGCAGCACCGTTATCGTCATCACCACGCCGCCCCGGCACCTCAACCAGCAACTCGTCGCAATCGCCCCGACCCAATGCTCACCTAGCCGCCGCCGGACAGCTAACCCATGTGATCACCCGAATGCCTCCGAACAGCTGGAAGACTGGGTAATCGTTACGCACTCACCCCGCCAGTTTTAGAGGGCAGGTAGCGACTGGGGTCGGCGTCGTAGCTGTCGAGGCACACCTGGGAGCAAAAGTAATGTCTGTGCCCGTCGACATCGCGGTGCCCGGCTGCACGGTCGATCACGAGTTCCATTCCGCATACCGGGTCGGTTGTGGTGGCGACGTCTTTTTTGCCGTCACCCAAATGCCAGCGGGGAGGCTGCGGCTGGGTAATGCCGTAGTCGCGCGCCGTTGCGTCAGTGCGCGCCCGTCGCACCGGATCACGCGTGGGCGGCCGCAAACGCCGTGTCTCGACCTCCCACACCCAGCCGCTGATGGTCACGTCGTCGGGAATGAGCGGATGGTTCTCAAACACCTCGATCGTTTTCAGCAGCGCCTCGTCAACGTCGTCGGTCATCCCGATCCATTTGGCGAAGCTGCCCTTGTCGAGCCTTAGCTCGGGCAGCGTTGGATCCAAGATGGGTTCATCGGTGTCGATACCCTTGGCCTTGAAGTAGGCCTCGAGGTCGTTGGCGTTTGCTGACAACATCCCGCACTGGGTGTGCTGGACGATGACGATCTCATTTGTGCCGAAAAAGTTGGTCGACAGCATCGCTGATCGGATCGCGTCGTCAGTGACGATCCCGCCGGCGTTGCGGAAGCAGTGTGCATCCCCATGGCCGACCGGCGAATCGACCTGGATGCCCAACGCTTCGTTGATCGGCAAGCGTTCGTCCATGCAAGCTAGCACCCAGAGTTTGCGGTCAGTGGGACCAAAGCGGCCGAACCGACGGCGCTTGGCCCAATGCTCATATTCCACGACCTTAGCGGTCAACTCATCCTTCAACGTGGCCATCGCGTCCTCCTCTAATCGTGTCCGCCACAGTGGACATCACGAACCCGATGGCCCAGGCCCCATCCGTCCTGGTTCCATCGGACCCATCGGACCCATCGGACCCATCGGACCCATCGGACCCATCGGACCCATCGGACCCATGTGTCCCGGGTCTATCTGCCCCGTGCCCGGCCTGTTGGTCCCGTCATGCCCGGGCACTGGTGGGTGTGGGCCTGGCATCTGAAGTCCCGGGCAGTTGGGGCTGTCAGGATCTGGGCAGCCCGGATTGGGCGCTGACTGATGTTGCGGAAGGGTGGACCCGGCGGCCGTAGAAACCCAACGTCCGAGCGCCGCGTTAGCGCCCATACCAGCCGAATTCGCGATGAGTCCCGCGATCGTGACGAAAACGGTAAACCCCAACACGGCCACACCGGTGGTTGTCAAGCGGCTGGCTGTTGACACGCTTATCCCCTCATGATCCGTCTCGCCTGATCGCTCGTAGTGTCCGTCAACTATCGCCTGAATCAAGGAGTGGAGCAAAGAGCATTTCTGCCCCGCCACTACGGGTCAAAAGTCCCAGACCAAGCCGCTGCCCGGTCGGTATCAGCCGGTGACGGTGGTCAGTGATGATTCGTGTGGTATGCCCCGCCTGAACGAGTCGTTCGCTCGTATCGGGCTGACCGTGCTGACCGCGCTCACTGAAATTCCCCACTGACGCTCATCGAAATTCCCCACCCGTGTGGCTCCGCCGAGAAGGGCGGGCCTCCCTCGAAGCTGCTGGTGTCTGACGCCAGTTGCTCCACCGAAGGAGGCCCGCTTTCTCATGCTCACATGGGAGGACGATGTGGAAGTACATGCCCTACGCAAACGTGGTTGGACGATCTCGGCGATCGCCCGCCACACCGGCTTCGACCGCAAGACGGTCCGCAAGTATCTGGCCGGTGGCGGCACACCCGGGGTCCGCGCCCGCCCCGGCCCGGACCCGTTCGATCCGTTCGTCGACTACGTCACCGCGAGGCTGACCGAGGACCCGCACCTGTGGGCCCGCACCCTGTTCGACGAACTCGAGGACCTGGGGTTCGGGTTGTCCTATCAGAGCCTGACCCGCAACATCCGTGCCCGGGACCTGCGCCCGGTTTGTGAGGCCTGCCGGACTGCCACGCAGCGCCCGAACGCGGTGATCCCGCACCCGCCGGGTGAGGAAACCCAATGGGACTGGCTGGAATTGCCCGACCCACCGGCATCGTGGGGGTGGGGAAAGACAGCGCACCTGTTGGTCGGCTCACTGTCGCATTCCGGGATGTGGCGCGGCTATTTGGCGCCGAGTGAGGACCAGCCGCATCTGGTCGCCGGCCTGGACCGGGTGACCCGTGGCCTGGGTGGACTGACCCGGGTGTGGCGCTTCGATCGGATGGCCACGGTGTGCGACCCCGGCTCAGGTCGGGTGAGCGCGTCGTTCGCCGGGGTGGCCAAGCACTACGGCGTGGCGGTGGCGATCTGCCCGGCCCGGCGCGGTAACCGCAAGGGCGTGGTGGAGAAGGTCAACCACACCGCCGCGCAACGCTGGTGGCGCACCCTGGCCGACGATATGACCGTCGAGGCGGCCCAGGTGAGTCTGGATCGCTTCACGCGGGTCCGTGGTGACACCCGGCTGCGGGCCACGGCCGACGGCCGGTCCTCAGTCGCCGTGGTGGCCAAAACAGAGCCACTGCAACCGGCGCCGGCGACGCCGTATCCGGTGATCGTCGCCGAGGCTCGCACCGCCTCGCGTCAAGCGATGGTGTCTTACCGCGGCAACCGCTATTCGGTGCCGCCGGAACTGGCGGCGGCCCAGGTCGTGGTGTCGCATCCGGTCGGGGGTGAGTTCTGCGATATCGCCACTACGAGCGGGATCGTGATCGCGCGCCACCGGATGGCCGCCGACGGGCTCGGGGTGATGGTGCGCGACAGCGGGCATGTCATCGCCCTGGACGCCGCCGCGATGGCCACCGCAGCGACCGGACGCCCACACCGCCGCAAGGAACGCATCCCACCGGGCCCGGCGGCCAAAGCCGCTGCCGCGCAACTGCTTCAACTCAAGCAGCCATCCATCACCGCCATTGAAACGTCAACTCCGTCAACCGATTCCACCGTCATCGACTTGTCCGCTTACGAGCGGGCCGCCCAGAACAGGACCATCCAATGACCCCCACCCCCCGCACCCCCAAGACCACCACCACGACCACCGTCGAGGAGTCACCGTCAGCAGCCGCGAGCCGCTATCAGCAGCTGCGCTCGCACCTGGCCGAACTCAAACTCGCCGCGGCCGCCGAAGCCCTCCCAGCGGTGCTCGACCAGGCCACCGCAGAGGGCCTGTCGCTGACCGTGGCGTTGGAGCGTCTGCTGGCCGTGGAAGTCGAGGCTTCCACCGCTCGGCGGCTGGCCGGCCGGTTGCGGTTCGCCTGCCTTCCCACCCCGGCCACACTGGTCGACTTCGACGTCGATGCCGCCGCCGGGATCGACCGCAAGCTCATCGACGAACTCGGGACGTGCCGCTACCTGGAATCGGCGACCAACATTTTGCTGGTCGGGCCCCCTGGTACAGGAAAGACGCACTTGTCGGTCGGATTGGCAAGGGCCGCAGCACATGCCGGCTACAGGACCTACTTCACCACTGCCGCCGATCTGGCCGCACGGTGTCACCGTGCCGCCATCGAGGGACGCTGGGCCACCACGATGCGGTTCTACGCCGGCCCCACATTGTTGGTGATCGATGAACTGGGATACCTGCCGCTGCCCGCCGAGGCCGCCTCGGCGTTGTTTCAGGTTGTGTCCCAACGGTATTTGAAGACCAGCATCGTGATCACCACCAACCGGGGCGTGGGCGCCTGGGGGGAGATCCTCGGCGACACCACCGTGGCCGCCGCAATGCTCGACCGCCTGCTGCACCGCTCCGTGGTCATCAACCTCGACGGCGAGTCCTACCGCCTCCGTGACCACCAGGCCGCCGCCGAAACCCTACGCCGCACCACCACCGGCACCCGCCAACCACTACACTGACCGCTGCTCACAGGTGAGGAATTTCGGCGAGCACACCTGGGGACTTTCGATGAGCGCCGTCAGTGCTGCGCGGCGCGGGAAGTTCCCCCGGTTTTACGGAGCCTTTTCTATCTGGATTCGGCTGGCTCGGGTTGGAGCCCTTTACGTGACGGAACCCCTGGGGAATTACGGACGGACGACACAAATTCGTTTCGATGCTACGCCGACCCCCACGCCTCCAGCTCCGGTACGAATTCGCCTACTGACGCCGTTGCGCATCGCCGAGCATGCGCTCACAGCGTCCGCTCACGCACCACCTTGGCCACATCCATTCGCCTGATCACGCGAAACGTCGGGATCATAGTCAAAAGTGCGGCGCTCAGAACCCCCACCGTGACTAGGAACGGAGTCGTGGTGTGCATCATCAGGTGCCACCGATACCCCTGCGTCACATAGGTAGACAGGAACCATTCAGCGAGCCCCGTCCCGACGATCAGACCGGCCGGCAGACCGATGGCAGCCAGCGTCATATTCTCCGCCGCCACCAGCCGGCCCAGTAGGCGGGCACCCATTCCGGCAGCCTGCAATGTACTCAGCTCACCAGTACGTTCACTGACGTTGGCCGACATGGCGTTATAGAGCAGCGCCGCGGCCATGACACCGGCAGATAACAAGGTCAGTGCAACCAGCACGTTATACAGCGAGAAAGAGGTGCGGACGGTGGCGGAGATCGAGTCGGTGGGCACGTAGGCGACCACGCCAGGCAACGTCGTCACATCCTGGCCCTTCACGTTCTGGTTGATGCCGGGGGCCAGCTTGAGCAATACGCCCGACGGTGCGAGAGCAGGCACTTGCTCGGACGCGACATATACGACCGGGCTCATCGGCTCATCGACGAAGCCCGCGACGGATTGCTCGAGACGGATTCCATTCTGGGCGTTCGTTATTGAGATGGGGTCACCCACCGCAACGCCGAGGATCGCCCGCAAGCCCTTTCCCAGCAACACACCGTCGGTGGGAAGGCTGCGGCTAGATCGGCCCGATGTGAAGCGGTGCATCTGGGTTGCCCGCGGCAAGGCGATCAGCAGGGTGTCGTAAGGCTTGTTGCGGCCCTGCACAGAGACGTCCAGCCGGGTGAATGGTTCTGCGGTGGCGACTTGGGGGTCGGCTCGTAAAGTTCCCGCGACGGCATCGGCAGCGCCCGCGGCGGTGATGACCTGAGCGTCTTGAAGTTCGACCTCTCCGTACTGTCGATCAATGACGCCATTGACGGTGTCGCGCATCCCGGCGAATACCATCACCAGGCATACCGAACTCACCACGCCGGCCACGGTAAGGATGGTGCGGCGACGGTTGCGGGTGATGCCGCGCACCGTCATTCGCCAGCGCGTAGGCATACGCCGCAGCGGCGGCAGTAGTCGTTCCGCGATGCTTATGCGGCCGCGTACGCTGGGCGGCGAGATTCTCATCGCTTCCGCCGGGGTCATCCGCGATGCGGCGCGCGCCGGGGCCCACGCCGCTAGTGCGGATGCTGCAGCGCTGGCCACGGCTCCGATGATCAGACTGCTGGGATACAGCGACGTCGCCCGCTGCGGCAGTCCCAGCGCCTGGGTGTATTGGGCGGTGTACCAGCCACCGAGAACATAACCGCCGAGTATCCCTGCCGTGGCCCCCACCAGACCGACCGCCACACCATAAGTTAGGTAGTGGCCAAGTATCTTTCGACCGGATAGTCCGTTGGCTGACAGCGTACCGATCACCGCTCGTTGCGCCACCACTAGTCGCGACAAGAGCACTTGCGTCCCGACCACCGCTGCCACGAGGAACACCCACGGCAGCAGCCTTGCGAACTTGCGTACCGATCCCATCCCGTCGCGCAAGAAACTGTAGGACGGCAACTCGTCGCGCGACGTGACCACCAGTCCGTGCGAACGCGCCAATTCCGTTGCAGCGGTGACCAACGCCGGTGCTTGGTCGCGATCGTGTGCATACGCCAGCAGCTGAGCTGCCGGCCGAGCCGCGAACTGCACCATATCGGGTGCCGGCACGAACACCACGCCGAAGTACTCCGGTGTGGTCACGGTTTCCGCGCGCGAGCGGGCCGGCCACAAATATTCTGTCGACACAGCAGACCCCGAAACGGACACGGGGTGCCAACCGGATGTTCCGAGCAGTTCGACGGTGCTCCCCGGGTGCAGGGCGTAATGCGCGGCGAGGTGCTCGTCCACTAGCACCGACCCACGGGCCGGCAGAGCACCGGATCGCAGCGCCAACTTCGACACTGTGGGTTGAGTCGCCACAGGCACGCCGACCGCGCGGCCGAACAGGGTGCGGCCGTTGATGCGGATACTTACGTCGGCCTGCTGGCGAAGCCCGATACTGGGATGACCGGGAAGGTTTCGGGCAGCTTCGTCGAGCCCGAATACACCGGGCCCGCTGATCACAACATCCGGCAGCAGTTGCGTGGCATAAACCCGGGCGAATGACTGCTGCAAGTTGGCATAGGCATCCGTGGCCCCTACAAAGACCGCCACACCGATCCCCATCACGACCGCCGCGGCCAGGAACTGCGAGCGCTGCCGCCACAGATCCCGACGCACCTTGCGCAGCAGGATACGGCTCACCAGTCGAGCTCCTGCGCTGACACCAGGGCGGCGACCCGCTCCTGACGGGCGATCCTTCCGGAGCGCAACCACACCACCCGATCGGCGATCTTGGCGATCGCGGAATTGTGCGTTACCAAAAGGACGGTGTGACGGCCCTCCCGGGCCAATTCTCGCAGCATCGCCAGGACCTGCCGGGCTGTGGTCAGGTCCAGGCTGCCGGTCGGTTCGTCACACAGCAACAGCGGCGGCTGTTTGACGATGGCGCGGGCAATCGCCGCCCGTTGCTGCTGGCCACCGGACATTTGACCGGGAAACCGGTCGGCGAGATCAGCGAGGTCGACTTTCTCCAGCGCCTCGCGGCTGCGCTGAGCACAGTCCTCGCCGACGAGTTCGGCAATGATCTCGACATTCTCCAGCGCGGTCAGGGTCGCTACCAGGTTGAAGAACTGGAACACAAATCCGACCTGGTCCCGTCGATACGCCGTGCGCTTCCTTGCGTTGAGCGTGGCAATGTCGTTGCCGGACACCAGGATGCGTCCACACGTGGGCACTTCGATACCGCCCACCAGATTGAGCAGCGTCGTTTTACCCGAACCCGACGGACCAAGTATTACGACGAACTCACCGGGCCAGATCTCGAGGTTGACATCCTTGAGCGCGTCCACCGCTGTCGGTCCTGCGCCATAGGTTCGGCTCACCGCCTCCAGTCGCAACGCATGAGTCCCACAGCCTGACGTAGCCTCAGCCGCCGCGACGTCCGACGATGGTAATTGTCCGCTCATAGTGCGCGCCCCGGATGTCCACCAGAGGATCGCTTCACCCGTTGATGGTGGTTTTCGTGGACATTCCTCCCGATGGTGATCGAGTGACCGGCACGCGAACATTTGACATCGGGCTTCGTTCTGGCCACAAGCTGGCCCGGGGCGCAAAATAGCCCGGAAACGTCAGTGAATTCAACTCGGATTAATGAACATTTGAGTTGTTGGCCGTACATATTGAGCGATTCGGTAGTCAGCATCTCTTGATGCGTACAGTCGATCGGGTACACGGTAATGTCGCCAGCAACGTAGGGTCGCCAACTTCGTAGAAGAGACGAACTCCGATCGCACTCTCCCCGCACCGCAGAAAATATTATCACGTCACCATCGAAAACATCGGGTTCGTGAGTTCGATACAACGCCATACCAGTGGTGATGTTTTGAATAAACAAATCCAGAAGCTGTTTGTACCGAGGAAATTCTACGCCGCCCGGTTCTCGAAGCAGTTCTTCTATCTGCTCGTAGGTAAGCGGTTCGTCTTGTTCTGGAATACCTATACCGTAGAACCGCAAGACTTCTATCTGCTTCTTCCAATCGCCTAAATCCTGAGCGTTTTCGATACTGGGATCAGCGTCGAGGAGGACAAGGCGTGCGATTACACATCCGCGTCGCTGAAGCTCGATGGCGAGTTCATGGGCTATGACACCTCCAAAGGACCAGCCGAGAAGATTGTAGGGTCCGGTAGGATAAACGCCTTGGATCCTGTCGGCATAGTTTTTCGCCATATCGCGAATTGATTGAGGTTCAGCTTCTTCGCCCTGCAGGATTTGTTGGATTCCAATGATCGGGCAGTCCAAGTAATGACCAAGAGCCTGATATGGCCAACTCACCCCGCCTCCAGGATGAATACAGAAGAGCGGAACGCCGTTACCTTTCTTCAGAGTCTGAATCGGAACGACTTCTTGCACGGAAATAGCATTCCTACAGCGGTGCAGATGGTTGGCGAGTTCGGCGACGGTGGAGGCGTCGAACAGGGACCGCACCGGCACCTCGGTGTCTAGCGCGAGCTGCAGTCGCGCGCTTACCCGGGTGGCTAGCAATGAATCTCCGCCCAGGGCGAAGAAGTCGTCGTCGAGACCGACCCGGGCTACGCCCAGTACGTCGGCGAAGACGTCGGCGACGATTTTTTCGGTCACCGTCTGCGGCGGCCGGTATACCGCGGCGGCAAACACCGGTTCCGGCAACGCGTTTCGGTCGAGCTTGCCCGAGGAGGTCAGCGGGAACTCATCGAGCACCGCCACCTGAGCCGGCACCAGGTAAGCGGGCAACCGCTTGCTCAACTGCTGACGTATCGCGGCGGGGTCAAGGGGCGCCGAGGCGCTGATGTAGCCGACGAGTTGGGGGGCTCCGGTGTTGGTGTGGTGCATGGTGGCGGCGGCCTGGGTGACCTGCGGGCAGGCCAGCAGGGCGTTTTCGATTTCGCCGAGTTCGATGCGTTGTCCGCGCAGTTTGACCTGAGTGTCGGCGCGGCCCAGGCACTGCAATGTTCCGTCGGGCGTCCAGCGCACCAGATCCCCGGTGCGATACATCCGTGTTCCGGGCGCACCGTAGGGATTGGCCACGAATCGTTCGGCGCTCAACTCCGCCCGGCCCACATAGCTGTGTGCCAGCGCGGGCCCGGCCAGATACAGCTCACCGACCACCCCGATGGGGGCCGGGTGCAGCCGGGCGTCGAGCACCAGCGCACACACCCCCGGGATCGGGGCGCCGATGGTGATGGGCTGCCCGGCCGACAGCGCCGTGGTGCAGGTGGCCCAGATGGTGGCTTCGGTGGGGCCATAAGCGTTGAACATCCGCCGGCCCGGTGCCCAGGCGGCCACCAACTCCGGTGGGCAAGCCTCCGCGCCGGCCACCAGCGTGGACAACCCGTCCAGCCGGGCCCGATCCAGCGACGCCAGCACCGTGGGGGTCACGATGGCAGCGCTGACCTGCTGGTCGTGCAGCAACGCGGTCAGCGCTTCACCGGCATATACCCCCGGTGGTGCCACCACGACTGCCGCCGCCGACCCCGCCGCCCACAACCATTCGAAGATCGACAGATCAAACGTCGGCGCGGCCACCATCAAGATCCGCGCATCTGCGCCCAACCCGAACAGCTTTCGTTGGGCCGCGGCCACCCCCAGCAGACCGGCGTGGCCGACCGCCACCCCCTTGGGGGTGCCGGTGGAACCCGACGTAAAAATCACATACGCGGTGTTATCCACCCCCAGCGGCGCCAGCCGGTCAACATCGGTGATCGGCTCTGCGCACCGATCCGACACGTCTAAACCGTCGATGCGGATCACCGGGCGCGCCCCGGCCCCGGCCACACTGTCGGCACCGCAGCTCACCACACACACCGCGTCCACCGCGTCGAGCACCGTGGCGATGCGCCCGACCGGATGAGCCCGATCCAGAGGCACATACACCCCGCCGGCCTTGACCACCGCCCACCACGCCACCACCAACTGCGCACACCGATCCATCGCCACACCGACCGCGCGCTGCGGACCCACGCCCGCCTCGATCAGCACCCGCGCCAACCGCGTCGACCACTCATCAAGCTCGCGATACGACACCTCCCGCGCACCGTCGATGACCGCCACCGCATCCGGATCGGCCGCCACCGCCGCAGCCAACAACTCCGAGGCCACCCCCACCGGCGCCCCCACCCCGGCACCAGACCACCCCCACACCACCAGATCACGCTCACCACCATCCAGCAACGACACCTCACCCACCACCACCGACCCATCCGCCACCACCGCCTCGAGCACCCGCCGGTAGAAGCCAGCGATCCGCTCGACAGTGGCGGCATCGAAAACCTCGGTGAGGTAGCTGAACTCAACCCGCAACCGGGCATCGAAACTAACCGCCAAACTCAATGGATAGTGCGTCGCATCAGCCACTTTGAACCCTTCCAGGTTCAGTCCATCGATGGATTCGAAGAGTTGTCGAAGGGCGGTGGTGTTGACGGGGTAGGACTCGAAGGCGATGGCAGTGTCGAACGTGGCTCCGGGGCCGGCGAGGCGGTGGATATCGGACAGGCTGCGATGGTGGTGGTCGATCAGGGTAGCTTGTTCGGATTGCAGGCGGTGCAGTGCGGCGGTGACGGTTTCGGTGGGGATGATGCGTAGCCGGGTGGGCACGGTGTTGATGAGCAGGCCGATCATGGTGTCCACGCCCGGTAGTTCGGCGGGCCGTCCGGAGACGGTGGTCCCGAACACGACGTCGTCGCGTCCGGTCAGGTTACCCAGCACGATCGCCCATGCCAGTTGGATGACGGTGTTAAGGGTGACCCTGGTGCGGGCGGCGAAGTCTGCAATGCGGGTGCTCTGCTGGTCGTTGAATTCCAGGGCGTGTTTGGCTGGGGCAGAAGCGATTCGGCGGTTCGGATCGATCGGGGCGAGCATGGTGGGTTCGTCCAACCCGGCCAGGGCGCGACGCCATGCCCGTGCTGATTGCTCGGTGTCGATCAGGGCGACCCACTCGAGGTAGTCACGGAACGGTCGGGACGGTGGTAGCGCTGAATGGTCGCCACCGGCGGCATAGAGAGTGAGGAATTCTTGCAGCAGCAGCGGCGAGGACCAGCCGTCGAGCAGGATGTGGTGGTGGGTGATGACCAGCGCGAACTGGTTGTGTCCCTTGGTTGCCAGGGTGAAACGCAGCAGCGGCGGGGTCGTCAGGTCGAATCGTTGCAGCCGGTCGGACTGGGTGAATCGGGTGAAGTCCTCGTCGGGGTTGGCCGAGTCGGTGAGGTCCAGTTCGTGCCAGGGCACCTCGACGTCCGCGAGGACGATCTGCACCGCGGGGCCGTGCGAGCTGGTGACGAACGCTGTGCGCAAGTTGTCGTGGCGGTCGATGATGCCTTGGGCGGCGGCGCGCAGCCGCGCGGTATCGATCTGACCGGCGAGGTCGATGACGGTTTGCACCGTGTAGACGTCGACGGAGGACTTTGCCAGCAGAGCGTGGAAGAACAGGCCCGTTTGCAGCGGCGCCAACGGCCAGACGTCGACAAGGCGGGGGTAACGCGGTTCCCAGGTGGTCAGGTCGTCTTGGACGACCGAAACCAGCGGGAAATCTGAGGGGGTGTGGCCGCCGGCTCCCGGCAGTTGGGTGTGTTGGGCCAATCCGACCAGCGCCGCCCGCCACAGTTCGACGAGTTCTTCGACCTCGTCTTGGGCGAGCAATGTTGTCGGGTAAGCGATCTGGGCGCTGAATTCGTCATCGAGCACCATCGCGTTGATCTGGATGGTGGCCGGTGCGGGCATGTCGGCGTCGGGGGCGCTGGCCAGTGCGGTGAAGTCCTGGGTGACCCACCATGCGCCGTCACCGGAGCCGGTCGACAACTCGCTGCCCGCGATTCGGCCGAGATAGTTGAACATGATCTGGGGATGCCCGAAGTCCGACGAGGCGCTGTGCCCGGCTGGCGTCAGGTACCGCAAAACGCCGTAGCCGATGCCGTGCTGCGGGATGGCGGCCAGCTGCTCTTTGATCGCCTTGATCAGCGCACCGGCGGCTGCCCCGCCGCGCAGCACGTCGTCGACATCGATACCGGACACGTCGAGCCGGGCGGGGAACACCGTGGTGAACCATCCCACCGTCTGTGACAGATCTGCACCGGCCACTACGGACTCCTCGCGGCCGTGGCCCTCAAGGTGAACCAGTACCGAGGATTCGCCGACCCCGCGGCGCGACCGCCGCATCGCCACCGCTACCGCCAATGCCGCCAGCAATCCGTCATGTGCACCGCTTCGAAACAGCGCCGGCAATGTGGTCAGCACCGGCTCGAACACCTCGCGAGGTAACCGCAGCTGCACCCGATCCACTGTCGACATCACATCGACACCCGGATCGAAAGGACGGGACCCCGCCAACGGGTCGGGGCCGTCGACAATTCGGGCCCATCCCGCCAGTTCAGTGTCGAAGTGCCCCCGGCGGGCCGCCTCCTGAAGCCCATGAGCCCACCGGCGCATCGATGTGCCCGCCGGCGGCAGAACAGCACACCGTCCCGCGGCCACCTGCTCCCACGCCCGCATCAGGTCAAACACGATGATGCGCCACGACACAGCATCAACCACCAGATGATGCGCGACGATGACCAGCCGGCCCGGCCGGGCCGAAACACCCCGCCCGCCAGCAGGATCCAGCCAGACCATCCGAAGCACCGATCCTGCCGACGGGTCCAACCAATCCACCGCGGCGTTCAACGCCTCGCTGGCCAGCGACGCTAACTCCTGCGGAGGCGCATCGGCAGGAATCGGGATCCGGTGCAGCAGCGCATCCACGTCGACCGACCCCATCTCATGGGTCTGCATCCGCCAACCCTCCGACGGATCCCGCCACAACCGGGCCCGCAACATATCGTGGCGCGCCATCACCGCCGAGACGGTCTCCACGATTCCCGCGCGATCCACACCAACCGGCAACTGCACCATCACCGACTGAACGAACCGGTCGAAGCCGCCACCGCGGCTCACCAGGTCCCACACAATGGGGGTCAGCGGCACTTCACCCACACCGGCGCCGGGCAACTCCTCCAGCACTTGTCCACCCGGCGCCGTCTCGGCCACCTCCGCCAAGCGAGCAGCCGTCCGGCACTCGAACACATCCCGGGCCGAGAACCACACCCCCCGAGCCCGACACGCCGACACCACCTGAATCGACACAATGCTGTCCCCGCCCATAGCGAAGAAGTCGTCATCGGGCCCGACCCGGTCCAGGCCCAAGACCTCGGCGAACACGTCAGCGACGGTTTTTTCGGTCCGGGTCCGCGGCGCCCGGGAAGGTGCGGCGGCAAACACCGGTGCCGGCAACGCCTTTCGGTCGATCTTGCCTGAGGACGTCAACGGGAACTCGTCGAGCACCACCATCTGCGCCGGCACCATGTAGTCGGGCAACCGCGCGCCCAACCACTGACGCACCGCGGTGATTTTGGTGTTGGTGCGGGGGTCATTGGCGTAAATGGTGCGTTGGTGGGGCCCGGTGGGGGGCAGGTAGAGGTCGGTCAGTGGGCCGGGGTCGGTGACGAAGACGGCATCGAGGGTGCCGGGTTGGTCGCCCCAGGTGACGGCGACGTGGTATCCGGTGGTTTCGCCGAGGCGGTGCAAGTCTTCGGGGATGGCGGTGTCGGCGGTGTCTTGGGTGAGCGCGTCTGCCAGGGGCAGCCCGGCGGCGAGGGCCTGTTCGATGTGGACATCGGTGATCAGTCCGGCGCGGGGTATGTCGGTGACGCGCACGGTGGTGGGACGTTCGGATATCAATCGGGTGTGCAGTCCGCGCAGGCCTGCGCATTGGGTCCAGGTCCAGGTGAGCGTGGTGGCCACGGAGCGTACCGGTGTTGGAGTTTTGTGGATGGTGACGTCATAGCGGTACCGGGTCAGTTCGTTGTCGGCCCATCCGCGTTTGACTTGGATGTCGAGTCCGGCCACCGCCGGACGGCCCGCGGCCCAGGTGGTGAAAAACCCTGGGGCCAGTAGTAATTCGGGTTGGCTGAGCAAGGCGCGGTGGACTCGCTGGCGGATCTCGGCGGCACCGGTGTCGGTGGTGCGGGCCAGCGCGACGCCGGTTTGGAACGCACCGTGCAGGGTGTGGTTACGGACGTCGCCGATGAACACCGCCCCGCCGGGAGCCAACAGATCCACAGCCTTGTCGATGAGGCTGGCCAGATATCCCGCGTTGGGAAAGTACTGGATGACCGAGTTGAGAATGATGGTGTCGAAGTAGCCCTGCGGCAGTGACTCGGTGACGTGGGCGGGCTGGGTCAGCAGCTGGACCCGGTCACGCCACGGGACCTGCAACTGCTCCAGCGCGCGGGCGAGGTTGTCGATCGCCACCGCCGACATATCGGTGGCCACATAGTGCTCACACTGCGGGGCGATCTGGGACAACACCAGCCCCGAGCCCGCGCCGATCTCCAACACTCGCCGCGGCTGCAGGGCCATGATCCGATCCACTATGGCCGAACGCCACTCCACCATCTCCTCAAGCGGAATCGGATCATCGATGTAGCTGCTGTTCCAGCCCCGAAAATCCATGCCGAACTCCGAGACCCCGACCTCAGGGCCGTACAGCTCGTCATATACGTATTGCCACTGTTCGACGATTTTGGCATCTTGCTCAGCGATGGAGTCAGCGGTGGTGTTGTGCTCGAGGGTGATGTAGCCGACGAGTTGGGGGGCTCCGGTGTTGGTGTGGTGCATGGTGGCGGCGGCCTGGGTGACCTGCGGGCAGGCCAGCAGGGCGTTTTCGATTTCGCCGAGTTCGATGCGTTGTCCGCGCAGTTTGACCTGAGTGTCGGCGCGGCCCAGGCACTGCAATGTTCCGTCGGGCGTCCAGCGCACCAGATCCCCGGTGCGATACATCCGTGTTCCGGGCGCACCGTAGGGATTGGCCACGAATCGTTCGGCGCTCAACTCCGCCCGGCCCACATAGCTGTGTGCCAGCGCGGGCCCGGCCAGATACAGCTCACCGACCACCCCGATGGGGGCCGGGTGCAGCCGGGCGTCGAGCACCAGCGCACACACCCCCGGGATCGGGGCGCCGATGGTGATGGGCTGCCCGGCCGACAGCGCCGTGGTGCAGGTGGCCCAGATGGTGGCTTCGGTGGGGCCATAAGCGTTGAACATCCGCCGGCCCGGTGCCCAGGCGGCCACCAACTCCGGTGGGCAAGCCTCCGCGCCGGCCACCAGCGTGGACAACCCGTCCAGCCGGGCCCGATCCAGCGACGCCAGCACCGTGGGGGTCACGATGGCAGCGCTGACCTGCTGGTCGTGCAGCAACGCGGTCAGCGCTTCACCGGCATATACCCCCGGTGGTGCCACCACGACTGCCGCCGCCGACCCCGCCGCCCACAACCATTCGAAGATCGACAGATCAAACGTCGGCGCGGCCACCATCAAGATCCGCGCATCTGCGCCCAACCCGAACAGCTTTCGTTGGGCCGCGGCCACCCCCAGCAGACCGGCGTGGCCGACCGCCACCCCCTTGGGGGTGCCGGTGGAACCCGACGTAAAAATCACATACGCGGTGTTATCCACCCCCAGCGGCGCCAGCCGGTCAACATCGGTGATCGGCTCTGCGCACCGATCCGACACGTCTAAACCGTCGATGCGGATCACCGGGCGCGCCCCGGCCCCGGCCACACTGTCGGCACCGCAGCTCACCACACACACCGCGTCCACCGCGTCGAGCACCGTGGCGATGCGCCCGACCGGATGAGCCCGATCCAGAGGCACATACACCCCGCCGGCCTTGACCACCGCCCACCACGCCACCACCAACTGCGCACACCGATCCATCGCCACACCGACCGCGCGCTGCGGACCCACGCCCGCCTCGATCAGCACCCGCGCCAACCGCGTCGACCACTCATCAAGCTCGCGATACGACACCTCCCGCGCACCGTCGATGACCGCCACCGCATCCGGATCGGCCGCCACCGCCGCAGCCAACAACTCCGAGGCCACCCCCACCGGCGCCCCCACCCCGGCACCAGACCACCCCCACACCACCAGATCACGCTCACCACCATCCAGCAACGACACCTCACCCACCACCACCGACCCATCCGCCACCACCGCCTCGAGCACCCGCACGAAGCGGGTGACCAACCGCTCCATGGTGGTTCGGTCAAACAAATCCGTGGCATACGACACTGTCCCGGCGGCCGTCGGCGCGGCCGGGTCCTCGGTGGGCACCTCACCCAGGTCGAAATCCAGGTCGAACTTGGCGGTGCGGGTGAACACACCCAGCTGCTCGACGCTGACCCCGTCGATCGCCACCGCCTCGGGGCGCACATTGTTCTGGAAGGCCATGGCCACCTGAAACAGCGGATGATGCGCCGCTGAGCGCACCGGGTTGAGCTGCTCGACCAGCAGCTCGAACGGAACGTCCTGGTTGCTGTAGGCATCCAGCGCCTTCTGGCGCACCTGCTGGAGCACATCGCTGAACCGGTGCGCAGAATTGACACGCACCCGCGTCACCCACGTATTGACGAAGAACCCGACCAGATCATCGAGCGCCTCATCCAACCGCCCGGCGATCGGCGCGCCCATCACAATGTCTTCACCCGCACCGGCCCGGTGCAGCAACACCGCCAAGACCGCTTGCAACACCATCGAGGGGGTCGCGTTGTGCGCCGCCGCCAGCGCCTTGACCCCCGCCCACACCTGCGGGTCGATGCGCACCTCCACCGCATCACCGCGGTAACTGGGCACCGGCGGGCGGGCCCGATCCGCCGGGAGTGATACGACTTCCGGCAGATCGGTCAACTCCTGCCGCCAGTAGGCCAACTGCCCGGCGATCACACTGTCCGGATCGGTCTCGGCCCCCAACCACTCCCGTTGCCACAACGTGTAATCCACGTACTGCACGGCCAACGGCGCCCACTGCGGGGCGCGGCCCAGTCGCCGCGCCCGATATGCCTGGCCCATATCACGGACCATCGGAGCCAGTGACCATCCATCACAGGCAATGTGGTGCACCACAATCCCCACCACATGCTGCTCGGGCCCCACCGAATAGATTTGCGCACGAATCGGGATCTCCGCCGACAAATCGAACCGATACCCCGCCAGCGTCACCAACTCGCCGGCCACATCTTGTTCTGGCAACGACACCACCGTTGCGCCTCCGCGCCGCCACACCCCCGCCCGGGCCGGCAATACCTCCTGGAACGGCACACCGTCGATGTCGGGAAATACGGTGCGCAGCGATTCGTGGCGGGCGATGACATCATCGATGGCCGCCGCCAGCGCCTCGACATCCAGCGCCCCGCGGATCCGAAACGCGGCGGGCATATTGTAGGTCGCTGCGCCGCCTTCGAATTGGTTGAGAAACCACAACCGCTGCTGGGCATATGACAACGGGATCGGCTCCGGGCGCGGCATCGGTGTCACCGGCGGCCGGGTGCGGCCGCCGCGCTGGCGGTGCAGATGGTTGGCGAGTTCGGCGACGGTGGAGGCGTCGAACAGGGACCGCACCGGCACCTCGGTGTCTAGCGCGAGCTGCAGTCGCGCGCTTACCCGGGTGGCTAGCAATGAATCTCCGCCCAGGGCGAAGAAGTCGTCGTCGAGACCGACCCGGGCTACGCCCAGTACGTCGGCGAAGACGTCGGCGACGATTTTTTCGGTCACCGTCTGCGGCGGCCGGTATACCGCGGCGGCAAACACCGGTTCCGGCAACGCGTTTCGGTCGAGCTTGCCCGAGGAGGTCAGCGGGAACTCATCGAGCACCGCCACCTGAGCCGGCACCAGGTAAGCGGGCAACCGCTTGCTCAACTGCTGACGTATCGCGGCGGGGTCAAGGGGCGCCGAGGCGCTGATGTAGCCGACGAGTTGGGGGGCTCCGGTGTTGGTGTGGTGCATGGTGGCGGCGGCCTGGGTGACCTGCGGGCAGGCCAGCAGGGCGTTTTCGATTTCGCCGAGTTCGATGCGTTGTCCGCGCAGTTTGACCTGAGTGTCGGCGCGGCCCAGGCACTGCAATGTTCCGTCGGGCGTCCAGCGCACCAGATCCCCGGTGCGATACATCCGTGTTCCGGGCGCACCGTAGGGATTGGCCACGAATCGTTCGGCGCTCAACTCCGCCCGGCCCACATAGCTGTGTGCCAGCGCGGGCCCGGCCAGATACAGCTCACCGACCACCCCGATGGGGGCCGGGTGCAGCCGGGCGTCGAGCACCAGCGCACACACCCCCGGGATCGGGGCGCCGATGGTGATGGGCTGCCCGGCCGACAGCGCCGTGGTGCAGGTGGCCCAGATGGTGGCTTCGGTGGGGCCATAAGCGTTGAACATCCGCCGGCCCGGTGCCCAGGCGGCCACCAACTCCGGTGGGCAAGCCTCCGCGCCGGCCACCAGCGTGGACAACCCGTCCAGCCGGGCCCGATCCAGCGACGCCAGCACCGTGGGGGTCACGATGGCAGCGCTGACCTGCTGGTCGTGCAGCAACGCGGTCAGCGCTTCACCGGCATATACCCCCGGTGGTGCCACCACGACTGCCGCCGCCGACCCCGCCGCCCACAACCATTCGAAGATCGACAGATCAAACGTCGGCGCGGCCACCATCAAGATCCGCGCATCTGCGCCCAACCCGAACAGCTTTCGTTGGGCCGCGGCCACCCCCAGCAGACCGGCGTGGCCGACCGCCACCCCCTTGGGGGTGCCGGTGGAACCCGACGTAAAAATCACATACGCGGTGTTATCCACCCCCAGCGGCGCCAGCCGGTCAACATCGGTGATCGGCTCTGCGCACCGATCCGACACGTCTAAACCGTCGATGCGGATCACCGGGCGCGCCCCGGCCCCGGCCACACTGTCGGCACCGCAGCTCACCACACACACCGCGTCCACCGCGTCGAGCACCGTGGCGATGCGCCCGACCGGATGAGCCCGATCCAGAGGCACATACACCCCGCCGGCCTTGACCACCGCCCACCACGCCACCACCAACTGCGCACACCGATCCATCGCCACACCGACCGCGCGCTGCGGACCCACGCCCGCCTCGATCAGCACCCGCGCCAACCGCGTCGACCACTCATCAAGCTCGCGATACGACACCTCCCGCGCACCGTCGATGACCGCCACCGCATCCGGATCGGCCGCCACCGCCGCAGCCAACAACTCCGAGGCCACCCCCACCGGCGCCCCCACCCCGGCACCAGACCACCCCCACACCACCAGATCACGCTCACCACCATCCAGCAACGACACCTCACCCACCACCACCGACCCATCCGCCACCAGCAGACGGTCAAAGAGCCATTCCAGACGGGTTATGTGCCTGGCGATGTCATCTTCGCGGTAGCGATCCGGATTCCACGCGATCTGAATTCGCGGCGCCCCGTGACCCAGCCGCGGATAGATGTTGACTGCGATGTCTTGTATGGGGCCGTTGGTCAAGACGTTGTACATCGGTTCCGAAGACCCGAAACGAAACGGGGTGGCGAAATCGAGGATGTTGATGATCGGGCCGAAATCAAGGTTGTCGAGATGGGTTGCGTCGGCAATGAGATCCGGCCAGCGCCGGAACTGCTGATGCCGCAGCGCACCGACCAAGGCCTTGGCGACCTGATCGGTCAGCGCGCCAATGGTGTCGCCGCCATCGACGCAGATGCGCAGCGGCACCATATTGGCAACCATGCCCGCGGATCTTTTCAGCGCCGCAGTCGTGCGCGCCGAGACTGGCAGCGACATCGAGACGTTCTGGCGTGCTGTGGTTTTGGCGATGAACACCGCCATTGTCGCGATAACCCTTGCGACATCGAGCTGGTGGTTCTCCGACAGATGCCGGCACACCAGCTCGCGCATCTGCGGGTGGCGTGGTGCCGTTGACCCCCATCCCCCGCCCAGGTCGGTGACGTCCGCGGACCCGCGCACGATGGTCTGCCAATATTCGGCATCAGCATGACTGCGCGCGGACTGCTGATACTTCTGATCTGCGTCACGGATCAAGGCAAACTCGGAGAAGTCGACTTCGGTGATATCCGCGACCGATCCTGAGTAGGCGGCCGCGATGTGCTGGATGAAATTGTTGGCGCCATACCCGTCGAAGAGAACGTGGTGCGCACGCAAGTAGAAGTACGACAGATTGTCGGTGATCCGCAACAGCGCCAAGTCGGTCAATTGCTCACTGACCAGATCAATCGGCCGGTGGTAGTTGTTGTTCATCCAGCTGTGAGCAGCTGCGACCGGGTCAGATTCGGCACGCAGATCGATGCAACGCAGCGAGCGCAGACTCTGCGGGAGTGAGCGGTCGACCATGAAGACCGGTTCGCTGTCCACGAGGGACAGCAACGCGCATTGTGTGCCGAACCGCGCTGCCGCTGTTTCGCATGCAACCGTGAGCCTCTCGACGTCGACATGGTGATCGATGGCGAGAAAACCGGCGATGACGTAAGGGACTTCGGGCCAGAGTTGTTGGAGAACCCAAATCGACCGCTGGCCGGCGGTCAACGATCCCAGCATGTCGGGTTGCGCGCCGTAGTTGAGCATGACGAACTCCCTGATAAGCCGACATGCCAGCTTTCGATAGGTTCCTGTGGTCGAACTGGCCTATCGCACAACCCGAAGGCTTTCCCGATAGGCACCGACGAGACCTAGTCCCCACATCTGCATGCATGCACCGTGACAACCTCCACTGTCGTTGTCGACCAGAGCCGCCGGTAGAGACTTTTTGCCCTCGCGCGCGGTGGCTTAGGTCCTGATGCCTCAGACCGAATCGGAAGGGCAAGACGGCAACCGAGCGGGCGCGGGCAGATAGGCAAGGTAGCGGCCCCGCCAGCCGTTTCGGCGTATCAGCCGTTCCACCGTGGACTTAGATCAGAGGTATCGCAGCCTTGACCCGCTTGTGGTAACCGGGCTGTTTCGGCAGGTATGGAAACAGGTGCCGAGTCGGCAATAACGCATTCGCAGCCATGGTGTTCGCTACGGGCGCCGAGCAGCGCCGGAGGCACGGCCAGGCACACCAACTCGGCGTCGGTCAATTGCTTCGGCCGCCCGACGCGCCGCCGGTCGGGTTGCACTACGTGGTCATCGATCGTCACATACAGTTCGGTCGCGAGGGCATCGAGGTCTGTATTCACAACTGTCCATCGGTGCGCTCCAGCCACATCCTTCACAAGTCGACACGCCGAGAGTGCAACCACTGCGGCGGCGCCCGGCGTGGGTTGCCGCCAGTGCACACTCGGCGCAGCCGGTGCACACTGGGCGAGCGGTTGGGAATTACTCATCGAGCGGTTGGGAATTACCAAGGGTCCCTAGTCCTCCCCGAGAACGCCGTAGATCTCCCGGCGCGCGTTGTTGATGATGTCGACGATGCGCTGCTGCTGTTCGGCGCTGGCGGTGTGTGCCGATTGCATCACCGCGCCGAACAATTGGCCCATGGCCTTGCGCAAGTTGATATGGCCCGGCGCCACGCCTTCGGCGATCTCCTCCCACGGCGGGGTTTCGATCTTCTCGGCCGCCGCCCGGCCCTCGTCGGTCAGCTCGAACAACTTCTTGCTGCCATCGGACGCGCCGGCAGTGACCAGGCCTTCGTCGTCGAGCAGTTGCAGCGTCGGATACACCGAACCGGGGCTGGGCCGCCACAAACCATTGCTGCGCTCGGCGATCTGCTGGATCATCTCGTAGCCGTGCATCGGTCCCTCGCCCAGCAGCACCAGGATGGCCGCCCGCACGTCACCGCGCCGACCGCGGCCGGGTCCGCCGCGACGCCATCCGCCGCGTGGGCCGCCGGGACCGAAGCCGAACCCGAAACCGAAGCCGGGGCCGACACCGGGGCCGAAGCCGAATGGCACGTCGTCGCCGGCATGGTCGCGGAGGTGTTCGAAGAATTCGCGGCGGGCATGCCGCCGGGCGCTGTGCAGGGCGCGCCGCTGTGCGGGGCCGGGACCGAAGCCGAACCCGGGACGGACACCGAATGGCTGGTCGGGGGAAGCGAAGGGGTTGTTCACGTTTGTTCCTTGTCTATTGAGGGCTCTTCAGAAGGGCACGAGAGACCGCGCCGATACAGCAACGATATATCGCGACAGGACGCGATGCAACGACAAGCATCACCCGGTTTGGGATCATCGATGCCCGGGTACCTCCGCAGGTCATGAACGGCAGAATTCGCCTGACGGAGGCGCGTCCCGGTGGCGTAACCGCTCCGTCGCGGGGCAACAGGCAGCCCCGCATGTGGAGCACCTGGGTGCTTGCCCTGTTGACCGTGCCGGGCGCCGCGATCGTGATGTTGTTCGCTCTCGGCGCGGTGATGAGCACCGATGCCTGTAGCGAAAGCCGATGCCCCAACCTGGGCGCCGGGATCGACTTCGGCGTCTTGTTCTACGGCGCGCCGGTGGTGGCCCTGTTGGTCATCACCGCCACGGTGTTCACCGCCAAGCTGCGTTTCGGCATAGCCGTTCCGCTGGTCGGCTTGGCGCTATTGGTTGGCGATGTCGCCATCCTGGCCGCGACAGTCGCGCAGTAGCTAACTCGGCGGCGAGAATCCGCCGGGCGCCGGGGGCTGCTGCGGCCAGGGCTGCGGTGCTTCCGGCTCCGGCCAGGGAACGGCCTGCGGCGGTGCGTACATCGGTGGCTGGGCCGGCCATGACGCCGCGGCCGGCGGCGCCGTCGGCCACGCCTGCGGCGGCATCGGCGGCATCGGCGGCATCGGCGCCATGGCCGGACCCGCAGTCGGACGCAGCCGAGCGAGCTCGCGGCGGTGCCGTTCGGCAAGTACGGCGGCCAGCACCAGCTGCGGCGGAACGCCCGGCGGGGGCGGCGGCGCGATCCGGGACAACACATCGCCGGCTATCCGATATGCCATCTGCTCACGCAACCGCGGATCCAATTGCGGTGCACGGGAAAGGAATTGGCGCGCAACTTCGGCTTGTCCGGCGGTGAGCCCGGACAGCTGCAGCGACGACGCCCACCACGCCAGCGCCGGCGGCATCGCCGGCGGCGGCCCCAACCGCGGAGCACGCTCGCTGACCACGATGGTGCCGGCGAACATGTCGCCCACCCGCTTGCCCTTCGGCGACACCATGCTGCAGATCACGGCCGGGCTGCCCAGCAGCATCCAGATCTCCACCACCGACGCCAGCGCGCGAAACAGCGCCTGACGGAAGCGTTCCGGGCCGCCGTCGTCGGATACCACCCGCAGGCCCATCACGATCTTGCCCACCGACCGGCCCCGCGTCGCGGTCTCGATGGCCACCGGATAGCCGACGAACGCCAACACCGTGAACATGATCAGGAACGCGATGGTCAACGCCTCGTCCAACTGACTCAACGCGGCCGCCCACAGCATCAGCCCGAGCAGGTAGCCGATGAACATCACCGTCATGTCGATGATCGCGCTCACCGCACGCACCGGCAGCTGGGCGATCTGCACATCGAGCACCACGGCGTCCCCGGTCACCACCTCCGACATACCTGGGAACGCTACAGGTTTGCGGACCGCTGCCTACCGCCCTCGGTTGGGTACGCTGCGCAGGTGGACGTCGACGCGTTCTTGCTGACCCACCGCGGCACCTGGGATCGCCTCGACCAGTTGGTCAAAAAGCGTCGTTCGCTGACCGGCGCCGAGATCGACGAGCTCGTCGAGCTGTACCAGCGCGTGTCCACACACCTGTCGATGCTGCGGTCGGTGTCGTCGGATTCGCTGCTGGTCGGACGGCTGTCCAGCCTGGTCGCCCGTGCGCGGGCCGCGGTCACCGGTGCGCACGCGCCGCTGACCAGCACCTTCGTCCGGTTCTGGACGGTGTCCTTCCCGGTGGTCGCCTATCGGGCCTGGCGCTGGTGGGCGGCGACGGCGGTGGCGTTCTTCGCCGTCGTGGTGCTCATCGCGTTCTGGGTGGCCGGCAGTGCGGAGGTGCAGTCGGTCATCGGAACTCCCACCGAGATCAACGAATTGGTCAACCACGACGTCGAGTCGTATTACAGCGAGCACCCGGCAACGTCGTTCGCGCTGCAGGTCTGGGTGAACAATTCCTGGGTGGCCGCCAAGTGCATCGCGATGTCGGTGGTGCTGGGCCTGCCGATACCGCTGGTGCTCTTCCAGAACGCGGCCAACGTCGGAGTGATCGCCGGCTTGATGTTCCAGGCGGGCAGGGGCGGCCTGCTGCTGGGACTGCTGATTCCGCACGGACTGCTCGAGCTGACGGCGGTGTTCCTGGCCGCCGCTACCGGGATGCGGCTGGGGTGGTCGGTGATCGCCCCCGGTGACCGGCCGCGCGGACAAGTCCTGGCCGAACAGGGCCGCGGCGTGGTGTCGGTGGCGGTGGGCCTGGTGGGGGTTTTGCTGGTGTCCGGGCTGATCGAAGCGATGGTGACCCCGTCACCGTTGCCGACCTCCGTCCGGATCGCCATCGGCCTCCTTGCCTTGGCCGCGTTCGTGTCCTACATCGTGTACTTCGGCCGTCGCGCCGCCAAGGCCGGGGAGACCGGCGACATCGAGGATGCTCCCGACGTGGTGCCCACCGGCTGAGCGCGGGGCCGAAAACTACAGCCGGCCCGTCGCCTTCATCGCCAGATACCGATCCGCAAGCGCCGGCGCGATGTCGGAGGGCGGCGCGTCGACGACGTCCACGCCGCTGCGGCGCAGTCGCGACGCGATCGCCCGACGGTCGTTGCGGGCGCGTTCGGCAGCCGCCGCGTCGTAGACCGTCGCCGCATCAGAACGCCCCATGGCCAGTTCGTCGACGCGCGGGTCGGCGACGGCGGCCACCACCACATGGTGTTTGGCCGACAGCTGCGGCAGCACCGGCAGCAGACCCTCGTCCAGGGCGGTGGCGTTGAGGTCGGTCAGCAGCACCACCAGCGACCGGCGCCGGGTCCGCAGCAGGATTGCGGAAATCATTGCCCGCCAATCCGATTCGACGAGCGCCGGTTGCAGCGGCGCCATCGCGTCGACCAATTGGGCCAGCAGTTCGGTGCGCGACGCGCCGAAAACGGCCGCCCGGCTCACCCGGTCATGGGCCAGGAAGTCGACGTGGTCGCCGGCCCGCGACGCCAGCGCAGCCAAAAGCAGCGCGGCATCCATCGACCAGTCCAGCCGGGGCCATCCGGCGGGATCGGCGGCCGTTGGGTCGACACCGACGCGCCCCGCCGCCATCCGCCCGGTGTCGAGCACCAGCACCACCCGCCGGTCCCGCTCGGGCCGCCAGGTGCGCACCATCACGTCGGAGCGACGGGCCGTCGCGCGCCAGTCGATCGAGCGGACGTCGTCGCCGACGACATATTCGCGCAGCGAATCGAATTCGGTGCCTTGCCCGCGGATCAGCGTCGGCAACAACCCGTCGATCTCGCGGAGTTTGGCCAGCCGCGACGGCAGGTGTTTGCGCGACAGAAACGGCGGCAGCACCCGGACCTTGCCGGCCACCGGCTGCGAACTCTGCCGTCCCGCCAGGCCCAGCGGCCCGAGCGATCTGGCGGTGACAGCGGCCGCGCGCTGGTCGCCGCGGCGAACCGGCCGCAGTCGGGTCGTCAGTTGCTGGCGCTCACCGCCGCCGATGTTGACCTTGTGGCTGCGCGGTTCGCCGCGGGTGCTGGGCGGCCAGGCGTCGCGGATCTGGCCGCGGAACCGGCGGCGGCCCTCGTTGTGGACGGACAGGCCCGCGTCCGCGGGCTGGCCGAGCCGGATCGAGCTGTCCGGGGAGCGGGTGAAGCGCAACCTGCGGGTGCTGGCCGCCAGCGCGACGTCGATCACCACAGCGAGAACCAGCACCGCCAGCAGGATCACGAAAGCCCTTGCCGGCCAAGGGGCCAGCGCGATCGGCAGGACGCAGATCAGCGCCAGCAGTCCGGTGCGTCCGGTCAGGATCACTAGCGGGGCACCGGAACCGAGGCCAGTATTCCGTCCAGCACACCGTCGGGCGTGGCCCCTTCGAGCTCGGCTTCCGGACGCAACATGATCCGGTGCCGCAGCGTGGGACGCGCCATGGCCTTCACGTCGTCGGGAGTGACGTAGTTGCGCCCGGACAACCACGCCCACGACCGGGCGGTGCCCAGCAGCGCCGTAGCCCCGCGGGGCGACACGCCGAGCTGCAGCGCGGGGGAGGACCGGGTGGCGCCGACGATGTCGACGATGTAGCCGAGCACCTCGTCGGCGATCAGCACCTGCCGCACCGCTTCGCGCCCGGCGGCCAGCTCAGCAGAGCCGGCCACCGGCTTGATCGCCGAGAGGTCGCGCGGGTCGAAGCCGTGCGCGTGCCGGCCCAGGATGGCGATCTCGGAGTCGCGCGACGGCAGCGTGACGTTGAGTTTCATCAGGAAACGGTCGAGTTGGGCCTCGGGCAGTTGATAGGTGCCTTCGTATTCGATCGGGTTCTGCGTGGCCGCCACGATGAACGGGTCCGGCAGCAGTTTCGCCTGGCCTTCCACGCTGACCTGGCGCTCCTCCATGGCCTCGAGCAGCGCGGCCTGAGTCTTGGGCGGAGTGCGGTTGATCTCGTCGGCAAGCAGCAGATTGGTGAACACCGGGCCGGGCCGGAAGGTGAACTGGGCGGTGTGCGAGTCGTAGACCAGCGAACCGGTGACGTCGCCGGGCATCAGGTCGGGAGTGAACTGCACCCTTTTGAACTCCAGCTGCAACGCGGCGGCCATGGCCCGGACCATCAGCGTCTTCGCCACTCCCGGAACGCCTTCCAAGAGCACGTGGCCGCGGCACAACAGCGCGATCACCAGGCCGCTGATCACGCCGTCCTGTCCGACGACGGCCTTGGCGATCTCGGCGCGTAACCCCAGCAATGCTTCGCGTGCGGAGTCCGCGGACGCGGTTTGGGTGGGAGCGGGTTGCGTCACGAGTGGGTGACCTGCCTTTCGATGTCGTCGAGTGCGCGGGCGAGGTGTAGTAGATCCTGGTCGGTGGCCGGTGGCGGGCCGTAGAGGTGGTATCGAACGAACTCCGGGTCGGCCCCGCTGCGCCGGGCCACGGTCAGCACCACCGCGGGCGGGTCGGTGCCCGGGCTGATACCGAGTCGTGGCAGCAGCCGCTGCAGCGTGGCGGTGCGCAGCGCGTCGGCGGCGCGATCGCGGGCCCGCCGGGACCGGTACAGCCGGCCACGGCCCTCGACCGTCTCCGATGCGCGGACCACCACGGGCATCTCTTCGGCAACCAGCGGTCCCAGCCGGCGGCCCTTCCAGAGCGCCGCCAGGAGGACCACCAGCCACAGCTGCCAGACGATCCACGTCACGTTTGCCGGGATCAGGTCGGAAAGCGAACCGGGCTCCGACGTTTGCCCCTCGACGCGGTGCGGCGCGTACCAGACCACCCGCGGCCGGTCACCCGCGAGGTTCATCGCCAGCGCGGCATTGCCCTCTTCGAGCAGGCCGCCGTTGGTCATGAAGTCGCTACTGCCGACCACCGTGACGGTTCGCCCGGCGTCGCGATAGCGGACCAACGCGCCGCCGTAACAGCTGATCACCTCGAGGTCGTCCCTGGGCTGGTAGGCATCGCTGGGCCCGAAATGCACCTTTCCGGCCCGATTAGCTTCTCGCAGTGGGCATTTCGGCTGGGATGCGAATTGTTCGGCGGCGGTGATGCGCAGCTTCGGGGTGAGCGCTCTGCGGGCTCGCGCCGTGGGCTCCACCAAGAGCAGGTCACCGGGGGCTTGCGTCAGCCGCTGCAGAAGTGCGCTGTCGGTCAGGTATTGAGTCTGCGCCACCAGCAGCAAGGAGTCGGCGCGGGCCGAGCGTTCGACGTCGGCGACGGTATTGGCGACGACGACCTCGACGCCGCCTTCGCGCAGCAACGTCACCAGCGCATGGGCGCCGGAGGAGTTGGTGGCAGCGGGATCCATCATGCCGCCGGGCCGCGGCGCGGTCAGGTAGGTGCCGACTGCGGCGACGAGGATGATTGCGGCCAGCGCGAGCACCATGCCACGCCACGGACGCCGCGGCCGGGTGATACCCGGTGCCGGCATCACCGGACCTGCGCCCAGGAATCGGCTGCGGCGGGCCGTTCCACCGCCGACGAGGCATGAGCACGTGATCGCAGGTGGTCGTCGAGGTCGGCGATCAGCTGGTAGGAATCTTGAGTTCCGGGCCGCTCGCCGTAGGTGACGTCGTTGAAGGCCGTTGCGGCCCGGGCCAATTCGCCTGCCAGGTGAGGCAGGGCCGCGCCCGCGTCGGTGGCCAGCTCGTTGGCGGTGCGTCCGGGGGCCGGGTTCAGCACGCCGGTCTCTTCCAGCTCGCGCGCGACCGCGCGCAGTCGGTGCCGGATGGCGGCGGCCCAATTGCCTTGGGCCGCAAATGCTTCAGCCGTGGCTCTATGCTGGGCGGCGGTGAGTTGGCCGGCTTCGAACAGCTGGTAGTCACCGCCGCGGTTGGTGCGCATGGTGCGTCGGGCGATGTGGACGGCGACGATTACAGCGATCACCGCCAGGATGAACAGCACCGTCAGGGTGAACCAGCCACCGGATACCGAAGCGCCCCTCTCCAGCAGCCGGTACAACTGCTCGTTGAGCCAGTCGCTGAAAGCCGTCGACAGCGATGGCTTGGGGTAGATCGGTTTGTCAAGCTCATGCTGCGCTGCCTGGTGGGCGGCATCGCGGTCGATGTCGATGGAAGGCATCGTCAGTCAGTCCTCACCAGTCGATACCAGTCGATCAGTAAGGCCGCGTGAGCCACAGGTTGTCGGTGGACTCCACCGCGGCGGGCCCACCGGCGGCACCGGTCTGCAGGACCAGATCGAAGGCTTCGGCGCGCATGCGGCGATCGGTGTACAGCAGGACGACAACTCCGGCGGTGAACGGTGCGGTGATGATCTGGCTGATCGCTGAGCCGACGGCCGACAGCGTCGTGCCGACGAGCAGCATACCGATGGAGCCTTCCGACGCGGTGACGCCCAACAAGATCTGGCTCGCGATGCTGAAGGGGGCCGCGACCGCACCGCCAACCAGTCCCACCACCAGGGCCGTCAGCAACCGGATACCCAGGACCCGCCAGAATCCGCCGCGAACCAGCCGGAACGATCTGGTGACCGCGTCGACCAGCGGCAGTCGCTCCAACACGATCAGCACCGGCGCGAACACCAACATCGTGTACAGGTAGGCCAGCAGCAACCCGACCAGCAGTAGCAGCGGGATGCCGACCAGGACCGCCGCAGCACCGTTGACCGCGGCCGCGACCCCGACCAGGATGACCACCACCAGCCCGGCGAGCGCCACCATCCCGGCGGCTTCCAGCAAGGCCAGCCCGATCAGTGCCGGCACGCGCCCGCGGACCCTGGCCCACGCTTCGCCGATGGTGATGGGAGACCCGAATACCGCGCGCCCGACGACGACGGTGAGGATTCCGCTCAGCAGCATGCCGCCCAGCCAGGTAACCAGACCACTGGCCGCCACCGAACCCATCCAGGCACCGAGGACGCCCAGACTCAGCTCGGTCGACGGCTGAGACTTCAGTTGGTTGAGGGCCGTCAACGGTCCGACCGTGGCGATCAACGTGATGACTTGCATGATCACCACGACGATCGCTGTCAGGCCCAGCGTCGCCTTCGGGTTGGTGCGGATGTAGCCGACCGCGCCGTTGTAGATGTCGCTCAAGGTCAACGGCCGCAGCGGGATGATCCCGGGTTTGACCGCTCCGGGAACCAACGGCGGGCCATAACCCGGTGGCGGGGGACCATATCCGGGCGGAGCGCCGTAGCCCGGCGGCGGAGCGCCGTAGCCCGGTGGCGGAGCGCCGTAGCCCGGTGGCGGAGCGCCGTAGCCCGGTGGCGGAGCGCCGTAGCCCGGTGGCGGAGCGCCGTAGCCCGGTGGCGGAGCGCCGTAGCCCGGTGGCGGGGGTCCGTACCCCGGTGGCATGCCGTAGCCAGGTGGCGCACCGTAGCCGGGTGGCACACCGTAGCCGGGCGGTGGGGCGCCGTAGCCCGACGTCTGCGATGGTGGCGGGGGATAGCCGGCCCCCAACGGTGGGTACCCGGCCGGTATGTACCCCGGGGTCTCGGCCGGCGGGTCGACCGGATAACTCGGCGGCAGCGTACTCACCGGATGTGGCGGCTGTCGTCGTTGATCATGGGCTCCATCCTGTCGGCGGTCGGCGCATTTCTCAATGCGGGGATGACTTCCGGTCTTGGTGTCGGGTTCGGCAGCCTCCGAACCGAATGCGCGTAGCGTCTCTGCAATGGCGGAACTCAAATCGCGGCTTCGGGCCGACCTGACCGAAGCGATGAAAACGCAGGACAAGTTGCGAACCGCGACTCTACGCATGGTGCTGGCCGCAATCCAGACCGAGGAGGTATCGGGCAAGCAGGCCAAAGAGCTCTCCGACGACGAGGTGCTCAAGGTGCTGGCCAGAGAATCCCGTAAACGTGGCGAGGCGGCCGAGATCTACACCCAGAACGGGCGTGGTGAGCTGGCCGCCAACGAGCACGCGGAAGCCCGGATCATCGACGAGTATCTGCCCACGCCGCTCACCGAGGCAGAACTGGCCGATGTCGCCGACACCGCCATCGCCCAGGTGGCCGAAAATCTCGGGCATCGGCCCACCATGAAGCAGATGGGCCTGGTCATGAAGTTCGCCACCGAGATCGCCGACGGCAAAGCCGACGGGGCCCGCTTGTCGGCGGCGGTCAAAGAACGGCTGTAGCGGCTTTCACCGAGATTCACGCTAGCGCGACGTTCACTCGGTCCTTTCCGCGCTGGCGTCGATCTCGCCGCGCCCAAGTGGCCAACTGCCCCGAGGGCCGCTCGGGCCCCGCTCAGTGGCCGGAATCGAGCCGCTGGCGCTGCGGCACCACCACGTATTTCGGATCCCGGGTGGATTCCACGCCGGCCTCGAACACCCCGAACCGCTGCAGCGCACTGCCGGTGAGTAGCGCCAGCCCGCACAGCGCTGCGGCGAACCGGCTCCGGCGGGCCGCCGCCGTCCCCAGCGCCCCGCCGACCGTCAGGTACTCCGCCCACTTGCGCAGCCGGTGCGGCTTTCCCGTCGTGTACGCCTCGGCGGCCAGGCCCAGCCGTTGCTCCAGCAGTCGCGACGCCGCGACCTCCAGCACGGCGCCCACGACGGCGAGCCGTCGCGCCGGACCGGCCTCGGCCACCGGCGCCAGCACCATGCCCCAGCCGCCGCCGCTGGCCGCGGCCGAGCCGGTGAAGACGAAGGGCAGATAGGGGTGCGCCTCGTGCCAGGCGGGGACGGCGGTCTGCGACAGCAGGACCGCGGTGTAGGAGGCAACCCCGGGTGCGACGGCCGCCGCCGAGAGTCCCGCCGGTCGTGCCGACCAGCGCACGAGCGCACCCGCCCAGGTGCGCCGCAGCGCCGCCGGCATCAGCTCGGCGACCCCGGCCAGCCCGGCGCCCGGCCCGTAGGCGGTCAGAATCCAGGTGCCGACGCTCATCGGCGAACTCGGCTTGGCCACCCGCAGCATGTGGTGGAACCGCTCGGGACGACCGAGGTCGGCGACGAGGAAGTACATGCTGGCCAGGAGGCTGGCCAGAGCCCCGACTCGGCTCACCCGGCACAGCGCCGGACGCCCGGTCAGATCGGCTCCGGCGGCCAGTAGCGCCGAACCCGCCGACAGGCCGCCGGAGAACAGGTACGCCGCGATCTTCCACTCCCACACCGGTGGTTTGAGCACCGGACGCCCGTAATAGGACCGGAACTCCGCTCGGGGCACGGCGAGCTGTTCCCGCCCGCCGGCCGTCCCCCTGGTCATAACCGGCTCCCGACGAACGCCGACACCGCGGCGGCCACCAGGGCCGACGCGGCCATCCCGGCGTAGCGCCACATGGCCGGCAGGTCCCGGGTGGGCACCACCGGATCCGGCGGCAATCCGTAGACCTCGGGCTCGTCCAAGAGCAGGAAGAACGCGCCGTCGCCGCCCACGCCGTCGTCGGGATCGTGACCGTACAACCGCGCCTCGGTTACGCCGCGCTCCTGCAGCTGCTCGACCCGGCGGGCGGCGCGCTCCCGCAGTTCGTCGAGCGGGCCGAACTGGATGGAGTCGGTGGGGCAGGCCTTGGCGCACGCCGGTTCCAGCCCGTCATGCAGCCGGTCGTAGCACAGCGTGCATTTCCACGCCCGGCCATCACCTTCGCGGCGGTCGATCACCCCGTACGGGCAGCCGGACACGCAATACCCGCAGCCGTTGCAAATGTCTTGCTGCACAACGACAGTGCCGAACTCGGTGCGGAACAGCGCGCCCGTCGGGCACACGTCCAGACACCCGGCATGGGTGCAGTGCTTGCACACGTCGGAGCTCATCAGCCAGCGAAAGTCGGTGCGGGACTCCGGGCCGGCCGACGCGCCGGGGCGCTCGAATTTCGGGATGCCGAGATCGGTAGCCGGCTGCTCGATGAACGCCACGTGCCGCCAGGTGTTGGCGCTGAGCATGCCGGTGTTGTCGAACGACATCCCCAGCAGGTTGAAGCCGTCGTCGGGCACCCGATTCCATTCCTTGCAGGCCACCTCGCAGGCCTTGCAGCCGATGCACACCGAGGTGTCGGTGAAGAACCCGACTCGCGCTGGGTGTTCCAGATGCCCGGCGTCGCCGGCCGGATCGCTCAGCGGGCCATAGAAACTGTTGCGGTTCAAGGGGTTTCCTCGCTATGGGTGTCCAGTCGGGTGCCGGTCGCCGTGGTGACGCCGGCCCGGCGGCGGTATTCGGCGATGTAGGCCAGCAGCGCCGGTCCGCGGGGCCGTCGTCCCGGTTGCACGTCACAGGTGCAGACCTTGCTCTCCTGGATGAAGACGTTGGGGTCCAAGACCACCCCGAGCAGGTCGTTGACCACGTCGCCGTCGACCAGCCCGCGGTAACCCCAGTGGTAGGGCATCCAAATCTGTTGCACCACATGGTCATCAATGCGAAGTGGCTTCATCCGCTCGGTCACCAGCACCCGCGCATCCACCGCGGTGCGGCTGGTGATCACATGCGCCCACTCCATATGCGTCAGCCCCCGGATGCGCGCCAATTCCGGTGACACCTCGACGAACAACGCAGGCTGCAGCTCCGACAGGTAGGGCAGCTGACGGCTCATCCCGCCCGCCGTGTGGTGCTCGGTCAGCCGTGCGGCGGTGAAGACGAACGGGAACACCTCCCCGTGAGCCTCCGGCGGAGCCGGGTTCGACGGGTTGTCGTTGCGGCCGTAGACGATTCGCGTCGGGTTGCCCTGCTGCTGGTACAGCGCGTTGCGCACCGGGGACTCGTGCGGTTCGTAGTGCGTGGGCAGCGGACCGTCGGCCAGGCCGCTGGGTGCGAACAGCCAGCCCTTGCCGTCGGCCTGCATCACGAACGCGTCGTCGCCGCGCAACGCCTCGACACCCACCGCGCCGTCGGGCGGGCGGTAGTCCGGCGGTTTGTTCTTCTCGAAGTCGGGCACATCAAGGCCCGTCCACTCGGCGCGATCGACGTCCCACCAGACGAGCTTCTTGCGTTCGCTCCACGGCCGGCCCGCCGGGTCGGCCGACGCCCGGTTGTAGAGCACCTTCCGGTTCAGCGGCCAGGTCCAGCCCCACTGCGAGGTGTCCCGCCGGGCCGCCTGGTTCACGTCGTCGGCGTATACGCCGCTGTAGATCCAGCAGCCGCAGGCGGTGCTGCCGTCGGCCTTCAACTCGGTGTAGCCGTTAATCGCCCGGCCGGTCGTCAGGTCGATGCCGTTGATGCGGCGCAACACGTCCTCACCCGAGGGCTCGTCACCCTCCATCTCGTAGTCCCAGAACAGGTCCAGCAGCGGCCGGTCGCGTTCGTCGGTCGAGCCGGCCAGCTTGTCCCGCAGCCGCCGTCCCAGGTGGTAGAAGAACCACAACTCCGAGCGGGCGTCCCCGGGCGGGTCGACGGCTTTCTCCCGCCACTGAAGCATCCGCTGGGTCTGGGTGAACGTGCCGGCCTTCTCCACGTGCGAGGCCGCCGGGAAGAAGAACACCTCCGTCCGGCATGCCTGCGGGGTGATCTCACCGGTCTCCACCTCGGGGGCGTCCTTCCAGAAGGTGGCGCTTTCGATCATCACCAGGTCGCGGACCACCAGCCAATCCAGGTTGGCCATGCCGAGCCGCTGCAGCCTCCCGTGGGCGGACCCGACGGCCGGGTTCTGGCCGAGCAGGAAGTAGCCGAACACCGTCCCGTCGACCATGTCCATGACGGTGCGGTAGGTGCTGTGGTCGCCGTTGATCCGCGGTAGGTAGTCGAAGCAATAGTCGTTGTCGGCGGTGGCGTGCTCGCCCCAGTACTCCTTGAGCAGCGACACCATGTAGGCGTCGGCGTTGTGCCAGAAGCCCTTCTGATTCTGGCTTGTGATCCGGTCGAGGTAGTCGGCCAGGTTGGCCTGGCCGGCGTGCGGCATGGCCAGGTAGCCGGGCAGCAGGTTGAACAGTGTCGGCACATCCGTGGAGCCCTGGATACTGGCGTGCCCGCGCAGCGCGAAGACCCCGCCGCCGGGCCGGCCGATGTTGCCCAGCAGCAGCTGGATGATCGAGCCGGCGCGGATGAACTGCGCGCCCACGGTGTGCTGGGTCCAGCCGACGCTGTACACCAGCGCCGTGGTGCGCTCCCGGCCGGAGTTTTGCGTCCACGCCCGCGCCACCTGAAGGAAGGTGTCGGCCGGCACGCCACACACCCGCTCGACCATCTCCGGGGTGTAGCGGGCGTAGTGCCGCTTGAGGATCTGATAGACGCAGCGCGGGTGCTGCAGCGTCGGGTCGGCGGGGATATCACCAGCTGCGCCCTCCACCGCCGGCCCGCCGGAGCCGAGCTGATCGGGTGCGGCGCGCTGTTTGTCGTCGGCCCCGCCGCGACCGCCGTGATGTGTCGATTCGTAGTGCCAGGTCGCCGGGTCGTACGAGGCCGTGTCGGGGTCGTAGCCGCTGAACAGACCGTCGAGATCCTCGGTGTCCCGGTAGTTTTCGTCGACCAGGAACGAGGCGTTGGTGTAGGCGGTGACGTACTCGCGGAAATCCAGCCCGTTGGACAGGATGTAGTTGATCACCCCGCCGAGGAACGCGATGTCGCTGCCGGCTCGCAGCGCCACGTGCCGGTCGGCCAGCGCGCTGGTGCGGGTGAACCGCGGGTCGATGTGGACGACCTCGGTGCCGCGCGCCTTGGCTTCGATCACCCACTGGAACCCGACCGGATGGGCCTCGGCCATGTTCGAGCCCATGATGACGATGAAGTCCGAGTTGACCAGGTCTTGCTGATAGTCCGTCGCTCCGCCGCGACCGAAGGAGGCCCCCAGACCGGGAACCGTGGCGCTGTGTCAAATACGGGCCTGGTTCTCGATCTGCAGCGCGCCCAGGGCGGTGAAGAGCTTCTTGATCAGGTAGTTCTCTTCGTTGTCCAGGGTGGCGCCGCCGAGGCTGGCGATGCCCATGGTGCGGCGCAGCGTGTTGCGGTCGGCGTCGAAGTCCTGCCAGCCCTTGCGACGGGCGTCGAGCACCCGGTCGGCGACCATGTCCATCGCGGTGTCCAGGTCGAGTTCCTGCCACTCGGTGGCGTAGGGGGCGCGGTAGCGCACGACGGTTTCCCGCTGCGGCCCGGTGACCAGTTGTGTGCTGGCAGACCCCTTGGGGCACAGGCGTCCTCGAGAAATCGGACTGTCCGGGTTGCCCTCGATCTGGATGACCTTCTCGTCTTTGACGTACACCTTCTGGGCGCAGCCCACCGCGCAGAACGGACATACCGAGTGTGCGACGTGGTCGGCCTCGGCGGTGCGCGGCGTCAGCGTTTCCGAGCGAGCCGACTGTGCGGCCTTGCCGCGGCCCAGCGGGTCGGACCCGGTGAGCTGGCGGTAGACCGGCCAGGACTGGATCAACTTCGCAAGCTTGCTGTCCGGGTGCATTATTTGATCCAACCTTGTGACGTACTCGGGGAGCAAACCCGCAGCCTTAAAGCGTCGTTCTGGTGCCGTCCGCATCGCGGCGGGTAATCCTCAGCGCGTCAAGCTGTTCGAGCAACGGCACGGCCACCCGGCGAGTGGTGCCCAGGGCCCGGCGGGCTTCGCTCACGGTGAACGGCTGCGGCAGCGTCGCCAGGATGGCGGCCGCCCGCGCGAAAGCGTCGGGCCCGAGCACGACGCCGTCGGCAACCCGGGTCAGCCGTCCGGCCCGCACCGCCGCGGCCAGCTCGCGGTTGCCCAGCTTCAGTTCGGCCAGTTCGTCGGCCTCCGGCGCCCGGAACGGGTCGGCGGCCAGCCACTCCTCCACCGTGCGCACCGCCTTGTCGACGCGGGCCGGCAGGACCGCCCCGGGCGGCCGTACCAGGCCGTCGGCCACCTCCAGGCCGGTGCCGTCGAGCAGCTCGGATACCAGTTCGGCGGCCGGGAGGCCCACCCGCTGCCGCAGCGCCTCCAGCGGCATGCCCGCCGCGATGTCGTGCTCGGCCACCCAGCGCTGCACCGTCGTGATCGCAACCTCGCATCGTCCGGCCCACCACCGCGGATCCACCACCCACTCGCCAACCCGGCGGCCGGTGGCTGGCAGACCCATCGCGCGCAACTGCGCCGCGGGTGCGCACTCGGGCGGGCGCACCCGACCGGTCGCCAGCTCCTCGCCCCGGGCGCGGGCCGCACCGCGGCGGCGCAGCCCGGGCGGCCGCACATCGAGCACCTCGATGCCGGCCGCGATCCGGTGTTCCCCGGGATCGCGCAGCAACCCGACGTCGCCGACCCGCAACGGCAACGGCCTGGCCAATCGGAGCCGCGCCCCGGCCGTCCCCAGCGGACGCACCTGCACCGGCACCGCCGCGGACCCGATGTGCAGCACCAGCTGGCGGTGCAGGGCGTCCGCCGACCGCAGGGCCACGTCGATCTCCGCGGTATCCAGCCAGGTGCCCGGCGTGCGAACGGTGTCGCCGCGGGCGATGTGCCGGCGGTCCACGCCGCGCAGGTTCACCGCTACCCGCGCCACCGCGTTGGCCTCGTCGACGTCTCGGCCCAGCGACTGCAGGCCGCGGACGGTGACGCGGCGTGCGGCGTGCTCGAGTTCGTCGCCCACCCGGATCGTGCCGGCGCTCAGCGTCCCGGTGACGACGGTGCCCGCACCGCGCACGGTGAAGCAGCGGTCGACCCACAGCCGCACGTCGCCGTCGCGGTCCGGCCGCGGCAGCCGTTGCACCAGCTTCAGGAGCCCGCTGCGCACCTGGTCCAGGTCGGTGCCCAGCGCGACCGGCGCGTCGGCCAACCGCGCCCGCACCTGCTCGATCGCCGGCGCCGGATCGGCAAGGTCGGCCTTGCTGATGACGACCAGCACATGCCCAACCCGCAGCGCGTCCAAGGCCGCGAGATGCTCGTCGGACTGCGGCATCCAGCCCTCGGTGGCGGCCACCACGAACATGACGGCCGGAACCGGGCCCACACCGGCCAGCATGGTGGGAACGAACCGTTCATGGCCCGGCACATCGACGAACGCCAACCGGTGCCCGTCGAGTTCGGTCCAGGCGAAGCCCAGGTCAATGGTCAGGCCCCGGCGCTGTTCTTCGGCCAGCCGGTCCGGCCACATCCCGGTGAGCCGATGGACCAGCGTCGACTTGCCGTGGTCGACGTGGCCCGCGGTGGCTATGACGAACACGCCAGCACCGCCGCCAGCACCAGCTCGTCCTCTTCCGGCGCCACCGTGCGCAGATCCACCAGGCACCGGCCGCTCTCCACCCGGCCGACGACCGGCGGGCTGGCGGTGCGCAGCTTGGCGGCGTAGGACTCGGGCAGGCTGAGCGCGGCGCTGGGCAGCCGCACACCCGGGGCCCCGCCGCCGCCGACGGCCGCCACACAGTCCACCGCGAGCGCGCCGGGCAGCTGCGCGGCGAGGCTTTCGGCGCGGGCGCGCAGCTGCGTCACGTCGGCGGCCAGCGCTCGAGCTACCGGTGGCGGTGGTCCTACCACGGTCGCCTCCAGCGCGGCGAGGGTGAGTTTGTCCACCCGCAGCGCGCGGGCCGCCGGATGCCGGCGCAGCCGCTCGATCAGGTCGGCGTCGCCGAACATCAGGCCGGCCTGCGGGCCGCCGAGCAGTTTGTCGCCGCTGGCGGTGACCAGGTTGGCGCCGTCGCGCAACGTCGTCGTCGCATCCGGCTCGTCGGGGAGCGCCGGATGCGGCGCCAGCAGTCCGGAGCCGATGTCGACGACCAATGGCGCCCGCAATGTGTCCAAGAGCTGCGCCAATTCGCTCACGCTGACCGCCGACGTGAACCCGGTGACGCAGAAGTTGGACGGATGCACCTTGAGCACAAACCCGGTGTCCGGCCCGATCGCGTCGGCATAGTCGCGCAGGCTGGTGCGGTTGGTGGTACCGACTTCACGCAGCCGCGCACCCGTGGACGCCAGCAGCTCGGGAATGCGGAATCCGTCGCCGATTTCGACCAGCTCGCCGCGGCTGAGCACGATCTCTTTGCCCGGGGCGAGCGTGAGCGCGGTCAGCAGCAGCGCGGCGGCGTTGTTGTTCACCACGTGCACCCCGCCGGCGGCCGGCACCGCCCGGGCCAGCGCGGCCAGCGCGCCCCGGCCACGGCGGGCGCGGCGACCGGTTGCCAGGTCGAATTCGACGTCGGTGGCGCCGCTGGCGGTGACCACGGCGTCCACCGCGGCCTGCGACAACGGCGCCCGGCCCAGGTTGGTGTGCACGACGACGCCGGTGGCGTTGATAACGGGCCGCAGGCTTGCCGCGGTGGGCGGGAGTGCGGCGACGGCGTGCTCGGCCACCCGCTCCGGCTCGATCTCGCCGGCGCGGGCCCGCTGCTGGGCCCGCGCGATCACCGATTTCACCAGGGTGCGGCCCAGCAGCTGTTGCGCCTCGGCGAGGCGGGGATCGGCGAGGAGCGCGTCGGTGCGCGGAACCCGTCGGCGCGCGTCACTCATGTCCGGGCCCAGGGAGGTGGCGGAGGCGGACGGGAATCGAACCCGCCAGCGGCAGCAACTGTCGCTCGACGGTTTTGAAGACCGCGCCGGTCACCAGACCGGAGACGCCTCCCTGGGCCATGGCGACAATTATGGACGCCATGGCCTACCGACTGACTCAGTACGCGCACGGCGGCGGCTGCGCGTGCAAGATCCCGCCCGGCGAGCTGGAGGATGTGGTGCGCGGATTGCGCGCCGGCGTCCCGGCTCATCCTGCCGGCGAGCTGCTGGTCGGGCTGGACAGCGGTGACGACGCGGCCGCGGTGCTGATCGAGGGCGGCACGGCACTGATCGCGACAACGGACTTTTTCACCCCGGTGGTCGACGATCCCTACGACTGGGGCCGAATCGCGGCCGCCAATGCGCTGTCCGATGTGTACGCGATGGGCGGGCGGCCGGTGGTCGCGGTCAATCTGCTGGGGTGGCCGCGAGATGTGTTGCCGTTCGAGCTGGCCGCCGAGACGCTGCGCGGCGGGCTGGACGTGTGCTCGCTTGCGGGCTGTCATCTGGCCGGTGGGCACAGCGTCGACGATCCCGAGCCCAAATACGGGCTCGCGGTCACCGGAATTGCCGACCCGAACAGGTTGCTGCGCAACGATTCCGGTAAGCCGGGCACCCCGCTGTCGCTGACCAAGCCGCTGGGCATCGGGGTGTTGAACAGCCGGCACAAGGCCACCGGCGAGCGGTTCGCGGACGCCGTGGAGGTGATGACCACGCTCAACGCCGAAGCTGCGGCGGCCGCGCTGGCGGCCGGAATCGAATGTGCAACCGACATAACCGGTTTCGGGTTGCTGGGACACGTGCACAAGCTGGCCAGGGCCAGCGGTGTGACGGCGGTGATCGACTCGGCCGCGGTTCCGTATCTGGATGGCGCGCGCGAAGCCCTGGCCGCCGGCTACGTCAGCGGCGGCACCCGGCGCAATCTCGAGTGGGTGGCCCCGCACGTCGACCTGGCGGCGGTCAGCGAGCAGGAGGCGCTCCTGCTGGCCGACGCACAGACCTCCGGCGGACTCCTGATCGCCGGCGAGATCCCCGGTGCAGCGGTGATCGGCGAGCTGGTGCCCCGTGCAGAGCACACGATTGTGGTGCGCGGGACGGCCTAGAGTCGAGATCCACGACCATGCGGCTGTGCGCTCGCTCCGAAGTGGCATCACCCCCGCGCTGGCATTCTCTGTGCTGACGGCATCTGTCGACGACAGAGCTCGACGAACTAGTCATGATGCGAATTGGGAAGTGCGGGGCCATTATTGCCCCAGCGGAGAGGTGGGCACGTTACGACGTGGAGCATTACGGGGCCCGGGCGCACATCCATCGCGACACCAGCCGTGCGGCTACGCGAGCGAAGTCCACGCTCTAGCCACTTCGCCGGCACCTGGTTGGCCGCCGCGCTCGCGCAGGTGCCCGGGCGCGCGCTCGGCACGACGCTACTTGAGGTGGTCGAGAAGTTAGCGATTGAGACGAGGAGAAGTATGATGGGCGCCCATAAGAGGGCGAGCATGCCAGCCATTGAGCGAATTCGCATTCGCTCAGTGCCGCCTATGTATCGATAAACGTCGAATGCAACGGCCTTGTGCCCCATCTCTTCAATTGCATGCCAGTTCAGCATTGTCGCACCTCCGGGTCGCTCAGTTGTTCTTGCAGCCGAGGAGTAGTCAACGCCTGCTCGCCCATTACCGCGGTAATGTGCTCTACAGCTGCGGTATTTGCTAGCGCCAGTTTTGCGGCCGTATTCGGAATGCGATACAGGTTGTCCTTCATCCGTTTGACTAATTTGATGCCTAGCGTATCGAGCAGCCTCGTTACCCAGTATCCCGTCCGGACGAGTTCAATGTTCAGGTTGCGATGCTTGCTGGACGGCCCTCGTCGGTAGCACCGATAGGAATCCCGAAATAGGAGATGACGTTAGCTTCGGTCCGTTTTGATTCAGGACGACCCGCTTAGTTGTCATCAGGATCATTGGGATCATACGGAGGCAAATTGGCCCATCGCGGAAACCCGTCTGGCCACATGATTCCAACCGGTGGCTGGGCATTGTTATTGTTGTTATTGTTGTTGTCGCCCATCCCGAAGCCAATATCGGCCGGAGCCGTATCTACGTTGTCTGTGGTGGGGCCAGTGGAAATGATGTTTTCCGGTATCCCTTGAATCTCAACGCCCACATTATTTGTCACATCACCGCCGGCGGCGCTGATAGGATCGGAGGCTGGAATGTCGGTGGGATCACTGGCGGTGTCGCCGGTATTTCCACCGTTGCCATTTGAACTGTCGGTATTGCTGCTATTCGCAGAGTTGGCGTTGTCGCCCTGGGTGATCGGATTATCGGTGTTTCCCGCGGTGCCCGTGCACGTGTCGAGTTTGAACCCATGGTTGGCGGTCAGGCTGATGGCGAGTCTGCCGACGCTGATGCTGGGACCGCTGGTGGTCGCGGTGCTGGCGTCAACGACGCCGGTAATACCGCCGGTTATTGCCAATGCTCCCAAAGCCAGGCTGGCGGCGCGCATGCGGCGCCGCGACTTGGTGAGACGGATGTGGCCTGGTGCCGAATCGGATCCCGTGGCGCTGGCGGTGTTGTGCGGTTGAGGCGCCCGGTCGTTGGAATATTCGAACATGCTCGAAGAAAGCTTCCCTTCGGTAATCGGCGCAGCAGAGGGCTGCACCCACTGAAATCGGGGTTGCGCTGATGTCCGCAGCATTCTTAGTCGGGTTCGCTGCGTGGCTCGTGGCCGGCGCGCAGCCTCCCACGAGAACGCGCACTGGGCATGACCACACGCATGGGAGCCTCCCGCATTGGCACCGTAACTCCATTCCAAGCCGGCTGCCTCCGCGCTGCGCCGTTAAATGGCTACGTCCCAGCGCAATACGACAAGGCGTGCTGGAAGATCTGCGTGATCATAAGTGCGTGAGCCATGAGATCTCCATCCCCCAAACGTGCTACAGCGTGTCCCCCGATCAGAGGACCCGCGCGGGGTACTCGTCTGACTTTGCACGGCAGCTACGGGGCCAACGTTGGGCTTGAGCGAAGTCGTTCCTCGCCGAGCCCAATCGGTGCCGGATGGCGCCGTGATTAGGGGACGAAGCGGAGATACTTCGGTACGTCACCGAGAGCGAAAGCGACCGCACCAAGGCCGCGCTGAGCTGCTACGGGCCAGGGCGAGAACCGAAACGAGCGGACGTGCTGCGCCGGCCGGCGATCCCCAGGTACCCGGCGATAAGCAACATCGCGATGACGATGCCGACCAGGAATGGGATGAACTCGAAGCCACCGTTCTGGTTCGAGTATCCGAGCTTGTAGGAAATCCAGGTGCCCAAAAAAGACCCGACGGCCCCCAATATGACGGTCAGGATGACGCCGATGTTCTGCTTGCCCGGCATGACGAGGCGGGCAAGCGCGCCCACGATGAGACCGACCACGATGGCCCCGATGATTGTTGCGATCATTGTCCGCTCCTATTGCGGTTGAGGCGGGTCGTTGCCCGCTCCTGCGCTCGGTCTACCCGTTTTGACGCCGCGGCAAGCCACCGCGAGCGGAACGCTGGGGCCGAGTTCGGGGCGATTTCTCGCCGTGGCGTTACGTGGGCGTATAGCCGGGTACCCCAGCGCGTATGACGAATTTCGGCTATACGTTGATGACCGAGCAGAGCGGGCCGAAAGACCTTGTGCAGTACGCCGTTTCGGCCGAGCAGCGGGGCTTCGGCTTTTTGGTCTGCAGCGACCACTTCTCGCCCTGGCTGACGTCGCAAGGACACGCGCCCAACGCCTGGGCGGTGCTGGGTGCGGTGGCTCATGCCACCGAACGGGTTGAGCTGTACTCCTACGTGACCTGTCCGACGATGCGGTATCACCCCGCGATCGTCGCGCAGCAGGCCGCGACCGTGCAGATCCTGTCAGACGGGCGGTTCACGCTCGGGCTGGGCAGCGGCGAAAATCTCAACGAGCACATCGTCGGGCGGGGCTGGCCGGCGGTCGAGCGTCGTCAGGACATGCTGCGCGAGGCGGTGAAGATCATCCGCGAACTGTTCGGCGGCAGGCTGGTGAACTGGCGTGGCGATTATTTCCAGGTGGATTCGGCGCGTTTGTGGGACCTACCGGACGTGCCGGTCGGCATCGGGGTGGCGATCGGCGGAACCAAGGCCGTCGACAAGTTCGCCAAACTTGCTGACCACTTGATCGCCGTGGAGCCCGACACCGACCTGGTCGACTCGTGGCACGCGGCGCGCCAGGTTGCCAACGGGACCGGCGCCGGACGGGTGGTCGGGCAGATACCAGTGTGCTGGGATCCTGACCGCGACGCCGCCGTCGAACGCGCCCATGACCAGTTCCGCTGGTTCGGCGGTGGCTGGGCGGTCAATGCGGATCTGCCGACTCCGGCGGGTTTCGCCGCGGCGACGCAGTTCGTGCGCGCGGACGACGTCGCCGAGAGCATCCCGTGTGGGCCGGATCTGGACGCCATCGTCGAATCTGTGCGGCCGTATTGGGAAGCCGGTTTCACCGATATCGCCATCGTGCAGATCGGCGGACAACACCAGGACGAGTTCCTCAAGGAGGCCGCCGAACCGTTGCTTCACAAGCTGCGGGCGGCCGCTGCGTAACACCATCAAGGCACCCAAGGCACCACATGGCAAGGAGTTGATGATGAAAGACGCTTCGGCGAGCGCGGCGGCCACCCTGGCCCGCGGCCTTGGTGGGGCCGGCCTGGGTCTCGGCCTCGCCGAACTGCTGGCCCCCGGGAAGGTAGCCGTGCTCGCGGGCGTGGCCGACACGGACCGGTCGCGCTCGGTCATCCGCGCGTTGGGAATGCGCGAATGCGGCCACGGCGCCGCGCTATTGCTCGGCTCGCCGAAACTGGTGTGGACCAGGGTGGCCGGCGATGTGCTGGACATCGCGCTGTTCGGGGCGGGTGTACTCAGCCGTGGCCGGGGAGCACGGGCGCGCAGCGCCGTTGCCGCCGTTGCCCTGACCGGAATCGCCGGGGCCGACCTCTCCGCCGCGATGCGCGCCGCCCGAGATGGCGGCCACCGGCATGGCAAGGGCACCAAGCACCGGTCGCTACGGGCCGCGGTGACGGTGCGGCGTTCGCCGGAGGACGTGTATTGGTTCTGGCGTGACCTGGAGCACCTGCCCAGCTTCATGCACCACCTGCGATCGGTCACTGCCGGCGACGACATGCGGTCGCGTTGGGCCGTCAGCGCACCGGTAGGCCAGCCCGTGCAGTGGGATGCGCAGATCGTCGAGGATGTGCCCGACAAGCGGATTGCGTGGCAATCCGTGGGTGATTCCGGGGTAAGGCACGGGGGCAGCGTCGAATTCACACCGGCGGCCACGGGCGACGGCACCGAGGTCCGAGTCACGATCGGTTACCACATACCGGGCGGTGTGCTCGGCAAAGCGGTTGCGACGCTGTTGGGCGAGTCGCCGGAACAGCAGGTCAACGACGACCTTCGCCGGTTGAAGCAGATCCTGGAAACCGGGCAGGTGCTGTATTCCGACGGGTCACCGGAAGGCACGTCAGCGTGGCGCCAGATGCATCAACAGGCCGCGCAACCGGCGAGCCAAGGAGTGGGCCAATGAAGGCCACCGTCTGGGCTGGACGCAATAGCGTTGAGGTGCAATCGGTTCCGGATCCTGCGATCCGCAACGACCGCGATGTCATTGTGCGGGTCACCTCCACCGCGATCTGCGGTTCGGACCTGCACATCTACGACGGCTACATCCCCACGGTCAAGCACGGCGACGTGCTGGGGCACGAGTTCATGGGTGAAGTGGTCGAGGTCGGAAAGGCAGTGTCTAACTTGGCCGTCGGCGACCGGGTGGTGGTGCCCTTCCCGATCGCGTGCGGAGCCTGCTCGGCGTGTGAGCGCGACCTGTACTCGCTGTGTGAGAACTCCAATCCCAACGCCGGAATGGCCGAGAAGTTGTTGGGTCATTCGCCCGCAGGGCTTTTCGGATATTCGCACATGTTGGGCGGGTTTGCCGGTGGGCAGGCCGAATACGCGCGGGTACCGTTCGCCGATGTGGGCCCGCTGAAGATTGACGACGATCTGACCGATGACCAGGTGTTGTTCTTGTCGGACATCTTGCCCACCGGCTACATGGGCGCCGAGATGTGCGACATCACCCTCGGCGACGTCGTGGCGGTATGGGGTGCCGGTCCGGTGGGCCTGTTCGCGGTTGCCAGTGCCTACTTGTTTGGCGCGGCCAAAGTGATTGCCATTGATCGGGTCCCGTATCGGCTGGAGTTGGCGGGCCGGATGGGTGCGACACCACTCAACTTTGCCGAGACCTCGGTGCTGGAGGAGCTTCGGGACATCACCGCCGGGCGGGGACCGGACCACTGCATCGACGCGGTGGGTATGGAGGCCCGCAACGGCTCTCGAGTGGTGGATGCCTACGACCGCGTCAAGCAGGCCGCGCGGTTGGAAACCGAACGGCCGCACGCACTTCGGGAAGCGGTGATGAGTTGCCGCAACGGCGGCACCGTCTCGGTCATCGGGGTGTACGGCGGCGTGATGGACAAATTCCCCATGGGCGCCGTCATGAACCGCTCGCTGACCATCAAGACCGGCCAGTGCCACGTACAACGCTACATGCGGCCGCTGTTGGACCGGGTCTGCGGCGGCGAGATCGACCCCACGATGATCATCAGCCACCATCTCAGGCTCGACCAGGCTCCACACGGCTACGAGATCTTCAAACACAAGCAGGACGGCTGCACCAAAGTCGTCTTGAATCCATGAAGGAGCACTGCGATGTCGAACGAGTTGCAAGGCAAGAGGATCGCCATCCTGGCTGCCGATGGCGTGGAAAAAGTCGAACTGGAGCAACCGCGCGCGGTGCTGCTACAGGCCGGTGCTCAGGTGGAGGTCGTGTCGTTGCGGGGCGGCGAAATCCAGGCGCGGGAACACGATCTCGATCCGGCCGGCAGGTTCGCGGTCGACCGAGTGGTTGCGCAGGCATCGGTGGGCGAGTTCGACGGCCTGGTATTGCCCGGTGGGACTGTGAACCCCGACAAGCTACGTTCCGACAGCACTGCAGTCTCGTTCGTCCGTGACTTCGTTGAGTCCGGAAAGCCGGTCGCCGCAATCTGTCACGGGCCCTGGACGTTGGTCGAGGCAGGCGTGGTGAAAGGACGAACGCTGACCTCCTATCCCAGCATTCGCACCGACTTGCGCAACGCCGGCGCCAACGTCGTCGACGAAGAGGTTGTCGTGGACGGCAATTTGATCACCAGTCGCTCACCGTCGGACCTTCCGACGTTCTGCTCGACGATTGTCAATGCATTGGCGCAGGCCGCGGGGTAGCGATCGCCCCCGATCAGCCGGGTTTGGTTTCACGCAGCGGTTTGCGGGCATTAGTACTAGCACGCCGTGATCGCCACGGCGGTGCTCCGAAAGGCCTACCTTGACGACCACCTACCCGGCCTTGGATGGCGCCATGGTCGCCGACATGGTGTACCAGCCGCAATTCGATTCCCGTTTGCTCGTTGACACGATGAGGCGGACCGGCCTGATTCCGCGCCGCAGGGTGCTCGATCTGTGTACCGGCAGCGGTTTCGTCGCGATCGCCGCCGCTGAAATGGGCTGTGCCAGCGTCACCGCGTTCGACATCTGCCCACATGCCGTGCGCTGCTCCCGCGACAACGTCGCCGACGCCGGAGTGGACGTCGACGTTCGTCAAGGCTCGTGGGCACGGGCTTTCGACTGCGCGCCGTTCGAGGTGATCGTGTCCAACCCGCCGTACGTCCCCGCTCCGCCCGTCGACGACTCCGATGCCATCTCGCCGGCAGCCGGTCCGTCATGGGCCTGGAATGCCGGTCTCGACGGGCGCCTGGTGCTGGATCCGCTGTGCGAGTCGGCGGCAAAGCTGTTGTGCGACGGGGGATCCCTGCTGCTGGTGCAGTCGGCTCTGGCAGGCGTGCAGCGGTCCCTGGATTGTCTGTTAGCCACCGGTTTGAACGCTGAAGTATTTGCCTCCCAGTGGATTCCATTCGGCCCAGTGTTGTCGGCGCGGGCGGCATGGCTGGAGGAGACCGGACGGGTACCCCGCGGCTGTCGCGACGAGGAACTCGTGGTGATCCGGGCCGACAAGTCATGACCACCACCCGGGTTCAGGTGGTGCCCAACGGTCCGGTCCTGGTGTCCGGTCCGGTGCGCATCGAGACGCCCGGCGGCGGTGTCGTGGAATCGGACCGCTTCATGGTGGCCATCTGCACCTGCCGACGCAGCACCGAATACCCCCTGTGCGATACCAGCCATCGCAGGTGCCGGCCCCCGCGGGCGAAGCGATCTCAGCCTTCTCAGCCTTCTCAGCGGACGGCTCGAGCTCGACCCTGATCTGTCGCTCGCAGCGGGCAAGTTTGCGTTGAGAACCTGACGCCCGGTGTCGGGCAGCTGTGGCATAATCGAATGTATGTTCGAATCGAGTGCTGGGGTGGTCGCTGATGCGGTCGAGCCGGCGGCGCTGGTGGAGCAGATGTGTGCGGCCGCGCGGGCGGAGAATCGGGCCGCGGCCGCGCAGCTGACCGCGATCGGGCAGCTGTTTGGTTATCGGCTGGCGCGCAGTGCCGAGACCCAGGATTGGGCGATCGACACCATGGAGGCGGTGGCCGCCGAGGTGGGTGCGGCGTTGCGGATCAGCCAGGGCCTGGCGGCGAGCCGGTTGCGTTATGCCCGGGCGATGCGTGAGCAGTTGCCGCGGGTCGCGGCGGTGTTTCGGGCCGGTGAGATCGACTATCGGGCGTTTCAGACGCTGGTGTATCGCACCGAGTTGATCGAAGACCCCGAGGTGCTGGCCGCGGTGGATGCCCAGTTGGCGGTGACGGTGCCGCGCTGGCCGTCGCTGAGCCGGGGCCGGTTGGGTGCCCAGATCGACAAGATCGTGGCCAGCGCCGATGCCGATGCGCTGCGCCGGCGCACCCAGCACCACAGGGATCGGGCGATCCGCATCGACGAGGGGATCGGCGGGATCTCCCAGATCGAGGGCACCTTGTTGACCCCGGATGCCCAAGTGCTGGATCGGCGGTTGAGCGCGTTGGCGGCCACGGTCTGTGCCCATGATCCGCGCACCCGTGACCAGCGCCGCGCCGACGCGTTGGGGGCGTTGGCCGCCGGGGCCGATCGGTTGGGCTGTGGCTGTCGGCGCAGCGATTGCGCTGCCGGGGCGCGCCCGCCCGCTTCCCCGGTGATCATCCACGTGATTGCCGAACAACCCAGCGGTGAGCGCCACGGCGAGCCGCTGGCATCCCTGGTGGGTGCTGACGGGCTCATCGGCGCCGAACTGATCGCCGAGTTGGCCGCCACGGCCAAGCAGGTCGCGCTGATCCACCCCGGCGATGCCCCACCCGAGCCACGCTATGTGCCCTCGAAGGCGTTGGCCGATTTCGTGCGGTGCCGCGATCTGACGTGTCGCTGGCCCGGCTGTGATCGCCCGGCCTTCGACTGCGACCTCGACCACACCATCCCCTACGCCGCCGGCGGGCCCACCCATGCGTCAAACCTCAAGTGCTACTGCAGAACCCACCATTTGGTGAAAACTTTTTGGGGCTGGCGCGACCAACAACTACCCGACGGCACCCTGATCCTGCAATCCCCTTCGGGGACAACCCATGTCACCATCCCCGGCAGCGCCCTGCTGTTCCCCGGCCTGTGCGCACCCACCGCCGCGCTGCCCCCACCCACCACGGCACCACCGAACTACTGCGCCGACACAACCGCCATGATGCCCAAACGCCGCCGCACCCGCGCCCAAGACCGCGCATACCGGGTAGCCACCGAACGCCGCCACAACCGCACCACCCGCCAAAACCAGCGCGCCGAGTCCGCCGCGGATCCCGGACCCGCCCCACCCGACGACGAACCCCCACCCTTCTAAGCGGACGGTTTACACCTCGTCCAACGGTCGGCGCAGCGATGTCTCACCGGCCCGCCACGACCGCATCAGGCAGTCGGCCAACCGGTTTTCGAGGAGCTCGAATGCTCGCATCCCGAACACGATGTCCTGGTCGAGGTGCGGTTCTCGCGCGGCGAGGTCTCCCACCACGTCGATGCGGACCACCTGTTCGTGTACCGCATCCGCTTCCACGTGTTCGCGGTAGAAGGCGACACATTCCTCGGGTGCCTCCATCCGGCGCAGTGCCTCGACCATCCGCCGAGAGCCCGGTGGCGAGGTGATCTCCGTCGCCGCGAAGTGCCCGACTGCGGCGCCTCGCAACCGCCGGTGCAGCCCGAACAGCGACATGATGTTGACCACCGCCAGTGATTCGGCGGGAACGACGCCGAGATACCTCAAGTAGGTCGAATCGAGTCCGGCCGCGTCCAGCAGGTCGGCGAAAAGCTGCTGGTGCACCCGCGGGCCATAACCGGCACCGTATTCGTCGAACTCGACGGCGACGAATGCCGCCTTGGCCTGACCGGTCAGGCGCGGAATTGCCCAGGCATGCGGATCACCCTCTTTGAGGTGATACAGCGATCTGTGTGCAAAATATTCACGCATCTGCTGCCATGTGCCGGCGCTGCGCAGGTAATACGACGGCCCGGTGCCGTCGACCGGCTCTGCCGAGAGCCTGTCCATTTCGGCCACCGCGGTGTCATGCGACCCGATGGGGCCGACATCACGTCGCACGCCCGTCAGGAAAGCCCGCTCGAGTTCGGCACGCAGGTGCAGCAGCGCTGGATTCCACTCCCAGGTCGGATCCACTCCGGAAAAACCGCGGTAATGCAGCTCGTAGCACATATACAGGGCCAGCTGCAGATCGAGGCCGTAGGGATCGACGTCGCCCATTGAGGCGCCGATGCGGGTGAACTGGTCGCGGGACGCCGGTCCGGTCAACGCACGGCGCACGGCGATCGACAGTGGTCCGTGCCCGGCCGGTAAGGACGGCTCGACGGCAGATGAACGTTGCTGCTCGACGGGCCCGAAGGTTGTGCGGGTCACGCCCTTGAATACCCCGGATCCGGTAACTCAACCTTGCCGCGATTCAATCGAGGTTCGGCCGCGGCGGCCACAGACGCCACGGCCGGCTAATGCGATTTTGACGCCCCGGACAGATTGGCCGCGATGCCGCCACGTGAATTGTGCTCTGGCAGGCCGTGATCTGACCGAGATCGCCGTCGATGATTTTTGTCCCCATGTCTTCTATTGCCGATATGTAAGGACTAAACTCCTTGCATGTGCTGCGGGGGCGGCGCCTATCGGGATCAAAAAGAAGCCTCGTTTCAAGTTCATTCCAGACACCGAGCGTGTCGGGGGGGTTGGTGATGCCTGTGAGGGCCAATGTTATTGAATTACAACGGAATCGGGACCGTCTAGCGGCACGGCCAAAAGCTGGTCGGCACACGGCATTGCGGCCCTCGTCGGCGGCGTCCCATTCCAAGACCACTGACCGGCGGGCGGCCGCCGTCGTCCGAGACCTCGATCAGAAGCGCGCCTTCGGAGCCAGGGTGCCCGCGGCCCAGGCTCCGGCCAACGAACTTGCCGAACGGGTCACCGCGGTTGCGCAATTCCTGCGCAAGCGACTGACCGGGGACTACCGCGTCGACGAGTTCGGCTTCGATCCCCACTTCACCGACGCACTGGTGCGGCCGTTGCTGCGGTTTTTCTCACGGTCGTGGTTTCGGGTCGAGGTCAGCGGGATCGAAAACCTGCCCGACGAGGGCCCGGCACTGGTGGTCTCCAACCATGGCGGCGTGCTGCCGGTCGATGCGCTGATGATCTCGACAGCGGTGCACGAACACCATCCCGCGCACCGAAACCTGCGAGCGTTGGCCGCCGATTTGTGTTTCGACCTGCCGGTCATCGGCGAGGTTGCCCGCAAGGCCGGTCACACGCTGGCCTGCCCGACCGATGCCCATCGGTTGCTGGCGGCCGGCGAACTCGCCGCGGTGTTTCCCGAGGGATACAAGGGCTTGGGCAAGTGCTTCAAGGACCGCTACAAGCTGCGCCGGTTCGGCCGCGGGGGGTTCGTGTCGGCTGCGGTGCGCGCCGAAGCGCCGATCATCCCGTGCGCAGTGGTGGGTTCGGAGGAGATCTATCCGATGCTGGGCGATGTCAAGCCGCTGGCGAGGCTATTGGGCCTGCCGTACTTCCCGATCACCCCGTTGTTCCCCTGGGTCGGTCCGGCCGGGTTGATACCGCTGCCGTCGAAGTGGCACATCGCATTCGGCCAGCCGATCGGCACCGCCGACTATGACCGCGCCGATGCCGACGACCCCACCATCACGTTCGAATTGACCGACCACGTACGGGAGACGATCCAGCAGATGCTGTACGGCCTGTTGATCCGCCGCCGCAACGTCTTCTTCGGCTAACGGCTAACGCGGCAACCGGAAAGTCATCTCGATGGCGGTTCCGCCCGGGCTGTTGTCGATTTCCACGGTGTCACTAAGGGCGTTGATCAGCGTCAGGCCCCGCCCGCCGTAGCCCGGGTCGGCCGCCGGCGTCTTCCACGACCCGGAGTCGACGACCCGCGCCTGCACCGCTCCGTCGACGGCCTTCACATCCACCAGCATGGTCCCGACGTGATGCCCACGGTACGCGTGCTCGATGCAATTGGTGCACGCCTCGTTGATCACGAGCACGATGTCGCCGGCCCGTTCGTCGGAAATGTCGGCGGCTCGCAGCCACCATGCCAGCTGGTGCCGGATGCCGGCCAATTGATCTGGGGTAGCGCGGGTTTCGATGCGAAGTGGCCCGTGTGGGTGCCGGTATGCCACCATCGCGACGTCGTCGTCGTATCCTGCCGCCGGCGCCAGCCGGCCCAGCACGGCATCGGCGACCGCATCGATCGGCAACATCATCGACGCTGCCAAAACATCGGCGACGCGTCCCAGGCCTTCGTCGATCGACTCGTACTTACGCTCGACCAGCCCGTCGGTGAACAGCATCAGCGTCGAGCCGGGCAGCAATTCCTGGGAAGCTTCCGGGCGAGGCTGGGTGCGGCGGACTGCCAGCGGCACCGACCGGGCATCGGTCAACAACGTGGTCCCGCGGCCCGGCTCGGCAAGCACCGCGGGCATATGCCCGGCGTTGCTGTAGTCCAGGATTCCGGACTTGGTGTCCAGGATCGCCAGAAACACCGTGGTGCAATAGGCGTCCGGAATGAGCGACGCGGCCGCGTCGAGTTGTTCGAGCAACAGTGCGGGTTGCGCGCCGGTGAGTAACAGCGCGCGCGCCGAGCTGCGCAGCTGACCCATGATGGCGGCGGCCGGCAACCCGCGGCCCACGCAGTCGCCGACGACAATGCCGATGCGGTGGTCATCGAGGGCCAGCACGTCGTACCAGTCGCCGCCGATCTCCAAGGGCGGCACGGCGGGTTCGTAGCGGACGGCGAAGCCCGGCGGCGGCTTTACCGGTGGCAGCATGGCCCGCTGCAGGGTCAGCGATGTCTCACGCGCGCTCTCGAATTGCCGGACATGCTGAATGGCCAGGCTCAAGTGACCGATGAGCACCGTGACCAGCAGCCGGTCCTCGGCGGTCACCCAGCGCGGCACCAGGAGCTCCAGCCACAACGCGACGTCGGCGGCGCCCGACAGCACCGCGACCAGTCCCCGGGCCTTGCCCGGAGAGTCCGGCCACTCGATCGTTCGCGCCGTCAGCGGCAGTTGGTGACGTGCGTCTTCAAACGTCTGGCGCAGCAGCGGATCCATTTTGCGCCACGACGTCTCGGACGGCTCGCCGGCGGCCTGGACGGCCGGTTCACCGTCGCCGGGCGGCCACATGACCGCAACCACGCGCCGCACGTCGACGGCTGTCCGGCATTCGTCGAGGGTGATCGACAGCACCTCGGCCATGCTCGTGGCCACGCTCACCGACGTGGCCAGCCGCAGCACCGCGCTTTCCCGTGCGGCAAAAGCTCGCTCGGCGGTGATGTCGCGAACCGTGCCCACGTACACGTCTCGATCCGCGACGGCGCCCCGAACCGCGTTGATACTCACCGTGACCCAGACCAGATGGCCGTCGCGGTGCCGGATCGGCGTCTCGTATTCGGCAAAGCCGTCCCGGCGAACCCGCTGCTGTTGCTGGGCCGCGCTCTTCTTGTCGAGCAGCCACGGATGCGGCCAGCGGTACGGCAAGCCTTCCGGGGGATAGCCGATGATCTCGGCGAACGCGCTGTTCATCTCGATCACGGCGCCGTCGTGGTCGGCGACGAAGAATCCTTCCTGCAACGAGTTCACCAGCGCGTTGCGGAAGGTGTCGCGGTGGGCGAGATCGTCGGCCCGGGCCCGCTCCTGTTCGTAACGCCTGGTGCCGTCCAGGAATCCGCGGGTGGCGATGTCGAGGGCCGCCAGGGTCTGCAGCAGGAACTCCAGCGCGATCGGCCGGCCCGGCGCGAAGTCTGCCGAGAGCTCCTCGAGCAACCGGAAGTGGTTCTCGATGATGTCGAGCATGCTGATGCGTTCCGCCAAGGCCCGGCGTCCGAGCTCATGGCCGACGGCCAGGCTGTCCTCGTCGCGCTTGTCCAGGTAGGTACGCAGCGCGGCGAAATAGCGGGCGTGGAAGTCGTCGGTGTAGGTCATGTCGAGATGCCTCGGTGACGCGCGGCCAGCACCATCGCGTCGTCAGTGTCCTTGGCGTGCTTGACCAGTATCTGCTCGGCGATGGCGGTGGCGGAAGCGGCGAAGTCGATGTGGTCCAGGTGATCGTCGGTGATGCCGTCGCTGGCGATGACCAGCAGGTCGCCGGCGCGGATCGGCACCACCTTGGCCGGGGTGACCTCCGGTATCCGGTAGCCGACGATGCCGGCGGTCAGCCGCACGCTGGAACTGATCCGGACCCCGCTGATCGCCTTGGCAGCCAGGTTGGCGGCGACGTTCCCCACTCCCGTCCAGCACAGCCCGCCGGCGGGGAAGTCGATCCTGGCCAGGGTCATCGCGACCCCCCGGGTGCCGGACAGCATGCGGTGGCAGAGCTGGATCAACACCTCGAGACGTTCGTCGCGCGCGTCGTTGAGCACGTCGACGGCGATCTGTGCGGCGCGGGCGGCCTCCGGGCCGTGTCCGAGTCCGTCCAGGACACCGAACAGCGCGGCGTCACCGCCGATCTGGACCGCGATCGGCAGGTCACCGCAGGTGTGCTCGCCCGGCCGTGGGCGGCCCGCGACCGCCCACTCGATCGGCCCGAACCGGCCGTTATCGCGCACGGGGCGGAACCCATTTCCACATCTCGACGGTCGTTCCGCGGCCGACCGCCGACTCCACGATCAGCCGGTCCATCAGCCGGCGCGCGCCCGGCAAGCCCATGCCCAGCCCGCGGCCGGTGGAGTAGCCGTCCTCCATCGCGCGATCGACATCCGCGATCCCGGGGCCCTCGTCTTCGGCGCGCACCACCAGCGCCTTGCGGCCCTCGCGGTCGGCCACGGCGACCCGGACTTCGCCCCGGCCGGCGTAGCTGGTGATGTTGCGGGCGATTTCGGAGATCGCGGTGGCGATCATGGTGACGTCGGTCAGCGAGAACCCCAGCTCGCGGGCGAGCTGATGCCCGGCGTGGCGGGCGGCGACGATGTCGTCGGGGTGGTCCACCTCGACGACGATGTCATCCGTCACTGTCGGGCCCGATCATCGGCTTTTCCAGGCCCAGCTTGCGGTTCAGCAGCGCCAGGCCCTCTTCCAGGTCCAGTGCGGTGTGCATATCGTCGAAGGCCAGCCCCAGCTGCACCATCGCGAAGGCCACCTCCGGTCGCAGGCCCACGATCACCGTCTCGGCGCCACGCAGCCGGATCATCCGTGCGATCGTCTGCAGGGACCGGGCGGCAAACGAATCCAGCACCTCCACGGCGGTGACGTCGACGATGATGCCTTGGGCGCGGAATTCGGTGACGCGGTCCATCAGACGCTGCCGGAAGAGTTCGGTCTCGGAGTCGGTGAGCGCGGAGCGCACCGTCGCAATGAGAATCGGTCCCAGCTTGAGAATGGGTACCGGCATGGGCTGACCTTTGATGAGTGCCTACCCGGTCTAGTCGCCGGTGCGGGTGACTTCGTAGCCCAGCAGCCGCTCGGCTTCCTCGATGCCGCCCTGCAGGTCGCCGACGGCGTTCATCTTCGACAGGTCCAGCCCGATTGTGACCAGCGTCAAAGCGATTTCGGAGGACAGGCCGGTGATGATCACACTCGCGCCCATCAAACCGGAGGCGTCCACCGTTTGCACCAGGTGGTTGGCCACCGTCGAGTCGATGGTGGGCACCCCGGTGATGTCGATGACCACGACCTTGGCCCGATTGGCCCGGATGGCGCGCAGCAACTGCTCGGTGACCTGGCGGGCGCGCTGGCTGTCCAGCACGCCGATGATCGGCAGAATCAGCAGCTGCTCGCGCACCTGCAGCACCGGCGTCGACAGCTCGCGGATGGCCTCCTGCTGCTGGCGGATGATGCGTTCGCGTTCCTGCACGAAGCTGACCGCCACGGTGTTGGCGATCCGGTTGGCCGCCGGCTCGTAGGCGTCCAGCACTTGGTTGAGCATGTCGAAGTCGGTTTGGTACTTCTCGAACAGCGACCGGGCGAGCACGTCGCGCAGCAGCAGCACGATGCCGACGACCTCGTCGGTCTCCACTCCCCGGGGAATGATGCGTTCCGACAGGTCGCGCGCGTAGTCCTGCAGCGCCTCGACGCTGCCGGTCTCGAGCACCTCGACGTAGTTGTCGTAGACGGCGGTTGCCTCGGAGAAGATCTCCTCCGGCGTCATCGCGGTGAGCAGCTCTGCCGCGGTGATCCGGCGTGCCCACTCCTCGCGCAACCCGGTCCGGTTCTGCCGCAGATGCTGGACCAGCTGTGGCAGCAAACCATCGCTGGAGACCGTCTGCGGGACGGCAGTGGTGTTCGAAGTGTTCGAAGTACTGGTGAGCTCGATCGGCAAGTCTGACATCTGGCCTCCCCAAGTGCCATGTCGCGCCCCGAAGGGCGCAGCTCATATGGGGAGACTAGCCTGGGGCGCGCCGCATAACGCGTCGAGGTCTTCTTCTTCTCGCAGTTCGGGAGGCGGGTTAGGCTTGCAGTACCCCCACGGCTTTGGACAAAGGACCGCCATTGTCAGCTCCTGATTCGATCACCGCCGAGGTCACCGACCACGACGGGGTCGCCGTGCTCAGTATCGGTGGCGAAATCGACCTGGTCACCGCTCCGGCCCTGGAAGAAGCCATCGGCGGCGTGGTCGCCGACAATCCGACGGCGCTGATCATCGATCTTTCCGGCGTGGAGTTCCTCGGCTCGGTGGGGCTCAAGATCCTCGCGGCGACCTACGAGAAACTCGGCGGTGCGGCCGAATTCGGGGTGGTGGCGCGAGGCCCCGCGACCAGACGGCCGATCCACCTGACCGGTCTGGACAAAACCTTCCCGCTGTACCCGACGCTGGACGAGGCATTGACCGGCGTGCGGGACGGCAAGCTGAACCGCTGACACATCACGTTTTCGTCACGATCGAGATAACGATCGTCTAAGAACTCGTCTCCACTTCTGAGAATTTGGCCGTTCCTTAACACAACGGGTCACACCAGTGCGCTCGCGTCACGGCCGCGACGGTTGCCGCCGCCGGTGCCTGTTCGTCCTGGGCGAACGCCGCCCGGCGACCGCTTTTCCTTCCGCTACTTTGGCTTTCGGGGATTCGGGAGCCTCCATGATCGGTTTGCTCATGCGAAGGAATGTGTCATGAAATTCAGCAGTATCGTCGCGCGTCGGCGCGTTGCCGGCCTCAGCGCCGGTTGCCTGCTCGGGGGGCTGGCCGTCGGGATCGCCGGTGCGCCGGCGGCGGCGGCCGCACCCGATTGCAGTCCGGAAGGCGTCCACGCCACCGTCTCGTCGGTGACCGGCTCGGCGCAGCAGTACCTTGCCGCACATCCGGGTGCCAACCAGGTGGTCATGGCCGCCTACGGGCAGCCGCATGGGGAGGCGGCCGCCGACATTCGCAACTACTTCACCGCGCACCCCGACGAGTACTACGACCTGCGCGGGATTCTGGCGCCGATCGGCGACACCGAGCGCCAGTGCAATGTGACGGCCCTGCCGCCGCATCTGGAGACGGCCTACCACGAGTTCATGGCGGGCTGACCCAGCCGGCCCCAGAAGCCCGTAACGGCCCGCCCCGACGACGTGGCGGGTCGTTCGGCTTCGACGGCCGGTGGAAAAACCCCGTCCGGGTCTCGTCGAATGCGATGATCACCGGCATGGATGTCGACCATCCGGAACGGGACCAGCATTGGGACCAGCGCAGGCGCGGAGAGACCGAACTCCAACGGCTCGACCGCAATTGGAACAGCCTGTTGCAGGAGCTGCGGGTGGTCCAGACCGGTGTTCAGCTGCTCACCGGGTTCCTGCTGACGCTGCCGTTCCAGCAGCGCTTCGACACATTGACCCTGCACGGTGTGTATCTGGCCACGGTGGGATGTTCGGTGGCCGCGACGGTGCTGCTGATCGCCCCGGTGGGTATGCACCGGCTGCTGTTCCGGCGGCACCGCCTGGTGGTGCTGGTGTCGGCGGCGCACCGGTGCGCCTACGCCGGTTTGGTGCTGCTCGGGCTGGCCTTGACCGGGGTGACGGTCATCATCTTCGACGCGGTGTCCGGGGCAACCGCCGGCATCATCGCCGGGGGCTGCGCTTTGGCGCTGTTCGCGGTTTTCTGGGTGCTGGTTCCGCTCTTGTTGCGCACCCGCGACGTGCGCCTGCCGGACTACTGACCGGCCGACCCTCGGTGTGAGCTGCTGTCGGGGCGGGTAATTCCCGGTTGGGTGAGAGGTTCATGCGGCAAATCGAGAGGAGTGCCGATGCGGCTGCGTCGCAGCGTCCTGAGCAAACCCGGGATCGCCCGTAAACGGCGGGGTAGGGGCTTCGCCTACTACGGGCCGGACGGCGAGTTGCTGGCAGACGGCCAGACCCTGCAGCGAATCAAGGACCTGGTGATCCCGCCGGCGTGGCAGAAGGTGTGGATTTCGCCGCATCCCAACGGGCACATTCAGGCGGTCGGCACCGACGCGGCCGGACGTCGTCAGTACCTTTACCACCAGGCCTGGCAGCAGGAGCGTGCCGAGGAGAAGTTCGACCGCGTGCTGGAGCTGTCCAAAGAGCTGTCGGCGCTGCGGCGCCGGATCGCGGAGGACCTCGGGGGCCGTGGCCTGACCCGCGACCGGGTACTGGCGTTGGCGCTGCACCTGCTGGATCTGGGGTACTTCCGGGCCGGCGGTGAGCAGTATGCGGACGACAACGACTCCTACGGCATCGCCACCCTACGCTGCGAGCACGTGACGGTGCGCCGCGACGCGGTGGCCTTCGACTACCCCGCCAAGAGCGGGGTGCGGCGCACCCTGGACATCGATGACGCCGAAGTCGTCCGCGCGGTGCGTTCGCTGACCCGCCGAAAGCCGGCCTCGGACCGATTCCTGTCATGCCGCAACGGGTCTGGATGGGCAGACATTCGTGCCGACGACCTCAATGCGCGCTTCAAGGAGTTGGTCGGCAACGACTACAGCGTCAAGGACTTGCGGACCTGGCACGGCACCGTGCTGGCGGCAGCGGCGTTCGCCGACGCGGACCCGCCGGCGTCGCAACGCGTGACCAAGCGGGTCGAGGCGGCCGTGATGCGCGAGGTCGCCGAGGAACTGGGCAACACCGCGGCGGTGGCGCGCGGCTCCTACGTCGATCCCCGGGTGGTCACCGGTTACCAGCAGGGCATGACGATCGGCGCGGCGGTCCGCCGCGCGCGCCGCGCCCGCCGGCCCGCTGCCGCGCAGCAGATCCTGGAAAAGGCCACCCGGATGCTGGTGCAACGAATCGCCAAGGGGCAGGGCGCATCTGGATCGCAGGCATTGGCCAGAACAGCGTGATCCGCCGAAGCGAGCGCTACCCGCCGGCGGTGCGCTTGAGCGCGGTGTGCGGACTTTCGCCGTAGGTTTGGCGATAGAGCACGGCGAACCGGCCGGTGTGGGCGAAGCCCCAGCGCTGCGCGATTTCGCTGACCGTGGTGACCGAGCGGTCGCCGGAGATCAGGTCTTGATGGGCTCGATGCAGCCGGATCCGGCGGAGGTACTCGGTGGGAGTGGTGTCGAGCTGCTGGCGGAACAGGTACTGCACCGCCCGCGGCGTCAGATGGACCACGGCCGCCACATCCTTGACCCCGATGTTCATCGCGGCGTGGCGATGAATGAACGACATCGCGGTCTGCAACGCCTTAGGGACCGATGGGTCGTTGGCCGACGACGGTCCCGCGGTGACGTTGGACGGAAAGCACTCGAGTAGCGCGGCGGCCAGCAGTCGGGCGGCCGCGGTGACCAGGATCGGGTGCCGGGCGGTGTCGGCGGAGGCGAAGCTGCTGGTGACGTAGTCGAATGCGTCCCGCCAAATGCGGGCCGCCATCGGCGTACGCGGCCGGGAACTGAGGAACTCGACCTGCTGCGGCAACGGCGTATGTGACCCCGCGGCGACCTGCCGCAGCAGCTCGGCGTCGATGCTGGCAACGGTGAACCGGACGCTGTTCAGCCGCAACAGACGCGGAAATCCGTCGACGGCCAGCATCGGAGTGTCCGTGTTCGGAGAGCCATCGCCGACCGCGATCAACGAGCCCGAGCGCGGCTGGATCACCACAAAGCGGTCGCTCGTGCGGATTTCGCAGTCGACTCGGCCCTGGATCGCCACGTCGTCGACGGTGAGGTGGTCGGCCGCACGCCGGCGGTGGGTGATAGTCGCTCCCCTGGCGAACTCGCTGATTCGCCAGCCCGGGTGATAGGCGTTGGTGAAGAATCTCTGGGCGGCAACCGGGTCGGCGGTGTGGAAGTGTGCGTGGCGCACCGCGGCCGGGCCGTCCTGCTGCTCCTGGCGATCCTTGCCGTCAAGGTGGATCGCGTCACGCAGCTGCGGACGGGCACGGCACCGTGTGTCCTCGGTAACACTTGTCATGGTTGACAATGATGGTAGTTGATTTGCGTAACTATCGGGCGTTTGCCACAGGTTGCTGTTCGACCGGCGAGCTCAGCTGACGATAGATGTTCAGCGCGTCGAGCGCGATGCGGTCCCACGTGAACCGCGACACGGCACGCAACCGCCCCGCGGCTCCCATTCCCGCACACTGAAAGGTTTGTCCTTGCAGGGTTTTCAAAGCGATTGCCAACTCTCTGGGGTTGTCGGGCGGTACCAGTAATCCGGTGACCGAGTGCACCACGGTGTCGGCCAGGGCGCCGGTGGACACCGCCACCACGGCGACGCCGCTGGCCATGGCCTGCAGCGCGGCGCCGGCCCGCGGTGCCTGCCGGGGCGTGCACGCGACCACGTCCGCCGATCGCAGCAGCGCCGGCAGTTCGTCGGCCGCGACCGGGCCGGCGACGCGGACCCGGTTACTCACCCGCAGCTCTGCGGCGAGGTTTTCCAAGGCGCGCCGAGCCTCCCGGTGCCGGGAGCCGGCTGCGGCGCTTTCGGCGATGACGAGTTCCGCCGCGGGAATTGTGGGAAGGGCGCGGATCGTCGTGTCGAAGCCGCTGTCCGGCGAGGGATCTGGTGCGACGCTGACGATGCGATGCAGGTCCGTGCGGGCGAGTGCCGGACCCACGGGAGTGAAGTGTTCGACGTCGACTCCGGCCGACAAGACCGACAACCGCGCACGGGTGCGGCGCAGCCGGGCCAGCGCGCCGACGTCGTCGCTGCTGCCCGCGGTGACCCAGGTCGCGTTGCGAACCAGCAGCGGTTCGAGCCGGGCGCGTTCGGAGCCATCGGGATGGCGACCGGCTCGGTCCGGCTGCGTCGGGGTGGTCAGGTCATAGAAGCTCTGGACGGTCGGCAGGCGTTGACGTTTCGCCGCCAGCTGGGCCGCCAGGCCCCCCAGCCATCCGAGGGCATGAACGACGTCGGGCGGATCCGCCGACCACACAGCGGCCAGTTCGGCGGCCCAGTCGCCCAGATAGGGCAACACCTGTGCCGGCGGAATCGCGGCGACCGGGCCGGCGGTTACCGCAACGGTCCGATAGCCCCGCTCGGTCGCGATGTCCGAGAAGGCCAACCGGCGGCGTACGAAGGCGGTGACGTCGTGCCCGTGTGCCGCCAACCCGGCACAAAGCTGCCCGCAGTCGCCGGCAACGGCCCCACCGCACTCGGGGCCGCACGGGTCAGCGCCGACGTCGTCACCGCAGACGATCGCGATCTTCATTCGCCATCCTCCGAACCTCGCGACTCCCTTCCCGCGTTTCTTGGGGCGCTCCGCGACGCGCGGAGATTACCCGCTATGCCGGCAGTGAAACCGCGGTAGGGGTTGTTTTCGCATTCCGGACTGACTCGCGCGGCGCGGCCCTCAGCCGACGACCTCCATCAGCAGCAGGGCCCCGCCGATGAGGTCCCCGGCCGAGCGGAAGGAGGTGCAGGTGACGCGTACCCGAGCCGGGCGGCCGCGGCGGTTGACCGCATCGAGCACCGTTTCACCGAAGCTGGCGGGGTCTACGAAGGCGTTGCCGATCAATGGCCGCAGGTTCTCCATCGGCAGCCCGATATCCAGCGTGGTCAACTCTGAGCCCCTCGCCTCGTCGGCGCGCAACCCCCACAAGTCCTCGCTGCCGCGGTTCCACACCACCACCCGCATCCCCCGGTCCACCACGACCATGCCCAGCCGGACCGAGTTGATCAGCGAGTCCAGCAAACTCTGCACGTCATCCAGCTCGAGAGTGCGTTCGCGCAGGGCGTCGTTGATGGTGTGCAGCTCGTCGTTGGTGGACTGCAGCTCCTCGTTCATGGTTTCGAGTTCTTCGTTGGTGGACTGCAGTTCCTCGTTGGTGGTCTCGAGCTCCTCCACCGTCGACTGCAGTTCCTCGTTGGTGGTCTCCAGCTCCTCGTTGGTCGATTGCAGCTCCTCGTAGGCCGTCTCCAGCTGCCGGTTGGTCGCGACGACCGTGTCGAGCAGCGCGCGGGTCGCGGTGACGTCGAAGAACACGATCGAGACCCCGAGCAGGCCGTTCTGGGCGTCGATGAGCGGGTTGACGTGGATCTCGAACCACACCGTGTCGGCGCCCGGCCGCTGCCATTTGACGTCTTGGATCCGCGCTGGACGGCGCTCCACCTTGGCCTGCTCCAGGTAGGCGCGCAGCTCGACGGGCCGGTAGGACACTTCCAGGTCGCGCAGCAGCCGCCCGATGTCGCCGGCCGAAAGGCCGAACACCTTCTCGGCCTGCTGGTTGATCATGGCGACGGTGTCCTCCCCGGTGACCACTATCTGGGCCACCGGGCCGGCGCGAAAAGCTAAGTCCCGCAACGTAGTCAGGCCCGACGAGTCGCTCTGGCGGTCGTACAGCGCCGCCGCCGGGTCGTAGCGGTTGACGTCGTGCGGCCCGGCGGCCTTGCGGAAGATCCGGTTCTTGAGGTTCAGCGGGGTGAAGCGATCGCCATGGCTCAGCAGCATCTCGGCGTGCCCGAGGAACAGGGTGCCCTGCGGTGCCAGCGCGAAATGCAAGCGGCTCAGCACGTTTCGCTGGGTTTCGGCGTTGAGGTACATCAGCGTGTTGCGGCACACCAGCAGGTCGACGCGGGAGATCGGCGCGTCCTTGACCAGGTCGTTGCGGCCGAAGATGACGGCGCCACGCAGATCCTTGCGAAACACGTAGCGGCCGTTGACCTGTTCGAAGTAGCGGGCCAACAGATCCGGCGGCACCGGCTCGACCGCCTTGGCCTCGTAGGCGGCGATGCGTGCCTCGGCGAGTGCGTCTTCGTCGATGTCGGTGGCGTAGATCTTGACCCGTTGCCGGAACTCGTCGGCGCCCAGCGCCTCGGCCAACAGCATGGCCAGGGTGTAGGCCTCCGGCCCGAAAGCGCATCCGGCGCTCCACACCCGGACCGGGTCGTTGGGACCGCGCTCGGCCAGCATCCGCGGAATCACGTCGGCGCGCACGAAATCCCAGGACTCCTGGTCGCGGAAGAAGGCGGTCACGTTGATCAGGATGGTGTTGAACAGGGCGGCGAATTCGTCGGAGCTGGCCTGCAGGACATCCAGGTAGTCGTCGAAGCCGGAGTAGCCGGCCTGATCCATCCGGTGACGGACCCGGCGCATCAGCGACGTGCGTTTGTAACCGGTGAAGTCGAAGCCGCGGGAATCCCGCATGTAGCGCAACAAGGCCTCGAAGGACTCGTCGGTTGTGGCGTTCATGGCTGTGACGTCCGCATTCGGTGGGGGGGTCCGACGGACTGGAACACTACTCGCGACGTCCAAGCCCGCATTCGGGGCCGAGGAGCGCCCACACCGTCTTGCCCGAGGAGGTCGGTGTGCTGCCCCAGGCGCGGCAGAGCGCGGCGACGATGGACAGGCCGGACAGCATTTCGGCGCCGCACCCGGCGACTTCGTGTCGCACCGCGGGACGATGGCTGTTGTCCTCCACCGCCACGGTGACGGTGTCCCGGTAGTTCTCCAGCACCAGTACCGGCGCGCTGTCGGTGTGCGCGAGCACGTTTTCGACCAGCACCGTGGCCACGGTGGCGGCGACGGCGGCGAGATCGCTTCTGGCCCATGCGGTCAGCCACGCCTGAATCAGTGAACGGGCCACCCGGACGCTGACCGCGGTCGGCGGAAGCTGGGCGCGGCTCCGCCGCCGGCCGTGCAGCGACACGTCGGCCACCGCGCCGATCGCCGACTCCCGGGTCGGATGCGCCGGCACGTATCGCGCCACCCCGACGCTGGTGATCACCCGCCGCGTCTGCTGGTCCGCGCAGGCCAGCAGGATGGGCACGTCCGGCCAGGTGCTGACGTGCCACCGGGCACTGGTGAACACCGACCAGGCGGAGGCCGACGGCACCGACAGGCGGTTCACGTCGACGATCACCGCGCGCGGTTCTTCCAGCGCCGCCTTGATCACGGCGTCGCGCAGCCCGCGATAGGTCAGGCTGTCGAGCACGCCCTCGACCACCAGGACCACCGTGTCGTGCACCCGCTGCATGCCGACCACCACGTGCCGGTCGTGCTCAGTCATCGTCGATCACCCGGGGTCGCCATTGTCACCGCGGTGGGAACCGCCCGCCGACAACCGCTGGTGCAGCACGGCCAGTGCCCGCTCGGTCTCCTCGGCCTGGGCCAGGTAGCGCTGAAAAAGCGGACCCTGACCGGCCTTGGCGGCCAGGGTCCGCGCCAGTCGGGCCTTCTCCTGCAGGCTGCGCAGCGCCACCCACAGCGCGCCCTCGATCTCGCCGTCCCGAGCGGCCAGCAGGGCGTCGGCCGTCCAGGCGTGGCCGACCTGGCAGCGATAGTGGCTCTCACCGATCAAGACCAGTGATCCGTGGCAGTCCGGGCAGGTGTAGCCCGACACGGCGCCCAATTCCCGGGTGTCGAAGTCGGTGGAGAAAGGTGCGGCCATGGCAATGCGGTTCTCGAGCTCCAGTGCGGCGTCGGGCTCCATGGTGGGCTCCTTGCTCTGCCGGTGCGACAGCTCTTTGAGGACCGCGCCGATGTCGGCGGCCGCGGCCTCACGGTCCAGCAAGCCGGCAAGTCTTGCATTGGTCGGCATCGACGGAAACAGGGCATCCCCGGCTGTTTGGCCGATGGTGGTGCCGCCGCGGGAGCGGATCGCCGCGAGCCCCAGCACGCCGTCGTCGAGCACCCCGGACAACAGCACCCCGATGGCACGCGGCCCGAAGGCCAGCGCCGCCGATCGAAACAATGCGTTGATCGCCGGGCGATGCCCGTTTTCGGTCGGCCCTTGCGACAGCACCACCCGATGCTCGCTCACCAGCAGATGACGATCCGGCGTGGCCACATAGATGTGTCCCTGCTGCAGCGCAGCGCCGTGCTCGGCGGGCACGGCCGGTAGGGGTCCACTGCGATCCAGGATCCGCGCCAGCACGCTGGGTGCGCGCGGCGGCAGATGCAGGGTCACCAGGTAGGCGTAGGGCAGGTCGGGCGACAGGCCAGACGCGAGACTGCGCAGCGCTTGGACACCGCCCGCCGAGGCGCCGACCGCCACCACGCCGCGCAGGTTGCCGTGTTCGCCGGTTTCCTGCATGACCGCCCCCGTATACCCACTTCAAGGGTAGGTAACCGCGTTGGCCGTGGGTAGGTCCAACGCGGAAGCGGGACCGCGAAATCGTCTCGAAAAAGCCGTTTAGCGAATCACCCTGAGGGTATTTGGCTGGCCATGTCGCCGCGTGACGTCAAGACGGTGCTGGTGTGGCCCGGTGGACGGGCCGCCCCGGCCCGCTGTGCACCGGCGACATCCTGCGCGCGGCGACGATGATCAACGAGCCGCTGCGCCGGTGGCGCACCGTCGGCGACGGCGCGCAGCGTTGGACACCTCCGGCCGGGACCGGGCGCCCACACGCCATAGCTGGGACCGGATAGCGGCCGACACCGAACGCATCTACGACAAGGCGGTGCCGTCCCGACGCATGGCCGCCAGGTCCGGGCGATTCAGAGAACGTTACTGCTCAACGTGTTTCGAGTAGCCGCAGCGATCGCTCGACCGGCTCGGGCAGCCGGCGCCGCTCCCGCAGCGCCTTCGGCAGCACACTGAGCGCCTCGAACAACGCTGCGGCGTGGGCGGTGTCGTGCGCGGCGGCCCAGGCCAGCTCAGCCGAGGCGCGGATGCACCGGTCTACCGGCCGGCGCAGGCATGCGGTGAGCATTTCGTTGCGCAGCACGCGGGCGTGCTGGACGCGGCCCGGTTTTCGCGCCGCGGACGGCTGGTGGTAAGACACCAGCGCACGGCAGAAGCACAGATCCCAACCCTGCGCGGCCAGATCCCAGGCCAGTAGCGCCTCTTCGCCCCGGAAGTGCAGCAGCGGGCTGAATCCGCCGACCGCCTGGAACGCCACCCTGCGCACCAGCGCCGAGCAGGCCTGGAACCCCAGAATGGACGGCCCGGGCAACGCCGCGCGGCGACCCAGCGGACTGTTGGCGAGTTGGTCGACCAGCGGATCGTCACGGTGCTGCGGCCAGACGACAGTACGGCCGGCCAACAGCGCGACGCTGGGATATCCGTCGAACAGCACCTCGGCGAACTCGACGGCCTCGGGCGCCCACCAGGAATCGCCGTCGCAGAACGCGACAAACGGTGTGTCGCAATGTGCCACACCGACGTTGCGGGCCACCGCGCCCTGGTTACGGATCAGCGGTATGACGGTCAACCGACCGCCGGAGCGGGACGCGACGCGGCCGGCGGCGGCCACCGAGTGGTCGCGGGATGCGTTGTCCACCAATACTATCGGGCAGCCGGTGGTGTCGAGCAGACGTTCCAGGACGGTGCACAGCTCGTCGGCCCGATCGCGCGTCGCGATGACGAAAGAAGTCCGGGGCCGGCTTGCAGAAGGGACCGCCATATCCGAGCCCACTACCCCGGAATCCCGCTGGCAAAACACGTTTCATCATCGAATTCCCGGGTACCAGACGCGGGTGTCTGGAATGTCGCGTGTTTTGGTCACCGGCGGTGCCGGTTTTCTGGGCGTTCGCCTGTGCAAACAACTGTCGGGGGCCGGGGTCGAGGTGGTCAGCCTGGACGACCTGTCCACCAGCTCGCCGGCCGCGGCGGCCCGGCTGCGGGGACGGCCGGGTTATCGCTTCGTGCCCGGCGATATCTGCGATCCCGCGGTCATCGGCAAGGTCGGTGTCGCCTTCGACACCGTCTTCCCTCTGGCGTCACCGGCTTCACCGCTGGACTACCAACGGTTGCCGATCGCGACGCTGCGGGCCGGATCCGAGGGCACAGCCACCGCTCTGGAGATCGTCCAGCGTGGTGGTGGCCGGCTGGTACTGGCGTCCAGCGGCGAGGTCTACGGCGACCCACAGCAACATCCGCAGCACGAAATTATTGGGGCAACGTCAATCCCGTCGGGCCGCGGAGCGTCTACGACGAAGCCAAACGCTACGCGGAGGCGCTGGCTTTCGCCCACCGGCGAAAGCACGGGACCGACGTCGGGGTGGTCCGCATCTTCAACACCTACGGGCGGGGTATGCGCGCCGACGACGACCGGATGGTTCCGACGTTCTGCCGGCACGCGCTGTGTGGTGAGCCACTGACCGTCTCGGGCGCCGGAACCCAGATCAGGTCCCTGTGCTACGTCGACGACACCGTGGCCGGCCTGATCGCGTTGGCCCGCAGCGACTTCAACGGCCCGGTCAACGTCGGCAACCCCACCGAGCTGAGCGTGCTCGAGGTTGCCGAGCTGGTTCGTGCGCTGGCCGACAGCGACTCAACGATCGAATTCGGCCCGCCGGCCGTCGACGACCCGCGGCGCCGCTGCCCCGACATCACGCTGGCTGAGCAGGACGCTGCAGTGGTTTCGGATGACGCTCGACCACTCGCGGCGGGCCCCGGCCCGCGCGCCGCTGGCGACATAGCAGGCCCAGTGCGAATCCGGGGGCCGGGGCGCCGGACCTGCCGGGGCTGGCCGTGCTGGTCGCCGACAGCCGGCTGGTGATCTGCGGCGACACCGGCGTCGGGTACCCGGCCGCTGCGACCGGCCCGTCGCCGTCGTCCTGGACACCAGAAACCTGCTCGATCCGGCAGGAATCCGCGCCGCCCGGCCTTACGTATGTGGGAACGGCACGCCGCAGGGGTTCTGAAACCGATGTTTAGCCGCGGTTTCACCGGGTAGGACCTGGGCTGGGGGATGCCGGCGTTCGGGACCGGCAAGCGTGGAGGACGTGGAATTGGCTGATGACAGGGAATGACAGGGTCATACCCATTCGCCCGGCTGCATACAGTGACCCGCGCGGGCGGGCCCGAAAACCGCACCAGCGCGGCGACAACTCGTCCGGCGGGTTGGCTCTGGTCACCGGCGCCAGCAGCGGCGTGGGTTACGCCTTTGCCACCCAGTTCGCCCGGCGCGGATACGACCTGGTCGTCGCCGACTCCTGCGACGACATCCACACCGCAGCGGACGCTCTCAGCGGGCTGGGTACCAACGTTCGGCCGATTCAGGTCGACGCGCGGCTCGCCGAGCGGCCCGATGTGCTGTACCGGCGCGTGCTGGCCGCCCGGCAGCCCGTGGTGGCGGCCGCGCTGAACTCACCGGTGGACCGCTACGACCTGGACGACAGCCTGGAAGACGTGCTGCAGGAGATGGTGGCAGGCATCGGTCAGACGATGCGGCTGGCTCGGCTGCTGGCCGAGGGGATGGTCGTGCACGGCCGCGGCGGCATCATCTTGACCGTGTCGCCGGCCGGAGCCGCATCGGACCACTCGGACCACCATGTGGCCGTGTACCGGGCCACCGCGGCTTTTCTCAGAGACTTCGCCCAGACGCTGCAAGACGAGTTGGGCCAGACCGGGGTGCGGGTTACCACTTTGCTGCCGGAACCGGTCGGTTCCGGCAGTTCCCGGATGCGCCGCGCGGTGGCCAGGGTGGATGTGGCGCTCGACCACCTCAGCCAGCTGGCCGGCGCCGCGTGGCATCCGCGCATCCTGGCGGAACTGGCGCGCCGGCTGATCCGCGATGACGTGAAATCGCTTGTACGCCAGATCATCTCACCGTCCGAAGAAGCGGTGTGACGCGGCGGGTGCTACGGGGTGATTCGGCGCACCCACCGCGTCACCGGGTGGAACGGGAAGCCGCGAGTCAGTTGCCGAAGCCGCCGCCTGGGGACGCGACGGTCATGGGTCCGCCGGGACCTGCACCCAGGCGGCTCGCGGCGAAGTCGACGCCCTTGCCGATCATGCCGCCGTCGTCGGCGTAGGTGTTGTGCGCGGCGAAGTTCATTCCGTCGGAGCACACCGGGTCTTCGGGGGCGCAGACCTTGATGGTCTTGCCCTGGTAGGCCGGGCCGATGGTGACCGGCGGCTCACCGAGGAAGTTCATGGCCCGAACGTTGGGTGGTCCGAACAGCACGACGGCGGCAACATGGTTGGCGACCTCGGGTGCCAGCGGTTTGGGCACGGTCGCCGGGTCGACCCCGTCTGGCACCGCCGGAGAGGTGACGAAGCCCATCACGGCCGCGCCTTGGGAGTAACCGCCGAGCACCATTTTGGTGCTGGGGCAGCCGCCGGCGGTGGAGACGACGTGCGCGCCGGCGTCGCGGATGCCGTCGACGCCGGTGTCCCACTGGTCGCTGGCGGGGTAGTTGACCGCGTAAACGCTTATCGAGCGTGCGCCCAGACGGGAGCGCAGGCCGTCGACGAAGGCCTGTCCGGTGGGACCGACACCGGGCGGTTCGCCGGTGCCGCGGGCGAACACGACCTCGACGTCGGGGCACGACTGGGCGGAGGCGGAGGGGATGGCACTAGCCGACAGGACAGTACCGCTAAGGACCCATGCGGCGGCTGCCGCGGGACCGACGAGACGAACGATACGCGAGGCATTCATGCCGCAGGAAGTGCCCACCCGCCCGCATGCCCAAACCCCGAGTTTTTTCGATGCCTCGAATCGGCCGGGCCGTCGTCGGATCCGTCGGTTGAAAGGGCGCGAGGCGGGGTACCCGCAACCCGGTTTGGTCGGTAGGGCGCGGCTTGGCCCGGCACCTGAGCGAGCGAACACCAATCCTCCGATGAAAGGAGCCGGGAATGGGCAGGAAGAACAATCGGGGCAATCTTTGGAAGCGTCGATTAACCGTCGCCGCAGTCACGACCGCCGCGCTGCCGTGGCTGGTGGGTGTGGTCGGCGGCGAACCGACGGCGCGGGCGGCCGCGCCGGAATTTCTGCAAGTGCCGTCGGCGGGCATGGGCCACAACATCACCGTGGAGTTCCAATCCGGCGGAGCCCCGGCCGTTTATCTGCTCGACGGCCTGCGCGCCCGTGACGACCGCAGCGGCTGGGACATCGAGACCAACGCCTTCGACGAATATGCGGGTTCCGGCATCTCGGTGGTGGCGCCGGTCGGCGGGCGGTCCAGCTTCTACTCCGACTGGTACGGATCGGCCAACGGCCAGACCTACAAGTGGGAAACCTTCCTGACCAGCGAACTGCCCGGGTACCTGGCGAGCAGGGGCGTGCGGTCGACCCGCAACGCGGTGGTCGGCGTCTCCATGTCCGGGTCGTCGGCGATGATCTTGGCGGCGTATCACCCGCAGCAGTTCGGCTATGCCGCCTCGCTGTCGGCCTATATGACACCATCCAGCGGAAACGGCCCGACGCTGATCGGATTGGCGATGAACAACGAAGGCGGGTTCAACCCGCAAGATATGTGGGGACCGACGGGCGGGCCCGGGTGGCAGCGCAACGACCCCACCGTGCAGGCCGGACGACTGGCCGCCAACAACACCCGGCTGTGGGTCTACAGCGGTAACGGCACCCCCTCCGAAATCGGCCAGGGCAGTATCCCGGGCCAGGTCATCGAACAGGTCGTGTTGCAAAGCAACGTCGCGTTCAAAGAAGCCTACACCGCCGCCGGCGGCCACAACGCCGTGTTCAACCTCGACAACAACGGCGTGCACAGCTGGGGCTACTGGGGCGCCCAGCTGGCGGCGATGAAGCCTGACATGCAGCAGACGCTGGGCGCCGGTGGCGGCGGGCAGACGTGACGCGGTCAACCGCGTAAGCCGAGCCGGCCGGCCAGCATCAGGAATGCGGCCGCGAAATCGTTGTCGTCGGTGGCCTTTTCGAGGTGGTCCCAGTCCAGCTGTTCGCGCACCGCGCGGGCGGCCGGGATCAGGTCGACGAAGTTGCAGTGATGCTCGGTCAGGGCGCGCAACTTCTGGGTGAAGACCGTCGTGGGCGGCAATACCGGCATCGAAATGGCAAGCACCACACGCTCTTCGGCGCCGTCGAGGTCCGCCGGCCGCACCGGCTCGCCGTTGACCCGGTGCAGCACGTCGACGACCCACTCGCCGTTGCGCGCCTTGAGCAGCCAGTCTTCCGGTGGGCGTTCGATACGGAAACCGGCGTCGGCGAGCGTGGCGGCCGCGGCCGACGCGTCGGCCTCGGCAACCACGAGGTCGACGTCGTGGCTGGGTTCGGGGGCGCCGTAGGCCCACAATGCGTAGCTGCCGGCCAACGCGAAGCGCGGCCCGTGTTCCTTGAGGGCTGACGCGGCGTGGCGTAACGATTCCCGCAGCCCCGGGTACTGCGCGCCGTCGGTGCGGCTATTGGCGTCGGGGGCCTCCGGGATCGTCATCGTGGGTACGGCATACCCTGCCGGAGTCGTCGGCAACCCGGCCGACCGTGACTGTCAGGGACTATCGGGCAGCCGTTTAATCGCCCGCCGAAATCGGGTATCAGCAACGTATGTCACCCACAGCGCCGCGTTGCTACGCACGGGCCGCGGTGGTGACTTTCGTTCGCGACGGGCGGGTGCGCGCGTGACGGCCGGGCTGGTGGAGCATTGGCTGGAGTCGGGGCGGCTGGAGTTGCCTCTGCCGGCCTCGGGGCGCACCGCCGAACGCTGGCAACGCCTGGCGCAGCTGGCCGAAGAGGACATCGCGGCGGCCCGCATCGCCGAAGCCCACGTCGACGCCGGCGCCATTCTCCACGAGTTGGGCGGCAAGCCGCCGCAAGCAGGCCAGCTGTGGGGCGTGTGGGTGGCCGAGTCCGCCGACGCGGTGCTGCGGGCCAGCCGCATCGCCGGCGACGAGTATGTCCTCAACGGCATCAAGCTGTGGTGTTCGGGCGCCGGGTTCTGCACGCACGCGCTGGTGACCGCGGTGCTGGACGACGGCAACCGGGGCCTGTTCGCGGTGACCGTCACCGACCCCGTCGTCAAGCCCTTGCCGAGCACCTGGTGGAACCCCGGGATGGCCGGCAGTGACACCCGATCGGTGCAATTCAGCAACGTCCATGCGATGGCGGTGGGGGAACCCGACGCCTACCCGAACCGGCCCGGCTTCTGGCACGCCGCCATCGGGGTGGCGGCGTGCTGGCTGGGTGGCGCCCGCCGGGTCGCCGACCCGCTGTACCGCTGCGCCGGAAGCCAGTCGGCCGACGCCTACGCGCTGGCGCATCTCGGCGCGGTCGACGCCGCGCTCGCCGCCGGAGAAGCGGTGCTGGCCGGCGCCGCGGAGCGGATCGACAGTGATCCGTTCGATCGGTCCGGCACCGCGCAATTGCTGGCCCGTCGGGCCCGCGCCGTCGTGGAACACGCAGTTGACGAGGCCATCACCCGGACCGGCCGCGCCCTGGGACCCGGACCGCTGTGTGAGGACGGTCGCCATGCGCAGCGCGTCGCCGACCTGACGATCTACATCCGACAAAGCCACGCCGAGCGGGACCTGGCCGAACTCGGGCGCCTGGCCGGGCAACACCATTGCGGGCCGCGCCGCCGGGCAAAGGCTCCCGAGCCGCGGCCATGCCGTTAGCCGACCGGTAGCCATGCGGGTGGCGACCTTCAACATCCTGCATGGCCGCACGGTGGGTGACGGGGTGGAGGTGCAGCGGTTGGGCGACTGTGTGCGCCGCCTCGACCCCGACGTGTTGGCGTTGCAGGAAGTGGACTGCGACCAGCCGCGATCGGGCCGGGCCGACCTCACGGCGGCGGCCGCCGAAGCCATGGGCGCGGTGGCACATCGGTTTGTGGCCGCGATCTCAGGTACGCCCGGGGCGACGTGGATGGCAGCCACCGGCGATGAGCAGCCCGGGACCGCGGCCTACGGCATCGCGCTGCTGTCGCGCTTCCCGTCGGCCAACTGGCAGGTGGTGCGATTGCCCCGCATTCCGGCGCGCTTCCCGATGTACCTGCCGGGGCCGGACAAAGTGATGATCGTCGACGAGGAGCCGCGGGCGGCCGTCATCGCGCGCCTGCACACCCCGTTGGGGCCGATCACGGTGGCCAACACCCACTTGTCGTTCGTGCCCGGCTGGAACCGGTGGCAGCTGCGCCGCCTGGTTCACGACGTGCGCGGCTTCCCCGGACCGAGGCTGCTCGTCGGGGACCTCAACCTGACTCCGGCCGCGGTGCACCGGTGGTCGCGGATGCGGCCGTTGGCAACGGCCCCGACCTTTCCGGTGTCCGCCCCCGACCGGCAGCTCGACCACATCCTGACCGACGATCCCGGCCTTCGCGCCGGCGCGGCGGCGGCCGAGCTGATGCCGATCTCGGATCATCGGGCGCTGCTGGTGGACCTGGACCGGGCCTCGAAAACGGTGTTGATCTAGTCACCGCGGTCAGCGGGGTTCTGGGCCCGTCGCAATCTCATCTTTCCCATGGGCGCCAGGCCGAGGCCGCATCACAGCCGGCGGTGACTGATGTGGCTGATGAGAAAGCCGACGTTGCGTCCTGCAGCGCCGACGGGGCAGCCCTCGTGGCTGCGCGCCTCCGCGCCGGTATCCCCGCGGGGTGATCGCAAACGCACGCTCACCGCAAACAGCGCTCCGCGGGCAGCAGGGTGGCGCTCATATTGCGTTCCATCATCGTCAGCGCGGCGGCCCCGAGCTCCTCGTCGATGTGCGCGACAGCATCGGGCGGGACGACGACGTCGTAGTGGCGCAGGTAGCCGTCGAGCGCGCTGTAGAGGATGCACTGCTCGGTGACTTGGCCGGTGAGCACGATGCGCCGGGCCTTCAGCCGATCCAGCAAATACTCCAGTGCGGTGGCATAGAACACGCTGTGGCGCACCTTGGTGATGATCCGGCAGCCGGCCTTCGGCAGCAGCGGTTTGACCAGGTCAGGACGCTCGCCATCGAGCGCCGCCGAAATGATGGCACGATGGTCGGCGGTGAAGTCGCCGTGGTTGTCGTTGACATAGATCAGATCGACGCCGCGGTTGTGTTCGGCTTCGCCGACCAGCCCGACCAGCGGATCGATGATGGCTGCGACGTTGGCCGCCAGCGGTTCGGCGTCGGGATGGCGGTAGTCGTTGAACATGTCGATGACCAGCAAGGCGGTATCAGTCACCGACCAGTGATACCCCGGCAAGCGACCGGCCATTCGGTTTGGGGGCCGCCGGACGTTGGGTAACCATTGGCAGTGACCTCACAGCTACCCGGCAGAGCAGTTACAGATTGGATGATGTGACAATAGTTTCCATAGGCTATTGTGGTGGTCACACCGATATGGCTGGGAGTGAGCATGCTTGACACCGGAAGTAGCGCCGTTCGTTCGCACCGCACGACGCGGCCAGTGGCCGGCGAACGCGGTGCCAACGTGCCCGGTTTGGTGGCCGCCGGCGTCTGGGCGGTCGGCCTCGTCACCGGCCTGGTGCTGCTGGCAACCGGGCATGAGGTGGCGGCTGCGGTGATCCTGGTGGTGGCCGTCATGTCGCCCTGGTTCGGGCTGGCGGTCTCACGCAGCCGAATTCCGGCTTCTGGAGCCGGGGAGCCCGAAGCAATGCCCACCGGCTGGCTCGGGATGGAAATCTCGGCTCGCTGAGTCGGCCTCCTTGGAGGGTTGACCGCCCGACAAAAGCCGCTGAGAGCCGCTGAAAGGCGCTGAAAGGCGCTGAAAGGCGCTGAAAGGCGCTGAAAGGCGCTGAAAGGCGCTGAAGCGTCGGCAATTTCTTTCTGTTGACAGGTGTGGCCGGTACCCGAACTGGGTATTGACTCTGCCACGGGGTGACCACAGTAGGTGTAACCCGGTCACTGCGCAGGAAGGAACGCACCATGCCGACCGCTAGCGATTACGATGCACGCCGCGTGCCCGACGCCGAGACCGTGGACGGTTCGGTGCTGCGCGAACTGACACCGGCCTTGCCCAAATTGTCCACGGCGATCGTCGACGACGATCCGAACGAGGCGCCATTCTTCGAACTGCCGGGTGCGGATCTTTCCGGCGAAGAACTGTCGGTTACGGTGATTCCCCAGCGCGCCGACGAATTCACCTGCTCGCGTTGTTTCTTGGTGCAGCACCGCAGCCGGTTGCGCAGTTCGGCCGGCGAGGTTCCGGTCTGCGCCGACTGTGTGTGACCGGCCCCGCCGGCCGGTCTTGACCTAGCCGGCGGCGCCGTGTTGTGTCGTGGGCGTGGCTGCTTGGGCAGATTCGGAGCCAGATTCGGCCGGCTCACCGGACGTGAGGCGCCGGCCACCGGGGCTACCGGCCCCGCGCCCGCTTCGTACGGCTTTTGCGGCGGCGTATGCGGTTGCCTACCTGGTGGGTGGGGAACGCCGGATGCTGAGGCTGATCCGCCGCTACGGCCCGATCATGACAATGCCGATCCTCACCCTGGGCGACGTAGCGATCGTGTCCGACCCGGCGCTGGTGAAGGAGGTTTTCACCGCTCCTGCCGACGTCCTACTCGGCGGCGAGGGTGTGGGCCCCGCGGCGGCCATCTACGGGTCCGGATCGATGTTCGTGCAGGAGGAGCCCGAGCATCTGCGACGACGCAAACTCCTGACACCCCCGTTACACGGGGGCGCCCTCAACGGGTACGTGCCGATCATCGAAGACTCCACCCGCGCGGCGATGCGCAGTTGGCCCGTCGATCATCCGTTCGCGCTGCTGCCGGCGGCGCGGGCGCTGATGCTTGACGTGATCGTCAAGGTGGTTTTCGGTGTCGAGGATCCCGACGAGGTGCGGCGATTGGGCCGGCCGTTCGAACGGCTGCTGAACCTCGGCGTCTCGGAGCAATTGACGATTCGCTACGCACTTCGTCGCTTGGGCACATTACGCGTGTGGCCGTCGCGGGCCCGGGCCTTTCGGGAGATCGACGACGTCGTCATGCCGCTGATCGCCCGGCGGCGCAACGACCCGGGCTTGACCGAGCAACGCGACATCCTGGCATTGCTGATGTGCGCGCGTGGCGACGACGGTGAACGGTTGTCCGACAACGAGATTCGCGACGATCTGATCACCTTGATGCTGGCCGGCCACGAAACCACCGCGACCACGCTGGCATGGGCATTCGATCTCCTGCTGCACCATCCCGAGGCGCTGCGGCGAGTGCGAGACGAAGCCGTCAGCGGCGCGGTTGCGTTCACCACGGCGGTGATCAACGAGACGTTGCGGGTACGGCCGCCCGCGCCCGTCACGGCACGCGTTGCCGCCCAACCATTTCGCATCGGCGACTACGTTGTGGATGCCGGGACACGCATCGTCGTCCACATCATCGCCATCAACCGCAATCCCGATGTCTATGACCATCCCAACGACTTCCGGCCCGACCGATTCCTCGGGGTGCACCCGCAGACCTACGCCTGGGTGCCGTTCGGTGGGGGCGTGAAACGTTGTCTGGGCGCGGCCTTTTCGATGCGAGAACTGGTCACCGTGTTGCACGTGCTGTTGCGTGAGGGGGAGTTCAGCGCCGTCGACGCCCTGCCCGAGCGCATCGTGCGCCGCTCCATCATGCTGGCGCCCCGCCATGGCACCAGAGTGCGGTTCCGGCTGCGGCTCCAAGAACCCTTTGAGAATGTTCCAAGCGCCGGCTCGGATGCTCATCGCTGATGACCCGCAGCGACGAAGGGATACCGCCGATATGACGACCATTACCGGCCAACTGATGCCGGCTGCCGAGCCCGCGGCAGAGCGCGAGTCCAACATGTACGCACCGGCGGCGTTCGCGTTCGCAGTGGGCGGCGCGGTGGTGTTGAGCGTCATCTGCGCTATCGCCGCGCTCGCACAGGGCAAGGCAACCGGCGAAGGCCGCGGCGAAGCGATCGCAGGCCTGGTGATCTCGGCCGGCTGGATCGTTTTGTTTGCGGCGCTGACCCATTGGCATGTCATTTAGCCCGCGCGCATCTTTGTAGCAATCTCCAGTGGTAGTACTCCGCGCGGACGGCGTTAGCTTGGTTCTACGCGAATCACCACGCGGCCCGGGGCGGCTTAACTGCCCCGTGACGATTGGAAAAGGGGAACCATGCGGATCGTCGTGATCGGTGGCACGGGTGTGCTGGGGTCGAAAGTGGTCGAGAAGCTGCGCCAGCACCACCACGACGCGGTTGCGGCGTCGCCCCGCACCGGCGTCAACACCCTGACCGGGGCAGGCCTCGCCGACGCGCTGCGGGGGGCCGACGTCGTTGTCGACGTGTCGAACTCCCCGTCCTTCGACGACGATCCGGGATGGAGTTCTTCACCACATCGACCACCAACCTCGTGGCCGCCGCGAGGGCCGCCGGCGTCGGGCACTACGTCGCGGTGTCGATCGTCGGGTGCGCTCAGCTGCCCGAAAGCGGGTACCTGCGCGCGAAGGTTGCCCAGGAAAAGCTCATCGAAGAATCGGGGCTGCCCTACTCGATCGTGCGTGCCACCCAGTTCGCGGAGTTCACCGACGCCATCGCGGCGTCGATGACCGTCGGCGACGAAGTCCGCGTCCCGGACGCACTGATCCAGCCCATCACCGCCGCCGACCTCGCCGCCGAGGTGGCCCGGGTGGCCGAAGGCAAACCGTTGGGCGGTATCGAGAATGTCGGCGGACCGGACAAGATCTCGTTCGAGCAGATGGCCCGCGACGTCCTGGCGCGGCAAGGCCAGACCAAGACCGTCGTCGTCGATCCCGAAGTCGGGTACTTCGGAACGCCGCTGGCCAGGAACAGCCTGGTTACCGCATAAGTGTCGCAATGGGTCGGGGTGGCGGGATTTGAACCCACGGCCTCTCCCGAACGAGGCAACTTGCACAAACGACAGTTAGCAGCGCCGTTGGCTGCTGATGAAAATACTGATTGACCTGGTTGTTCTTGCGTTGACAAAGTTGAGTGGGACGGATTGCAACCGAAAGTACTACGGACGCACTGCGGACGGAGTAGATAAAGGCACTCACTCGGACCTCCCACTCGGGACGCCGACAAGCTGACGGGCTGGTGAGCCTTATCGCGGATTGAACTCCCCTGGCGGATCTGTTGTTGAGCGTCACTCAGGATGACGACGACGTCCTAGAAGTGGCCGCCGGGGAGGCCCTGGACACGTTTTCCGCCGTATAAGGCACAACGCCTGCTCATAGTGCGTTTATGCAATCATGGTCAGCATGGCGGCTACCGGGGAAAATGTGCAGTACGCACGCCCTCCGGTTCGGATGACGGTCTTCACCGTCTACATCAAGCCGCTTGACTTAGATGTCAACCTGGTGACACAGCTTCGCGACAAGTGGGCTGACGGGTATCCCGGCCTAAAGCAATCGCCCCCGAAGTACAGACCTGGCGGGCTGCTTCCGCAGACCGACCCTTTCTCCGCCTCGTGGCCGATGCCAGCGCTGCATTTGGCCAATAGCTCGCTGTCCCGGACATTGCCTTCCAGTTCGATCAGCTCTCTCTGACGTGGAGGTTTGACGTCGAGGGTGCTGGGAACCAGTACCCTGGCTACCCCAGCCTCGCGGACGAGTTGATCGATCGGTTCGCCGAGTTCGTAACCGTCGTCGACGACATCTCTGGCGATTCAGTGGAGGTGGAAGGCTGCCAGTGCTACTACTCCAATTCTTTGGAAGGTATCGGCGGACGGAACTGGATGATCGGCTACGTGACTGGATGGTCCCCATCGATAGGACCGGACGAACAGTTGGATGACGCGGAACACGTCGGCTTTCGTGTGTACCGTGTTGACGAGGACGACGGCGTGAAGCGCGGTGTGTGGGTGCACATGGACGAGGGCAAGATCCAGCGATCCGAACTCGATATTACTGTGGTTGCGGTACCTGCTGAAGATTCGCAAATCGCGTCTGGTGATCCCAGGGTGGTAGCGCGCAGGCTCATGGACGCAGCTCATCGACTGGAGAACCAGACATTTGAAGCCTGTTTTAGTGACGCGATGAAGAAGGAGTGGGAGGTTCAGTCGTGACTGTTGTCGACGCTGGCTGGCTGCAACCAGCTCCTGATACTGACGTGCGATTGGGGTTCCGTGCTGTTCGGCAGCTGTCGAGTCCGGAGGCGAACGCATGGCCGAATTGCCCAGAGAATCGCCGAGGTCTCGATGATGCGGCCGAGCGTGGATACGCTGCGATTGATCAATTGGCCGCCGACCGACGGATCGACGCAGCAGTCGCGGCGCGGGGCAAGGAGCTGATCAGGTTTCTCTTCAAATCGAACACAGTGGACGCGACCATTGCTCCCGAGGGCGGTGGGCTGATCTTCTACTGGGCCTCCTTGAATATGGCGATAACCATTGAGATCTACCCGTATTCCGGCTACTGGTGGTCCGCGAGAAGTATTGCGGGGCGGTCATTTTCAGGTGAAGGTACTGAATTACCATTGATCGAGCTGCAATACCAACTGAATCACTTCTCGAAGGAAGTGGAGCGTCAGAGTCCTAACTGGCGTAGCATTGTTCGTTGACCTCGCGTGATCAGGACGGGGTCGATTGGCAACTATGACGACGATCAGTTCCTCGACACGGAGTTACTCTATCGCCGTATACCGGCCAAACCTCCATACCTCAAAACTCGTGACCCGATAACGGGACTTTTCCGGCCCGGCCCCGCGGCATTCAGTATCAAAGGGGAACCCGATGGATTATCGATTTACATCGACAGCCTGATACGCCGATTCCGCCTGAAGACGCGGAATCTGTGTAGTAATTGGCAGACCCATGGTGTTGCGCGGTTCGAGGCGGGCTGTGTACGCCCTGGGTTGGGCGTGATCGCCGACGAAGTTGACGAGCCCTCGATAGGTAAGGCTCATGGACTGATTCGTGGCCCGGATGGAATTCCGTCGAGAGGTCAGTGGAACGCCATTCGGGACAATATCCTTGCGCATTCGGTCTACTTCGATTCGGAACACGAGCCAGGTGTCGGTGGTCTCGATCGGGCGAGACTTGCTGGGGAAGCCTTTCGAGTTCTTGAGCGGCCTTGTTCGCTTCCTGCGGTGAGGAGCGACACGAACGTCGAGGTGGGCACACGGGTCGCACGGGCAGTCGGCACCATGTGCCGTCGCACTCGTCTCGTACCCTCCACGCATGGCCGTCTACACCGAGTGGAATCGATGACTGAGCAACGAGGCCCCCTGGCCCAGCTCGTCTGGAGGATCTGAAGCCAGGCGTGCGGGTGGCAGGTCTGCTGCCGGAGCCGTGACCGCCTCGGCGGTCGCTTCCCACGGTCCGGATGCAATCACGGTCACGTTCCAAGGCGTACACGGGACCTGGGCCAACGATTTCTCCATCGGGCCGATGAGGCCCGGCTGGTGTGCAGCCACCGAGAGTTGGTGGCGGTTTGATGCTGATCCGGTGGATTTCCGGTTGGCGGAGGAGGCGCTGCGGATCCGGTGGCCGGGCGGCATTGTTCGATAGTGATAGTGGCGGTGTCGACAAGCGGCGGTCTCGGCCGGGGCGAACGTCAAGGCCGTCCAGATGATGCTCGAGCACAAGAGTGCTGCCCTGACCCTCGACACACGCGCCGACCTCTTCCCCGATGATCTTGAGGCGGTTGTGGACACTCTGGACGCGGCGGTGCGGACATTGCGCGAATCTACTGCGGACGGATGCCGGTTCCGGCTCTTGAATGCGACAAGGCCCGACCCCGTACCTGCAGGTCAGAGGTCAAGTTATTGCAGTCGGGGTGGCGGGATTCGAACCCACGGCCTCTTCGTCCCGAACGAAGCGCGCTACCAAGCTGCGCCACACCCCGCTTGAAGCCACGACAGCCTATCGCACCGGGCCGTCGACTCGCCAAACCGCCGGCTCAGGGTCCCACGTGCAGGAGCGTTCGAACTCGACCAAGGCCCGGGCCGGACCGCTCGGATCCAGCCCCTGCGCACCGACCCAGTCGTCGTCGAAGTAGGTGTCGGCGTAGCGGTCGCCGCTGTCGGCGAGCAAGGTGACCACCGAGCCGCTGCGCCCGTCGACGACCATCTCGGCGAGCAAGCCGAACGCTCCCCACAGGTTGGTGCCCGTGGACGGCCCCACCCGGCGTCCGAGCACGGTGCTGACGTGGCGGGCGGCCGCAATCGACGCGGCGTCGGGAACCGACACCATGCGGTCGACCACACTGGGCAGAAACGACGGCTCGACCCGCGGCCGGCCGATGCCCTCGATCCGCGACGACGCGGACATCACGACGTCGGACCGACCTTCGGCGTATGCGGGGAAGAACGCCGAATTCTCCGGGTCCACGACACACAACCGGGTCGCGTGCCGCCGATAGCGGATGTAGCGCCCGATCGTCGCGCAGGTTCCGCCGGTTCCGGCGCCGACCACGATCCAGTCCGGGACAGGGTGCCGCTCCTCGAGCATCTGCGCGTAGATCGACTCGGCGATGTTGTTGTTGCCACGCCAGTCGGTGGCGCGCTCGGCATTGGTGAACTGGTCCAGGTAGTGCCCGCCGGTCTCGGCCGCGACGCGTTCCGCCTCGGCGTAGACCTGACTGGAATTCTCCACGAAATGGCAACGGCCGCCTTGCGCTTCGATCAGCGCCACCTTGGCGGCGCTGGTCGCCGCCGGCATCACCGCGACGAACGGCAGGCCCAGCAGGGACGCGAAGTACGCCTCCGACACCGCCGTCGAACCCGACGACGCCTCGACCACCGTCGTGTTCTCCCCGATCCAGCCGTTGCACAGCGCATACAGGAACAGCGACCGCGCCAGCCGGTGTTTGAGGCTGCCGGTGATGTGTGTCGTCTCGTCCTTCAGATACAGCGCGACGTCAGCGTCGGCGCACCAGGCCGACGGCAGGGGATAGCGCAGCAGGTGGGTGTCGGCGCTGCGCCGGGCATCCGCCTCGATCAGCCGGATCGCGTTGTCTGTCCAATCGCGGGACAGGCTGCGGATGGCGATGCGGGTTGTGTCGTTCAACGCACCGAGATGCTGGGCTGCGAACGGCCCAGGTTCCTGTTCGAGTCCCGGCCGCCCATGGGGCTGGCGATCAACGTCAACAGGGTCGCTTCGGGCCGGCAGCAGAACCGCACCGGCGCAAACGGCGAAGTGCCGATGCCGGCGGAGACATGCAGCCGCATGTTCGCGCCCCACTGTGATGCTCCTTTGGCCCGCGTCCGGTCCAGCCCGCAGTTGGTGACCAGCGCCCCGTAGAACGGCAGGCACAGCTGTCCGCCATGGGTATGGCCGGCCATCACCAGCTGATAGCCGTCGGCAGCGAAGCGGTCCAGCACCCGGGGCTCCGGCGAGTGGGTCAGTCCCAGCCGCAGGTTCGCGACCGGGCTCGCCGGGCCCGCGATCGTGTCGTAGCGGTCCCGATCGATGTGGGGGTCGTCCACGCCGGCTGCGACGATGTGCAGCCCCGCCACTTCGAACTCGCGACGGTTATGGGTGAGGTCGAGCCAGCCGCGCTCGGTGAACGCCGCCCGCAGATCCTGCCAGGGCAACGGCTCGCCGTGCACCCGGTGCCCCGGGTTGATCAGGTAATTGGCCGGGTTCTTCAGGCGCGGCCCGAAGTAGTCGTTGCTGCCGAAGACGAAGACGCCAGGCCGGTGCAGCAGGTCGCCCAGGGCCTGCACCACCGCCGGCACCGCCTTGGGATGGGCCAGATTGTCGCCGGTGTTGACCACCAGGTCGGGTTCCCAGCTGGACAGCTCGCGCAACCAGGCCTGTTTACGGCGCTGGCCGGGCAGCATATGCAGATCGCTGATATGCAGGACCCGCAGCGGTGTGGAGCCCGGACTCAGCACGGGCATGGTGATCTCGCGAAGCACGAACGCGTTGCGTTCGATGAGCGCCGCGTAACCGATCCCGGCGACGATCGAGCCGAACGCGACGGCACCGGTGCGTAACAGGACGGGCGAAACAGCCATGCAGGCAGCCTACTGCCGGTCGGCGACTGATTGTTGGTCTCCTACGTCACTGGCGCTCGCCGAAGCGCCTACGGAGGCGGCGGCGGCGCCAGCAGCGGAATGGTGATCGGCGGCAACCCGGGGATCTCGATGACCTGCGAACCGATCGGGGCGGGTGGCCCGTCCTCCGGTGGCGGCGGCGGTGGCGGCGGGATCCCGTTGCTGATCTGAATCGTGATGATCGAACCAGGGATGGTCTGGCCGCTGGGCGAGGTTCCGACCACTTCGCCGTACTTCGCGGTGCTGTTGACTGCGTTGGGCTGGTCGGCGACCTGGAAACCGGCGTCCCGCAGACGCTGGCGCGCCTGGTCCACATCCAGCCCGGCCACGCTCGGCACCCGGGAGGCTGCCGAGCCTTCGACGTACCGCGGATCGGTGGGCGGCAAATGCACCTCACCGAAGCTGGTGGCGATCGGCTTCATGGCGGTGAACCACGTCCGGGCCGGCTCGTTGCCACCGTAGAGGTCACCGTTGCCGCAATGGCGCAGTGGGCCGGAACACAGATCGGTCGGCGACGTCGAGTCGTCGTAGATGTAGTTCGCCGCCGCATAGCGGTTGGTGAAACCCACGAAGCCCGACGACCGGTGGGCTTCGGTGGTGCCCGTCTTACCCGACATGGGCAGGTCCCAGCCCGCCGCACCGGCCGAGCCCGCCGCGGTGCCGCTGCCCACGGCGTCCTTGCTCATCGCGTTGGCAAGGGTATTGGCCAGCCCTTCGGGCACCACTTGCTCGCAGGTCTCGGTGGTGACGGAAACCTGGTTGCCGTTGCGGTCGATCAGCTTGTCGATCGGGTTCGGTGGGCACCACACGCCGCCCGAGGCCAGTGTGGCCGCGACGTTGGACAGCTCCAGCGCGTTGACCTCGATGGGGCCCAGGGTGAACGACCCGATGTTCTGGCGTTTGACGAAGTCGGCCAGGCTCTCGTTGCTGTCGGGGTTGTAGTCGCGCGCAGTGCCAGGATTGGCGTAGGACCGCAGGCCCAGCTTGATCGCCATGTCGACGGTGCGGCTCACTCCGACCTGCGAGATCAGCTTGGCGAAGGCGGTGTTGGGGGAGGTGGCCAGCGCGTCGGTCACGTTCATCGATCCGCGGTAATTGCCGGCGTTGATCACGCACCAGGTGTCCTTGGGGCAGCCTTTGGCTCCGCCGCTGCCCAGCCCTTTGGCCTGGAATCGGGGCGGCACGTCGAGTTGGGCGTTGATGCCCATACCCATGTCGAGCGCGGCGGCCGTGGTGAAGATCTTGAAAATGGATCCCGCGCCGTCGCCGACGAGTGAGAACGGCTGGGGTCGCATGGTTTCACCGGCTTCGGTATCCAGGCCGTACTTGCGGTTGCTGGCCATCGCCAGCACCTTGTGTGAGTCCTTGCCCGGTGCGATGACGCTCATCACGCTGGAGATGCCGGCCAGGCTCGGGGGAGCGAATTTGTCGACCGCCGCCTTGACCGGGACCTGGACGTCGGGGTCCAGCGTGGTGCGGATGAGGTAGCCGCCCTTGGCCAGCTGGTCTTTGCTGATCCCCGCGCGGGACAGGTACTCCTGGACGTAGTCGCAGAAGAAGGCGCGGTCGCCGGCGGCGATACAGCCGCGGGGTAACTCGTTGGGTTGCGGCAAGACTCCCAGCGGCTGCGCCTTGGCGGCACGCAGAGCGTCGGCCTCTTGTGGGATGTTCTCGATCATCGTGTCGAGGACCAGGTTGCGCCGGGCCAGCGCGCCCTCGGGGTTGGTGTAGGGGTTCAGTGTGCTGGTCGACTGCACCATGCCCGCCAGCAGCGCCGCCTGCTGCCAATTCAGATCCGAGGCGTTGATGCCGAAGTAGGTCTGCGCCGCGTCCTGCACGCCGAAAGAGTTGTTGCCGAACGACACCAGGTTCAGGTAGCGGGTCAGGATCTCGGGTTTGGTGAAGGTCTTGTCCAGGGTGAGCGCCATCCGGATCTCGCGCAGTTTGCGCGCCGGAGTGGTCTCGACGGCTGCCCGTTTCTCGGCGTCGGTTTGGGCGGTGACCAGCAATTGGTAGTTCTTGACGTACTGCTGCTCGATGGTGGAACCGCCGCGAGTATCCAGGTCCCCGGAGGCATAGCCGGCGAGTCCGGTGAGGGTGCCTTTCCAGTCGACGCCGTTGTGGTCGGCGAAGCGCTTGTCCTCGATGGAGACGATCGCCAGCTTCATGGTGTTGGCGATCTTGTCGGAGGGCACCTCGAACCGGCGCTGCGAGTACAGCCACGCGATGGTGTTGCCCTTGGCGTCGACCATCGTCGACACGGCCGGAACCTCCCCCTGAAGGAGTTGAGCCGAGCCGTTGGCCACTACCTCAGAAGCGCGATTGGACATCAGCCCGAGCCCGCCTGCGAAGGGGAACATCAGTGCCGTGGCCACGACGCTGGCCAACACGCAACACCCCGCGAGCTTCAGCAGGGTAAGCGCCACCGGGGGGCGATCGGACATGCGTACTACAGTAGCGGCCCCTTGTCACGGCCCCGCGCCGTGAGACTGAAAAAAATTCTTAGGAAAGCGCTGACGGCGGCGCCGTCGGCGCCCCGGCGATTATTTTGCGCGTGCGTCACAGGTCAGGGACCTAATCGGGAACCGAGGGGGTGCTTTTCCCCCGGCCGATCGGCAGAAGTCGGGACGGGCGTCCCAAAAAAAGCGTTATCAGACTGTTGCGCAATTGCCACCTGACCACCTAACTTATAAGCGCAGTGAGATTCAGGTAACACCGATGTGCACAGTGTGTCTTAGGTCGCAACATCGGCTGGTACCCGAGGAGGGCGGTCGCGATCAGCGGCCGGGAGGAAGGGATCAGCTCGTGTCAGGAACACGTCCGGCCGCTCGAAGGACAAACCTCACGTCGGCGCAAAACCTTCTCCGCAGTGCCGATGCGGAAGAACGGATCAACTGGGTGTCAAAGGCGCTGTGCAGGGCGACGGACCCTGACGAGCTGTTCGTCCGGGGAGCCGCACAGCGCAAAGCCGCGGTGATCTGCCGTCACTGTCCGGTGATGCAGGAATGCGCGGCCGACGCGCTTGACAACAAGGTCGAGTTCGGGGTGTGGGGTGGCATGACCGAGCGCCAGCGCCGGGCACTGCTCAAGCAGCATCCTGAGGTGGTCTCGTGGTCCGACTACCTCGACAAGCGCAAGCGTCGCAGCGTCGGTTAAGGCTCTCGGATAGGGGTGCGGGCGAGCTGGCCGGCCTCCCGTTCCTTATTACGATTTTGTTACTGAGTCGGTGTCGCTGGCTCTAATTGCCTTGTGTCCAACGGGAACTGGCGCATGCGCAATAGTGCGGCCTTCTCACTGTATCGTTGTTCGGCGCGGTGGGGGCCGGTTTCGCGATTGTTCGACGCCGAGTGTGATTCGACCGCGTCCAGCGTGTGGCTGGGGCGGAAGAATCCGGCGTGACCGCGCCCGGCGTTCACGGTCGACACCTTCAGCACACGCTCGATGCCGCTGTGCCCAAGCCCCAGTCAGCGGCCCGCGCCCCGCAGGCGGGCGGTACCCCCAGTGCGGGCCGCTTCGTCGCCGACGGGGGCGATCTGGTCGGCGAGCGCGCGCAGCGCATCCAGGTCGGAGACGTCGAACGGCAGCGACGGGACTCCGACGACAGGCACGTGTGGATTGGCCCCGGTGAACCGGGACAGCAGCCGGATCTCGCGCTTGGCCGTCTGCCCGCGGTCGGCATGAATCCGCAGCACCGCTGCCGCCAGCGACGCCGCCTCCGACTCGCTGTGCTCCTCCTCCAACGTCTCGGTCGCGTCGATAGCCCGCTCGACGGGTAACGCGCACAGCATCGGGTGAGTGCGGTTCAGCACCAGCCCCGCCAGCGGCATGCCTTCTTCGGTCAGCCGGTCGACGAAGAACGACGCCTCGCGCAGCGCATCGGGCTCGGCCGCTGACACCACCACGAACTGGGTACCGCGTCGTTTCAGCAACGCATAAGTTCGGTCAGCCTTCTCCCGGAAACCCCCAAATGTGGCGTCGAGTGATTGCACGAATGCGGCGGCATCGCTCAGCATCTTCGAACCGAGCACAGTAGACATCGCCTTCATGGCCAAACCCATTACACCGGTTACCAACCGGCCGATACCCCTGCCCGGAGCCAGCAGCAGCCGCCACAACCGGCTATCCATGAAGCTGCCCAAGCGTTTCGGTGCATCCAGAAAGTCCAGCGCGTTGCGTGACGGCGGAGTGTCCACCACGACCAGATCCCAGCGATCCTGGGCCAGGAGCTGACCCAGCTTCTCCATGGCCATGTACTCCTGGGTGCCGGCAAGCGATGTGGCGACGGTCTGGTAGAACTGGTTGTCCAGAATCGATTGCGCGCGTTCGGATCCGGAGTATTGGACCACCATTTCGTCGAACGTGCGCCGCATGTCGAGCATCATCCCGTGCAGCTCGCCGGGCACCTCCGGGGCCAGTGGCACTCGTTGGGGTGTGTTACCCAGGTCGTCGATGCCCAGGGCCTGGGCAAGCCGCTTGGCCGGGTCGATCGTCAGGACGACGACAATGCGGCCATATTCAGCGGCGCGCAAGGCAATTGCTGCGGCAGTGGTGGTCTTGCCGACACCGCCGGCGCCGCAGCACACGATAACCCGATTGGACGTATCGGCCAGGATCGCGGCCATGTCAAGAGGTTTCGGTACGGTGCTCATCGAACCCCCTGCTGCGCAAGCGATTCCGAAAGCTCGTACAAGCTGCCCAAGTCGACACCATCGGAAATCGTGGGTAATTCCAGCCGTGGAACATGCAACGCGTCAAGTTCCTGCGCGGTCTCGGCGCGTGCGCTGATTCGGCTGGCGTGCTCGATGGTCTCGGTCAGCAGACCGGCGAAATCCGGTGCCGCCAGCTCGATTCCGGCCATTGCCAAACCGGACCGCACCGAGTCGGCGTCGACATCGCCCTCGGCGGCCTTCGCGAGGTCCTCGGCGCTCAGGTAAGTCGGAATATTGCGGTTCACGATGACACTGCCGATCGGCAATTGCATCTCGGCGAGTTCCTCGATGGCTTCCATGGTCTCCTGCACCGGCAGCGCCTCCAGCAGCGTCACCAGATGGATCGCGGTCTGATCGGAGTGCAGCAACTTCACCACACCGTCGGCCTGCGAATGCACCGGCCCGCCCTTGGCCAGATCGGAGACCGCCTTGGTGACGTCCAGGAAGCGCGCGATGCGGCCCGTCGGCGGTGCGTCGACGACGATCGCGTCATACATCGGGTTCTTGGTCCCCTTGCGGAGCCGGACCACCGTTTCCTTGATCTTGCCGGTGAGCAGCACATCGCGAAGGCCGGGCGCGATCGTCGTCGCGAACTCGATCGCACCGACGCGTCGCATTGCCCGGCCTGCGATGCCCAGGTTGTAGAACATGTCGAGGTATTCCAGGAACGCGGCCTCGATATCGATTGCCAGTGCGTTCACCTGCCCGCCGCGTTCGGCGGTCGCGATCTTGACCTCCTGATAGGGCAGCGGCGGAACATCGAAGAGTTGCGCAATCCCTTGGCGCCCTTCGACTTCGATGAGCAGGACCTTGCGGCCTCCGGCGGCCAGCGTCAGCGCCAGTGCGGCCGCGATGGTGGATTTCCCGGTGCCGCCTTTGCCGGTCACAAAGTGCAAGCGGGCCTTCGACAGGCGCGACGGCCAGCCGACGGAGGGACCGTCGTTAGGTGTGTTCGCCACCATCGCATGCTAGCCCTACCGCTTCGCCCGGCCGCCGGGCTGGCCGGAGCTTGTCGACGGCGGCGGATAAGCTCGCGTCATGACCCAACCCTCCGCATGGGAGTACGCAACGGTTCCGCTGCTCACGCACGCCACCAAACAGATCCTCGACCAGTGGGGAGCCGACGGCTGGGAGCTGGTCGCGGTGTTGCCGGGGCCAACCGGCGAGCAGCACGTCGCCTACCTGAAGCGCCCGAAGTAGTGGACGCCAACTCCCGGCTCGCACAACTGGGCATCACGCTTCCGGAGATCGCGGCGCCGCTGGCGGCCTACGTTCCGGCGGTGCGCACCGGCAACCTCGTCTACACCTCGGGGCAGTTGCCCTTCGAGGCTGGAAAGCTGGCGTGCACGGGCAAGGTGGGCGCCGACATCACGCCGGAGGAAGCCAAGGCGGCGGCCCGCGTTTGTGCGCTCAACGCATTGGCGGCGGTGAATTCACTGGTCGGCCTGGACTCGGTGACACGGGTGGTCAAAGTGGTCGGGTTCGTCGCCTCCGCACCGGGCTTTCACGGTCAGCCCAGCATTATCAACGGAGCCTCGGACCTGTTTGCCGAGGTGTTCGGCGACAACGGCGCGCATGCGCGTTCGGCCGTCGGAGTATCCGAGTTGCCGCTGGGCGCACCCGTCGAGGTCGAGCTGATCGTGGAGGTCGGCCAGCGGCCGTGACCGAGTCACTGACCCACCCCGCCTACGGCCGGTTGCGGGCGGTCACCGACACGGCATCGGTGCTGGTGGCCGACAATCCCGGCCTGATGACGCTGGAGGGCACCAATACCTGGGTGCTGTGCGGACCGGGCAGCGACGAGCTGGTCATCGTCGATCCGGGGCCGGGCGACGACGAGCACATCGCCCGGATAGCCGCGCTGGGCCGCATCGCGCTGGTGCTGATCAGCCATCGTCACGGCGACCATACCGACGGCATCGACAAGCTGGTCGAGCTGACCGGAGCACCGGTACGCGCCGCGGACCCGCAATTCCAGCGCGGCGATGGGGTGACGCTGAGCGATGGGGAAGTGATCGACGCTGCCGGGCTGGCGATCACGGTGCTGACCACCCCCGGTCACACCGCAGACTCCCTGTCGTTCCTCCTCGAGGACGCCGTGCTGACGGCCGACAGCGTGCTGGGCCGCGGCACCACCGTTCTGGACAAGGACGACGGCAGCCTGACCGACTACCTGGAATCGCTGCACCGGCTGCGCGGTCTGGGCCGGCGTGTGGTGCTGCCCGGGCATGGGCCGGAATTGACTGACGTCGCGGCCGTCGCGCAGGGGTACCTGGTGCACCGGCATGAGCGGCTCGAACAAGTGCGGTGCGCGCTACGGGACCTCGGCGACGATGCCACCACCCGCCAGGTCGTCGAACACGTCTATGTCGACGTCGACGAGAAGCTCTGGGATGCGGCCGAATGGTCCGTGCAGGTCCAACTGGACTATCTGCGAGTCCCGTAGCGCGAGCCCGCTAGCGCGAGCAGTCGCAGAATCGCACGAATAGCGCCCGCGTGATGCGAGTGTGTGTCTGCTCAGCGAAGCTACCGAGCCCGGCGGGCCAGCCGTTCAGAGTCCGAGATCAGCACGCTCTTGCCCTCCAGCCGGATCCAGCCGCGGTGCGCGAAGTCGGCCAGCGCCTTGTTCACCGTCTCCCGGGAAGCGCCGACCAGCTGGGCGATCTCCTCCTGAGTCAGGTCGTGGGTGACCCGCATCGCGCCGCCCTCCTGGGTGCCGAAACGCTGGGCGAGCTGCAGCAGCTGCTTGGCCACCCGGCCGGGCACGTCGGTGAAGATGAGGTCGGCCAGATTGTTGTTGGTGCGCCGCAACCGGCGCGCCAGGACACGCAGCAGCTGCTCGGCGATTTCCGGACGATCGGCGATCCACGCCCGCAGCGCGTCGCGGTCCATCGAGACCGCCCGCACTTCGGTGATGGTGGTCGCGCTGGACGTCCGCGGCCCGGGGTCGAAAATCGACAGCTCGCCGAACATGTCGGACGGGCCCATGATGGTCAGCAAGTTCTCCCGGCCGTCGGGCGAGCGCCGGCCGATCTTTACCTTGCCCGAGATGATGATGTACAGCCGATCGCCCGGCTCACCTTCAGCGAAAACCGTGTGTCCGCGGGGGAAGTCAACGGGCTGCAGCTGCTTGGTTAGTGCCGCGACCGCGTTGGGCTCAACCCCTTGGAAGATTCCTGCCCTTGCCAGGATCTCGTCCACGTTGCCTCTTCAGCTTTCCAACGAAGTGATACGGGCAGGCCGTCCCTCTTGACCAGCGCCGGTGTACAGGTTAGGCCAATCGGTACGACGTGCCAACGCTACACACGATTGACGTGTCGAGTCGCCTTAACCCGGGAATGGATGTGTCGAGGGGCAGCACGGTACGGATCGACGTGATGTTTGCCGGTGAGGGCCCTAGTGGCGGGGGCCTCGGTCAGGGGCGGCGCCTGGCGTCGATGCAGATAAGCCAGCGCCTCCGGCATGCCCCCACAGGCCAGTCGGTGCACATCGATGGCCTGAGCCTGCTCAAGAAACTCGGCAACGTCCGAGGCGGTCACGGTATCGCAGGAAAGCGCCTGTTCCAGCCGACCAAGGCCGAGGGTCGTCAGCATCAGCAACGCCGGAACGCACGCCACCAGCAACCACGACACAAGGAGAGTAAACATGGCCTTGAATCAACACGAGGTCTCGGTCAGATCACGAAATCAGTACTCTGTCGTAGGTGACAGCGGCAAAGTCCTCCGGGCCAACCCGGCCTAAGCCAGCCACGCCTGACACCGACGGCGCCAAGCGCTGGTCTGCCGAAACCCGCGCCGCCTTGGTGCGCCGCGCTAGGCGGATGAATCGTCAACTGGCACAAGCCTTTCCACACGTGTACTGCGAATTGGACTTCACCAATCCGCTCGAACTGGCGGTGGCGACCATCCTCTCGGCGCAAAGCACCGACAAACGGGTGAACCTGACGACGCCGGCGTTGTTCGCGAAGTATCGGACGGCGCTCGACTATGCCAAAGCGGACCGCGCCGAGCTGGAAACCCTCATTCGCCCCACTGGTTTCTTCCGTAACAAGGCGAACGCGTTGATCGGACTCGGGCAAGCTCTGGTCGAGCGGTTTGACGGCGCGGTGCCCGCCACCATGGCGGAACTGGTGACGCTGCCCGGAATCGGGCGCAAGACCGCCAACGTCATCCTCGGGAATGCGTTCGGCATTCCCGGGATCACCGTCGACACCCATTTCGGACGGTTGGTGCGGCGCTGGCGCTGGACCGCCGAAACCGACCCGGTGAAGGTCGAGCATGCGGTCGGCGAACTGATCGAACGCAAGGAGTGGACCGTGCTCAGCCACCGGGTGATCTTTCACGGCCGCCGGGTGTGCCATGCCCGCAAGCCCGCGTGCGGTGTCTGCGTGCTGGCCAAGGACTGCCCTTCCTTCGGCCTCGGCCCCACCGAGCCGCTGCTGGCCGCACCTCTTGTCCAGGGCCCCGAAACCGAGCATCTGCTGGCCCTTGCCGGCCTGTGACATCGCGACTGACCTCGAGAACCCGCTGGACCATCGCGGTCCTGGCGGTGGTCGCCACCCTCATCGCGGCGCTGGTCGCCCAACTGCGCGACGACTCCCCAAGCACCGCAACCCAACAGGTGCCGGCGGCGCGGGACCACCGGGATTCCGACACCGCTGCGGCGCTGGCCGGGCCCCGGCGGCGCGCAAACCTGCCGGCCTGCCCGGCCGCCGATGACGGGCCAGGCTCACCGGCACTACGCGGCGTGGTGGTGGAATGCGCGGCGGACGGCTCGGCCGTCGACGTGGCCCGGGCGCTGGCCGGGCGGCGGGTGCTGCTCAATCTATGGGCGTACTGGTGCGCGGAGTGCATAGCAGAACTGCCCGCGATGGCCGAATATCAACAACGGGTCGGGCCCGACGTCATGGTGGTGACGGTGCATCAGGACGAGAATGAGACGGCTGCGTTACTGCGGTTGGCCGATCTGGGTGTTCGGTTGCCGACCCTGCAGGACGGCCGCCGTAAGGTGGCGGCAGCATTGCGGGTGGCGAATGTGATGCCCGCGACGGTGCTGTTGCGGCCGGACGGTAGCGTGGCCCAGACCCTGCCGCGCGCTTTTGCCAGCGCCGAGGAGATAGCGGCTGAGGTCGGAGACAAGGCGTGGTGAGCGGTTGGAGAGAAGGCGGGCAGGTGCACCCGACCAGCCCGACAAGGAGGCGCCGGTGAACGCTGGGGTTGCCCTGACGCCCGAGGTCGGCCCATCCTGGCTGCGCCCACTGGTCGACAACGTGGACCGGGTGCCCGACGCGGTCCGGCGGCGGTTGCCGGCCGACGTGCTGGCCATGGTGACGGCAGCCCGGGCGACCGCATCCCTGCGTCGCAACGACCGGGAAGCCGCTGTTCTGGTGCTGTTCTCCGGTCCCGAGTCCGGGCAGGCCGCCGGCGGCGTTCCCGACGACGCCGACCTGCTGTTGACGGTGCGGGCGTCGACCTTACGTCACCACGCCGGTCAGGCGGCCTTCCCCGGCGGCGCATCCGATCCCGGAGACCAGGGGCCGGTGGCCACCGCCTTCCGAGAAGCCCATGAGGAGACCGGGCTCGACCCGGCCAGGCTGTACCCACTGGCGACCATGGAACGCACCTTCATCGCTCCGTCGCGATTCCACGTCGTCCCGGTGCTGGCGTATTCACCCGATCCGGGGCCGGTGCACGTCGTCAACGAGGCAGAAACGGCCATGGTGACCCGGGTCCCGGTGCGCGCCTTCGTCAATCCGGAAAACCGGCTGATGGTGTACCGGCGGACCTTGAGTCGGCGGTGGGCCGGACCGGCGTTTCTGCTCAACCACATGCTGGTCTGGGGATTCACCGGCCAGGTGATTTCGGCGGTGCTTGACGTTGCGGGGTGGGCCAGGCCCTGGGACACCAGCGATGTCCGCGAATTGGACGACGCGATGGCGCTGGTCGGTGAGCAGGGTGGACTGCGATGAACTCGATGAATGCCATGACTCCGTCCCAATGGCTCGATATCGCGGTGTTGGCGGTCGCCTTCATCGCGGCGATCTCAGGCTGGCGGTCCGGTGCGCTGGGCTCGATGCTGTCGTTTGCCGGTGTGCTGCTGGGCGCGATCGCCGGCGTGCTGCTGGCGCCCCACATCGTCGCCCACATCGCCGCCCCCCGGGCCAAGCTGTTCACCGCGCTGTTTCTGATCCTGGGACTGGTCGTGGTCGGCGAAGTCGCAGGTGTGGTGCTGGGACGGGCCGTGCGCGGCGCGATCCGCAACCGGCCGGTCCGGGTGATCGACTCGGTCATCGGGGTGGCGGTGCAGCTGGTCGTGGTACTGACGGCGGCGTGGCTGCTGGCGACGCCGCTGACCCAGTCGAAGGATCAGCCGGAGTTGGCGGCGGCGGTTCGTGGGTCACGGGTGCTCGCCGAGGTCAACGAGGTGGCGCCCACCTGGCTCAAGACGGTGCCCAAGCGGCTTTCGGCGCTGCTGAACACCTCGGGCCTGCCGCAGGTGCTGGAGCCGTTCAGCCGCACCCCGGTCATTCCGGTCGCCTCGCCCGACCCGGCGCTGAGCGACAATCCGGTGGTGACGGCCACCGCGCCGAGCGTGCTCAAGATTCGTAGTCTGGCGCCCAGCTGCCAGAAGGTGCTGGAAGGCAGCGGCTTCGTGATTGCGCCCGAGCGCGTCATGACCAACGCTCACGTCGTCGCCGGGTCCAACAGTGTGCAGGTGTACGCGAGCGGCAAACCCCTCGACGCGACGGTGGTGTCCTACGACCCTTCGGTCGACATCGCCATCCTGGCTGTGCCGCACCTGTCGCCGCCGCCGCTAATGTTCGCCCAAGAAGAAGCCAGAACGGGCACCAGCGTGGTGGTGCTGGGCTACCCCGGCGGCGGCAACTTCACCGCGACGCCGGCCCGGATTCGCGAGGCCATCAAACTCAGTGGTCCCGACATCTACCGCAACCCCCAGCCCGTCACCCGCGACGTCTACACCATCAGGGCCAACGTGGAGCAGGGAGACTCGGGCGGGCCGTTGATCGACCTCAACGGCCAGGTGCTCGGCGTGGTGTTCGGCGCGGCCGTCGACGACCCGGACACCGGGTTCGTGCTGACCGCCGGTGAGGTGGCCAGTCAGCTGGAAAAGATCGGGGCCACCCAACGCGTCCCCACCGGAGCCTGCGTCAGCTGAGCCGGTGCACCTGATCGAGGAATCGTGCCAGCTGCCGGTTGACCTCCTCGGGCGCTTCTTCATGGCTGAAATGTCCAGCGCCGGCGACGGATACGTAGCGTCCGTGCGGCGCGTAACGGTGGGTGCGCTCGACCGGATCGGCCAGCACGTAGGGATCGGCGTCACCGCGTAGGTGCAGCAACGGCACGCCGAGTTGCCGGCGCATCGACTTCATGAAGCGCCGGCCTTCGCCGCGCAGCTGACTGCGTACCGCCCAACGCTGATACTCCAGTGCCGAGTGCGCGGCAGCAGGAATCCGGATGGCCTGCCGCAGATAGTCGATGGTCTGCGAAAAGTCTTCGGAGGCAACCCATTTAGCGCTGCCGCGAATGCGCACCAGGCGCTCGATTTCGGCCGCGTCATCCCGGGTCAGTAGGCGCTCGGGCCACAGCGGCACTTGGTAGCGCAGCAATGTCGGCAACAGTGCGCGGCCCTGGTCTCGCCTGGTCAGGGTGGACCGTCGCAGCGCGGCCGGGTGCGGTGAGCTGATCAGCGCGATGGACCGCACCAGCCGGGAGTGCAGCAGCGCGGTGGTCCAGCAGGCGAGCCCGCCGTCGGCGTGACCGACCAGCGTCGCCGACGAGTGCCCCAGCGCGCGGATCAATCCGGCCGTGTCACCGGCCAGGGTCCAGCCGTCGTACCCGCGGGGTGGTTTGTCGCTGCCGCCGTAGCCGCGCAGGTCGACCGCGACCACCCGGGCACTCGTGAGCCCGCGCAGCTGATGACGCCACGACCACCAGAACGAACCGAACCCGTGCAACAGCATCACCAGGGGCCGTGCCATAGCCGGTATGGCCGGCTCCGCCGCGTCCGGGTCGGCCGGAATGGCTTCGACGACATGGAACCGGATGCCGTTGGCGTGCACGTCCAGATGCCGCCATGGCCCGTCGATGCGGGTCATCGACGGATCTGGTGCCGGCATTTACCAGCCCGACGGATCGGCGGGCGTCGTGCCCTCGGGTACGGCCGCAGGGCGGGTTACGGCCGGGGTCTTGTCGTGGCCCGGCATGAGCGCCGTGCGAGTCTCCTTGACCGACTCGATGGTCTGCCGCGGTCCCCGGATCCGGCGGACTTTGAGGAAACCCAACAGCGCGAGCACGACGGTGGTCACCACCATGAGGGCGAACACGATCAGGAACGCCACCCAGCGCCACAGCCAGGAATCGAGCAGCTCGGCAAGGAAGAAGAACAGGAAGAAGGTCGAGTAGAACAGCACGACCAGCGCGGCGATGAAGAACACGCTGCCGGTCAGACCCTTCTTGACGTCGCGAGTGATCTCGGCGCGGGCCAGTTCGACCTCGGCCCGCACCAGCGTCGACATCTGCGTTGTCGCGTCTTTGATCAGGTCGCCGATCGACGGTTCACCGGGCCGGGCGTGCGGATCGGCCAACGGAATCGTGGTCAGCGTGCTGGGCACACCGGTCTGGCGATCAGGTTTGCTCACAGACGATCCTCTCGCGTTGACGGGCCACGGTTTCGCGGTAGTCGCGGTTTATGTTGCCATGCGCTTCGGTGCCATACGAGGCCAGCCGAAGACCGTGAGATACCGGGCGGTTTCAACCTAATAAATTGACGGTCAGCGGCCACCTCTAACCGCATCGGACGTAATCTGACGATCATCTACACTGGCGCATCTGTCCTTGATCTCCGGTGATGTCCGGAAGATGTCCAACCACCGACGGGAGTACCACTTTGCAGACGGCGCACCGCTGCTTCACCGCGGCGACCGTGGCCGTGGTTCTGGCTGTCGGGTTTCTTCCCGCGGGCACCGCGGCTGCCGACGACAAGGTTCCGTTGGGTGGCGGTGCGGGCATCGTCGTCAACGGGGGCACGTTGTGCACGTTGACAACCATCGGCCACGACAAGAACGGCGACCTCATCGGATTCAGCTCCGCGCACTGCGGTGGCCCGGGCGCGCCCGTCGCCGCCGAGGGTGCGGAGGCCAAAGGCATCGTGGGCACCATGGTCGCCGGCAACGACACCCTCGACTACGCGGTGATCAAGTTCGATCCGGCCAAGGTGACGCCGGTGGCCGACTTCAACGGCTTTGCGATCAACGGCATCGGTCCCGATCCGACGTTCGGCCAGATCGCCTGCAAACAAGGACGATCCACGGGCAACTCCTGCGGGGTCACCTGGGGTCCGGGGCAGGACCCGGGCACCATCGTGATGCAGGTCTGCGGAGGGCCCGGGGATTCCGGAGCGCCGGTCACGGTCGACAACCTGCTGGTCGGGATGATTCACGGAGCCTTCAGCGAGAGCCTGCCCAGCTGCGTCACCAAATACATTCCGCTGCATACGCCGGCGGTGGTGATGTCGATCAACGCGGACTTGGCCGACATCAACGCCAAGAACCGGCCGGGCTCGGACTTCGTCCCGATAGCGGGCTGAGCTGTTTCGCGGCTTGACGGCCGCTGTCTTGATGACCCGGATTCCGCCCCTTCCGAACGGGTGTGGGTTCCGGAACGACAACAAGGTCTTTTCCGCCTGACTTCAGGCGGAAAAGACCCTACCGGTGTGTCGACGAGGTCAGTCGATAACGGTTTCGGCGTGGAGAGCCGGAGCCGTGTAGGCGCCCTCGGTTTCGCAGAACAGCAGTTCGTGTGCCATGTGGTTGCTCTCCTTCAGTCAGAGTGAAGAACTGTCGACGGCTCTTCCCATCCTCTGGCGCAGAGTTTGCCAGTTGTCGGGAAACGGCAACATCCCCCGAATGACCATCATTTAGGGGGAATGTCCACTCGGCCGTCCCGGAGGAACGCCGTGTCCCCCGATCGGTGGACACGGCTAGGGCCGCGATTGCGGTCAATTTCGGCTGTCTGCGAACCACCGTCCCGGACTCATGGCTGGCTCGCCGAAAGCCGGAGTCGACTCAGGCTGGCTCGAGCCGTCAAGACGAATGAAGCGGTTCGGCGGCTAAACTTCTATGGCGGCGATGGCGGGCGCTGAGCATGTGTTTGTATCCATAAGATTTGGAGCAAACTCGGGTATTTTGGTTGCAATGATCTGGATGGAAAGCAAATGGCATGGGCCGCTCGCCGGTTCGCCATTTGGCGACATGCCGATACGTGATGTCTGAGCCCATCGGCCCGCAGTACGGTATGACGGCTGATGAGCAGTCGCTCGCGCTAACGCGTGGGCAGCTTGACATATGGCTTTCGCAGGAGACGAATGGCTCGGGAATACCGTGGCAGGCGAGCGTTTTCGTGGTGATCGGTGGGGTCGTAGAGCCAAGTCTGGTCGAGCGCGCGGTCCAACAGGCGGTCGCCGAGTGCGAGCCGCTGCGAGCCGGAATTTTCGAGGTGGACGGACATCTGTATCAGAAGCCTGCGGACTATCCGGCTGCCGCGGTCCCCTTCTTCGACCTGAGCGGTTCGCGGGATCCGGTTCAGGAAACGTACAAGCTGGCCTCGTCAATGCAGCGCGAGCCCATGCCATGGGCTGGGCCATTATTCCGATTTGCGTTATTTCGGACGAGCCCGAGTCAATTTTTCTTGTTTTTATGTCTGCATCATATAGTTGTCGACGGATTTAGCTCTGTGATGTTCGCCGGTCGAATTGCCACGATCTACTCGGCAATCGCCTCCGGGGCACCGGCTCCGGAATGCTCTTTCGGTACGCTGCGCGATCTTGTCAGCACCGAATCAGAGTACGAGGCGTCCAGAAGGTATCGAGAAGACCTGCGGTTCTGGGAAGAGAACCTTCCGCCAGACCGCCAGCCGGTGAACTATCGGTGCGCGGATGCCGATGACGGGGACGATGATTACTTCGCGTCGGCGCCGGTGGCGCTGGACGCTTCCGCCGTGCAGAGAATCGACGATCTGTCTGAGACGTTAGGCGTCAGCCGACGGTCGGTGATCGCGGCGGTGTGTGGACTCCTGGTACAGAGCTGGGACCACGGCGGACCCGAGGTAGTACTCGATTTCCCAGTAGCCAGACGCACCAGTGAAAAGGTCAAGACGATTCCGGGGATGGTTGCCGGGGTGGTTCCGCTGACGTTGACGACACCGCCAACCTCTTCCGTTGCCGAACTGTGCATCCAGGCGGATTCACAGATACGCCAGGTCGTTCGGCATCAACGGTTCCCGGTGCAAACCCTCGGCGGCCCGCTTCGTGGAGTTGCGCTGAATTTCTTTCCGTCCACGACGGTTCCGCAATTCGGCGATGCGCCGGCTTCGCTGGTGTACACCAACTTCGGCCGTGGGGATCGGTTCGGGTTGTTCTTCATGAACGAGGGCAACCGGCTGTTTCTCAGCACCGCGGGTTCCGGCGCGCCGTCGCCAGATTTTGCGGGCGCCGCTATGGCCGACAGGCTGGCGCGGCTTTTCACGCTCATCGCCGCCGACCCGCGCCGGCGGTTGTCATCGATCGATCTGCTCGACCAATGCGCGGACCGTCACATTCACGCCTGGAGCAATCGTGCTGCGCTGACGATCCCGGCTGCTCCCAGTCCCTCGATTCCGGCGCTGTTTGCCGCCCAAGCGGCGCGGACAGCTGATGCCGTCGCCGTGACATCCGCGGACTGTGTATTGACCTACCGCCAACTCGACGCGGCCAGCAACCGACTTGCGTCTCGGTTAGCCGGCCGCGGGATAGGCCCCGGTGATGTGGTGGCGGTGCTGCTGCCACGCAGCGGCCGCGCCATCGTGGCAATCCTGGCGGTCCTCAAAGCGGGAGCCGCCTACCTGCCGATCGACCCGGATCACCCCCGCTCCCGCGTCGCTTTCCTGCTCGGGGACACCGCACCACTGGCCGTTCTGACCGCTGGTGACCTGACCACGCTTGTGGACGGCCATGACGTCGCGGTCATCGACGTCGACGCCCTCGATAGCGCCGCCGGCACCGAAACCCCGCTCCCAGCGCCTGACGCTGACGAAATCGCCTATGTGCTTTACACTTCCGGCACTACCGGAACGCCCAAGGGTGTGGCGATCACCCATCGCAGCATCGTCCAGCTCGTCACGTCGGCCACGCCACTCAGCGCCCAAGCCGAACCCACGGTGACGCAATGCCATTCCTACGCTTTCGATTTTTCCGTGTGGGAAATCTGGAGCGCACTGTTGCACGGCGGGCGCCTGCTGGTGGTAGGTGAAGACGTAACCCGCTCCCCCAACGACTTTCACGCATTGCTGGTGGCGGAAAATGTCACCGTTCTGACCCAGACGCCCTCAGCGGTTGCGGCCTTGTCGACGGACGGCCTGACCGGTACGACACTCGTGGTTGGCGGTGAACCGTGCACCGCCGAAGTGGTGGACCGTTGGGCACCCGACCGGGTGATGGTTAATGCCTACGGCCCAACCGAATCCGCCGTCTGTGTCTCCATCAGCACACCACTGACTGCCGGTTCAGCGGTGGTGCCCATCGGACGTCCGCAGCCGGGGACCGCGCTGTTTGTCTTGGACCCGTGGCTACGGCAGGTGCCCACCGGGGTGGTGGGGGAACTATATGTTGCGGGAAGCCAAGTGGGGCTTGGGTATTGGCGACGCTCCGGGTTGACGGCGTCACGGTTTGTGGCGTGCCCATTCGGCGGGACGTCAGCGGCGGGAAGCCGCATGTATCGCACCGGCGATCTGGCGTGTTGGGGCGCTGATGGCCAACTGCACTACAAGGGTCGCTCCGACGAACAGGTGAAGATCCGCGGCTACCGCATCGAGCCAGCCGAGATCACCGCTGCGTTAGCACAGTCAGTCGGAGTGGAGCATGCGGTCGTCATCGCACGCGAAGACCGTCCCGGCGAGAAACGGCTGGTGGGCTACATCACCGGTGCGGCGGACCCTGACGTGGTCCGTGCCGAGTTGAAAGACCGCCTGCCCCACTACATGGTTCCGGCAGCCATCATCACGCTCAGGCAGTTGCCGGTGACAGTCAACGGGAAACTCGACGTTGCCGCGCTGCCCGTTCCCGAATACACCGCTCCGGGGTACCAGGCCCCGGCGACACCGGTGGAGGAAATCGTGGCCGGAATCTACGCGGGGGTCCTCGGCCTGGAACGCGTCGGCACCGACCAGTCATTCTTCGACCTGGGCGGTGATTCGTTGCTGGCGATGCGCGTGGTTGCCGCAGTCAACACCGCTCTGGGCGCAGACCTGTCCGTGCGGGTGTTGTTCGATGCCCCGACCGTCGCCGAACTGACGCCGCATATCAGGGCCGGATCGGCTGCGTCGCTGCGTCTGGTGGCGGTTGAGCGGCCCGAGAAGGTGCCCTTATCCCTTGCCCAGCACCGCATGTGGACCGTCATCCAGTCGCAGGGCCCGTCGGCGGTGTTCAACATCCCCTGGGTGTCAGAGTTGCACGGCCCGCTCAACACAGAGGCGTTGCGACGAGCGTTAACCGATGTGGTGAGTCGTCACGAACCCTTGCGCACCGTCTATCCCGCAGTAGCCGGCATACCGCATCAAGTCGTAGTGCCGGTCGAACAGGCGCGCTTGTGCTGGGAAGTCGTCGACGCCACCGCGTGGACGCCGGATCGGCTCCGCGAAGTTGTTGCCGCCCAGGCCTGCCACCACTTTGACATCGCCGCTGAGATGCCGCTACGAACCCGGCTGTACCGCTTGGCCGACGATCACCACGTGTTGGTCCTCGCGCTGCACCATATCGCCGCCGACGGCTGGTCACTGGCCCCGCTGGCGGCCGATCTCAGCCTGGCCTATAGCAGTCGATGTGCCGGGCAGATCCCCTCCTGGGAACCGTTGCCCATCCAATACATCGATTACGCCCTGTGGCAGCGCGCATACCTGGGTGATCCGGAGGACCCCGACAGCGTGATCGCCGCGGAGCTTCGCTACTGGGAGAAAACGCTTGCGGGCATGCCTCCGCCTCTCGAGTTGTCGGCGGGCCAACCCGGCGCTACTTCATACGGCGTTCGCGGCGACACGGTCGCTGTGCAGTGGCCGGCCGCACTCCACCGCAAGATCACGCAGCTGGCCCGCGAGCACCGCGCCACCAGCTTCATGGTCGTCCAAGCGGGCTTGACCGCCCTGCTGGCGTTGCTCACCGGCCGCAACGACATCGTTATGGGTACCGCTGTCGCCGGGCGCCGCCACCCGATGCTCGATAATTTGGTCGGCATCTTGGTCAACACCGTATTGCTGCGCATCGAGATGACCGCTGATCTCGACTTCGCACATTTGCTGGAACAGGTGCGCACGCGCGGCCTGGAAGCGTTCGACCACCAGGACATGCCCTATGGAGTTCTCGTCGAGCGGATCGACGCCGCTCGCTCGTCGCCCCCGAGTCCGCTGACTCAAGTCATGCTGGCCTGGCAGAACAACAAGCCCGCCGAGCTCGTATTGGGCGAGTTGGACATCACCCCAATTTCGGTGCACACGAAAACCGCGCGAATGAATTTCTTGTTGTCGCTTACCGAACAATTCACCGATACCGGTGAGCCCGCCGGGATCAGCGGGATGGTGGAATATCGCACCGCCGTCTTCAGCCCTACGGTTATCGAGACCATCATCGAGCAGTTGGAAATGCTATTGACGCTGGTGACGGTTCACCCACAGCGGCGGTTGTCGTCAATCACCGAACTCGATCTCGCGTCCCGTTAACACCGCGGGAGCTTGGCGGCGCTACTTGGCGGCCCGGATCGCGTCGAACACGCCCGGGTCCAACAGCGTCGACGTGTCACCCAGTTCCCGGTTTTCGGCGACGTCGCGCAGCAGCCGGCGCATGATTTTGCCGCTGCGGGTCTTGGGGAGTTCCGGCACCACATGGACCTCGCGGGGCCGGGCGATCGGCGAGATCTCCCGGGCCACTTCGGAGCGCAATTCTTCGACGGTCCCGTCGTGCGGTTGGTAGTTGGCACGCAGCACGACGAACGCGCAGATGGCCTGAGTGGTGGTCTCGTCGGTAACCCCGACCACGGCCGCCTCGGCCACCCCGGAATGACCGACGAGCGCCGATTCCACCTCTGCGGTGGAGATGCGGTGCCCGGACACGTTCATCACGTCGTCGATGCGGCCCAGGACCCAGATCGCGCCGTCGGCGTCGATGCGAGCTCCGTCGCCGGCGAAGTAGTAGCCCTTGTCGGCGAATTTCGACCAGTAGGCGTAGTGATACCGGGCGGGGTCACCCCAGATGCCGCGCAACATCGACGGCCAGGGCTGGTCCAGGACGAGATAACCGCTGATGTGCTCGTCGCTGTCGGTGTCCGGTTCCAGCGGATCGCCGTGGTCGTCGACGACCTTGGCCGAGATGCCGGGCAGCGGCGTCATCGCCGAACCGGGTTTGGCCGCGGCGAAACCGGGAAGCGGCGAGATCATCGACGAGCCGGTCTCGGTCTGCCACCAGGTGTCCACGACCGGTGTGCGTCCGGCGCCGATCACGTCGCGGTACCAGCGCCACGCCTCGGGGTTGATCGGTTCGCCGACCGACCCGAGCAGCCGCAGGCTGGACAGATCGTGCGAGTCGGGAATCTCGCGGCCCCATTTCATGAATGTCCGGATCAGTGTCGGGGCCGTGTAATAGATTGTGACACCGTATCTTTCGATGATCTGAAAATGCCGGTGCTCGTCGGGTGTGTTGGGGGTGCCCTCGTAGAGCACCTCGGTGACCCCGGCGGACAGCGGTCCGTAGACGCCGTAGGTGTGGCCGGTGACCCAGCCGATGTCGGCGGTGCACCAGAAGACGTCAGTGTCCGGCTTGACGTCGAAAATGGTGTGCATCGTATAGCAGCTCTGGGTCAGATAGCCGCCGCTGGTATGCAGAATGCCCTTGGGCTTGCCGGTGGTGCCCGACGTGTAAAGCAGGAACAGCGGCTGCTCGGAGTCGAAGGCTTCCGGGGTGTGTTCGGGTGCGGCGGAGTCGACGACGTCGTGCCACCACAGGTCGCGGTCGTCGTTCCAGCTCACGTCAATTCCGGTGCGCCGCACCACCACAACGTGTTCGATCGGGCTGTCGGGGTCGTTGACCGCCTCGTCGGCGGCGTCCTTGAGCGGCATCGGCTTGCCGCGCCGGTATTGTCCGTCGGTGGTGATCAGCACCTTGGCTTTGGCATCGGCGATCCGGGCGCGCAGTGCGTGTGCGGTGAAGCCGCCGAAGACGACGGTGTGCATGATGCCCAGCCGAGCGCAGGCCAGCATGGCGATCACGGCCTCGGGGACCAACGGCATGTAGATGGCGACCCGGTCGCCGGCGACCAGGCCGAGTCCGGTAAGCGCGTTGGCCGCCTTGCATACCTGGGTCAGCAGATCCGCATACGTCAGGGCTCGGCGGTGATCGGCGGGCTCGCCTTCCCAGTGGATGGCGACCCGGTCACCGTGGCCGGCTTCGACGTGGCGGTCCAGGCAGTTGTAGGCGACATTGAGTTTGCCGCCGACGAACCATTTGGCGAATGGCGCGTCCGACCAATCCAGCACCTCGGTGAACGGGGTCGCCCAGGACAGCAGCTCGGCCTGCTTGGCCCAAAAGCCGAGGCGGTCTTGTTCGGCCTCGCGGTAGAGCTCTTCGTGGGCGTTGGCCTGCTCGACGAAGTGTTGCGGCGGTAGGTAGGAGGACGGGACTTCGGCGGAGGTCTCGGTCACTCTTGCGAGCCTAGCCCTGCGCGGATGTGACCGGCCCAGCCGAGGCCGTCCGGCTAAGCCGACTCACCGGGTCGCGGTGCAGCCTCGGTGATGGGGTGCACCTGCAATTGGCAGGCCTCGATCGTGGCCGGCACGGTGAACACCACCGGGGTGTCGGGAGGGTTCACGAGCAGGTCCGTGTAGGTGGGGCATTGGTCGCCGCCGGCGTCGACGGCGATACTCTCCACGACGGTCTGCGCCTGTTGCGACAGCGACACGATGACCGTGGGCGGCTCCGTGACACTGGCCGGCAAGCCGCCCATGTACCCGCGCAGCGTGGGCTGGGCATGAATGAGGGGCCCGCCGGCGCCCGAGTCGACGCCGGGGTAGCCGGTGAGCGTGCACGGCACCGCGCCGCCGGCAAGGCTGAATATCAGGTTCAGCGCGCGGTGGCCCACGGCGGCCTGGGTCGGGGAGGCGGTCAGGGCGATGCGCTCCGCCCGGCACGGCGTGGGTTCGTCGTTGCTGTCAACCGGCGCGGCCCACGCGGCTGGGCCCGCCATGGTCCCGGCCCAACTCGCTGCGGCCATCGCGAAGGTGGCGATCACTCGGCGGGCACATCGCCGCGGCGGACGCCCCTGAGGTGCATGCACGACGGTGATTATCCGGGAAAGTTATCCCTATTACCTCAAATCACAAGATTCGGTGTCCGGCCCGCCCGCCACGTCGCTTGTCGATCACCGTCAGTGGCTGGCTCATCGGCCATCGGTGGGGTGAGAAGCCCTGTGCCCGAATATAATTCCGCGCCTCCGGATCCCTCGGAGGTTCTCGGACCGGCACTGGCCAGACGTCCGAAGATCGCCAGCACACCCAACGTCAGCAGCACCGTGCCGATGACGATCAGCGTGGTACCCGACGATCTGCCCCGGGGGTTTGGCGACGAGGGTTGGGGCGGCCGTAGAACACCGGGCTGCGAACGACCGCGCGAGCGTTGCTTCAACCCGACGATCAGCAAGATCCATCCCACCGTGGGAACGACGAGTGCCGTCATCAAATACGCCGCCTGAAAGGCGTCCGCGTGCGCGGCGAGAGATGTGACGGTCATCCGCGGGATTCTAGGATATCCGGGCTCGTCCCGGCGTAGTGAATGTCAAACCCGAAGGGGACGGCAGCTCTTGGCCCAAACCCATCTTGCTTTCGGTGTGCGGGCCCCGCATGATTGGCGGGCCGGCACGCTTTAGGGTCGCTGTCATGGTGCGCGCCGCGCTGGCCTGGCTGGCCTCAGTAGCCTCCGTGCTGCTGGTGGCCGCCGGTGTGACGGCGTGCGGCGGCGGCCTGTTGAGCCCCGACGTGGTGCTGGTCAACGGCGGCGAACCACCCAACCCGCTGATCCCGACCGGCACCAACGACAGCAACGGCGGGCGCATCCTCGATCGCTTGTTCGCCGGCCTGATGTCCTACGATGCCAGCGGCAAGCCCTCACCGGAAGTTGCCCAGGCCGTCGAAACCACCGACAACGTCAACTACCGAATCGTCCTCAAACCCGGCTGGAAGTTCACCGATGGTTCACCGGTGACGGCCCATTCGTTCGTCGACGCCTGGAATTACGGCGCCTTGGCCGCCAACGCCCAACTGCAGCAGCAGTTTTTCAGCCCGATCGAGGGATACGACGACGTGGCAACCGGCGACGCGAATCGGACCACCATGTCCGGGTTGCGGGTGGTCAACGACCTCGAGTTCAGCGTGCGGCTCAAGGCGCCGACCGTCGACTTCGTGTTGCGACTGGGCCACAGCTCGTTCTATCCGTTGCCCGACGCAGCATTTCGGGATATGGCGGCGTTCGGCCGCAATCCGATAGGCAACGGCCCCTACAAGTTGGACACCGGTGCCGATGGTCCGGTGTGGGAACACAACGTCAGGATCGATCTGGTGCCCAACCCCGACTATCACGGCAACCGCCAACCCCGCAACAAGGGTCTGCGGTTCGAGTTCTACGCCAACCTCGACACCGCCTATTCGGATCTGCTGTCCGGCAATCTCGATGTGCTGGACACGATTCCGTCGAGTGCCCTGACCATCTACCGGCGCGACCTGGGTGACCATGCCACCAGCGGGCCCGCCGCGGTCAACCAGTCCCTGGACACGCCGCTGCGGCTGCCGCACTTCGGCGGCGAGGAGGGCCGGCTGCGCCGGTTGGCCTTGTCGGCGGCCATCAACCGTCCGCAGATCTGTCAGCAGATCTTCAATGGAACCCGCAGCCCGGCGCGCGATTTCACCGCCCGCTCACTGCCGGGATTCGACCCGAATATCCCGGGTAACGAGGTGTTGGATTTCAACCCCGGGCGAGCCCGCCAACTTTGGGCCCAAGCCGACGCAATCTCGCCGTGGAGCGGCCGATACGCCATCGCCTACAACGCCGACAGCGGCCACCAGGAGTGGGTCGACGCGGTGGCCAACAGCATCAAGAACGTGTTGGGCATCGACGCCGTCGGCGCGCCGCAGCCAACGTTCGCGGGTTTTCGCACCCAGATCACCAACCGCACCATCAACTCCGCATTCCGCGCCGGCTGGCAAGGGGACTATCCCTCCATGATCGAGTTCCTCGCGCCGCTGCACACCACCGGCGCCGGCTCCAATGACGTCGGCTACTCCAGCGCCGAATTCGACGCGGCGCTGGCCAGAGCCGAGGCCGCACCCACCCTGCGCGAGGCCGACCTGCTGGTTAACAACGCACAGCGAATCCTGTTCCGCGACATGCCCGTTGTTCCGTTGTGGGACAATATCGCCGTCGTGGGGTGGTCGACCGAGGTCAGCAATGTGCGCGTCACCTGGAACGGGCTGCCCGACTACGAGAACATTGTCAAGGCCTGATATGGGTCGGTATCTGGTGCGGCGGATCGCGGCGATGGTGCCGGTGTTCATCGGCGCGACGCTGCTGATCTACGCCATGGTGTTCCTGTTGCCGGGCGACCCGCTGGCCGCGATCGCCGGCGACCGGCCGCTGACACCCGCGGTGGCTGCGCAGCTGCGCGCCCGCTACCACCTCGACGACCCGTTCCTGATGCAGTACCTGCGCTACCTGGGCGGTCTGCTGCATGGCGACCTGGGCCGTGCCTACTCCGGCCTGCCGGTCAGTTCCGTTCTGGCGCATGCTTTTCCGGTCACGATCCGGCTGGCGTTGGTCGCGCTGGTGGTGGAGGCGGTGCTGGGTATCGGGTTCGGCGTGATCGCCGGCCTGCGCCAAGGCGGGTTGTTTGACGCCACGGTGCTGATCACCGGGCTCGTCATCATCGCGGTCCCGATATTCGTGCTCGGCTTCCTCGCTCAGTTCCTGTTCGGTGTGAAGCTGGGGTTGGCGCCGGTGACGGTCGGAGGGCGCGCGACGCTCGGTCGGCTGTTGTTGCCCGGAATCGTTTTGGGCGCGGTGTCGTTCGCCTATGTGGTGCGGCTGACCCGTTCGGCGGTGGCCGCCAACGCCGACGCGGATTATGTTCGCACCGCCACCGCCAAGGGGTTGTCGCGGCCGCGGGTGGTGACTGTGCATATCCTGCGTAACTCGTTGATCCCGGTGGTGACATTCCTCGGCGCCGATTTGGGTGCGCTGATGGGCGGAGCCATTGTGACCGAGGGCATCTTCAACATCCACGGCGTGGGCGGGGTGCTGTACCAGGCGGTCACCAGACAGGAGGCGCCGACGGTGGTGTCGATCGTGACGGTGCTGGTGGTCATCTATCTGCTCACCAATCTGGCGGTCGACCTGCTCTACGCCGCCCTGGACCCGCGGATCCGATATGGCTGAGCCCGGCGGGTTTTGGTTCGACAGCTGGCGCCGGCTGCGCCGGCGACCGAAGTTCGTCGTCGCCGCCGCACTCATCCTGCTCATTCTTGTCGTAGCGGCGTTTCCGGGCTTGTTCACCGGGGCCGACCCGACGTATGCCGATCCCAGCCAGAGCATGCTGAACCCGTCGACGGCGCACTGGTTCGGCACCGATCTGCAAGGCCACGACATCTACGCGCGCACCGTCTACGGAGCGCGGGCATCGGTGATGGTGGGACTGGGTGCCACCTTCGCGGTATTCGTCGCGGGCACCGCGCTGGGTGCGCTGGCCGGCTTCTACGGCGGCTGGCTGGACGCGGTGATCTCGCGGATCACCGACGTGTTCTTCGGATTACCGTTGCTGCTGGCCGCGATCGTGCTCATGCAGGTCATGCATCACCGCACGGTGTGGACCGTGATAGCCATCCTGTCCCTGTTCGGTTGGCCCCAAATCGCCCGAGTGGCCCGCGGTTCGGTGCTCGAGGTACGGGGCAGCGATTATGTGCTCGCGGCGAAAGCCCTGGGGCTGAGCCGGTTTCAGACCCTGTTACGCCATGCGCTGCCCAACGCCGTCGGTCCGGTGATCGCGGTGGCCACCGTTGCGCTGGGCATCTTCATTGTCACCGAGGCCACGCTGTCCTACCTCGGGGTCGGCTTGCCGACGTCGGTGGTGTCGTGGGGCGGCGATATCAATGTCGCGCAGATGCGGCTGCGGGCGGGCTCTCCGATCCTGTTCTATCCGGCCGGCGCACTGGGGATTACGGTGTTGGCCTTCATGATGATGGGTGACGCGTTGCGCGATGCCCTGGACCCGGCCTCGCGAGCGTGGCGGGCATGAGCGGGGATGCGCCGCCGTTGTTGTCGGTCGACGGTTTGGAAGTCAGGTTCGGCTCCGAGCCGGTGCTGCGCGGCATCGACCTGACGGTCCTTCGCGGTCAAACCGTGGCGGTGGTGGGCGAATCGGGTTCGGGGAAGTCCACTCTGGCCGCCGCGATCCTGGGCCTACTGGCACCCGGTGGGCGCATCACCGCCGGCCGCATCGTATTCGGCGGACGTGACATCACCTCGTTCGACCGGCGGCTCATGCGGAGCATCCGGGGCCGCGAGATCGGCTACGTGCCACAAGACCCGATGACCAACCTCAACCCGGTCTGGAGAGTCGGCTTCCAGATCCGGGAGGCGTTGCGGGCCAACACCGCCGGCCGCGACACACGACGGCGCGCGGTGGAGCTGCTCGGCGAGGCCGGCATGCCGGATCCGGGCAGGCAAGCCCAGCGCTATCCGCACCAGTTGTCCGGCGGCATGTGTCAGCGGGCATTGATCGCCATCGGGCTGGCGGGGCGGCCGCGGCTGCTGATCGCCGACGAGCCGACGTCGGCGCTCGACGTGACCGTGCAGCGTCAGGTCCTCGACCATCTGCAGCACCTCACCGACGAACTGGGCACCGCGCTGCTGCTGATCACTCACGATCTGGCGCTGGCGGCCGAGAGGGCCGAGTCCGTGGTGGTCGTCAACCGCGGGGTGGTGGCGGAATCCGGTGCAGCACAAGAGCTGCTGCGTGACCCGCAGCACGAATACACCCGGCGGCTGGTGGCCGCCGCTCCCTCGCTGACGATGCGGCGGCCGGCACCGGACCGGCCGGAGCCGGCCACACCAGCCAACGACATTGTCGTCGTCTCCGAGCTGACCAAGACTTACCGTGAATCTCGCGGCGTGCCCTGGCGACGGGCGGAGTTTCGTGCCGTCGACTCGGTGTCGTTTCGGCTGCGCCAAGGAAGCACGCTGGCGGTCGTCGGCGAATCCGGCTCCGGCAAATCGACCCTGGCGCGCATGGTGCTCGGTCTGCTGCAGCCGACATCGGGCACGGTGGTTTTCGACGGCGAGGACATCGACGGGCTGGACCGGGCCCGCGCGTTCGCATTTCGTCGTCGGGTGCAGCCGGTGTTCCAGAACCCGTACAGCAGCCTGGATCCCAGGTACTCGGTATGTCGCGCCATCGAGGAACCGTTACGTATCCACCGGTTCGGCGACCGCACCCAGCGTCGCCAGGCGGTGCGTGAAGTGGTCGACCGGGTGGCGCTGCCGTCGTCGTGCTGGATCGGCTGCCGCGGGAGCTGTCGGGCGGTCAGCGCCAGCGGGTCGCGATCGCCCGGGCATTGGCGCTGCGGCCCGAGGTGCTGGTGTGCGACGAGCCGGTCTCGGCGCTCGACGTGCTGGTACAGGCCCAGATCCTGGATCTACTGGCCGAGCTGCAGGCGAGCTTGGGTTTGACATACCTGTTCATCAGCCACGACCTGGCCGTCATCCGGCAGATCTCCGACGACGTGCTGGTGATGCGCGCCGGCCGGGTGGTCGAACACGCCACCAGCGATGACGTCTTCGCCCGGCCACGCCACGAATACACCCGGCAGTTGCTGGAGGCCATTCCCGGCGCCGGGACAGCGTCCCGTTAGGTTGGGGAGCTGTGACGGCTGACCCGCTGGCTGCGTTGATGGAGCTACCCGGTGTTGCCGACGCCAGCGACCGCGCCCGTGCGGCGCTGGGCCGGGCGCACCGGCACCGAGCCAACCTGCGGGGGTGGCCGGTGACCGCCGCCGAGGCGGCGCTGCGGGCGGCGCGGGCTTCCTCGGTGCTCGACGGGGGCCCGGCGCGGCTAGAAGACCTGGGCGAGGCCGGCGCGGCCGGCGATCCCGTGTTCGCGGGGGCGCTGCGGGTAGCGCAGGCGCTGGAAGGCGGCGGCGTCCCGCTGGTCGCTGTATGGCAGAAGGCGCCGCTGCAGGCACTGGCGCGCCTGCACACGCTGGCGGCCGCCGGCCTGGTCGGCGACGACAAGTTGGGGCGTCCACGGGCCGACTCCGGGATCGGGCGTCGCCTGGAGTTGCTCGCCGAGGTCATGACTCGTCCCACGCGGGCGTCGGCACCGGTGGTCGCCTCAGTCGCGCACGGAGAACTGTTGACGCTCAAGCCCTTTGGCTATGCCGACGGAGTGGTGGCCCGGGCGGTGTCGCGGCTGGTGACGATCGCCACGGGCCTGGACCCGCACGGACTCGGGGTACCGGAGGTGAGTTGGATGCGTCGACCCGCGACCTACCGTGACGCCGCGCGCAGCTTCGCCGAGGGCACACCCGACGGTGTCGCGGCCTGGCTGGTGCTGTGCTGCCGGGCGCTGACGGCCGGGGCGCAGGAGGCGCTATCGATCGCCGAGGCATTGCCACGCAGATAGCTGGTGGGACTACAAAAGCAAATTGTTCGCAGAAATGCGAAGCGGGCGGCGACCGAAGGATTCGAATCGCCGCCCGCCAACACGGTTCTCGGTTACCAAGCGTGCATTTCGGGGCTGCGTGGGTTGGCCTCGGCGCTTTTGCGACACTTCCGGCTGCAGCCCCACCCAAAGGACCGTCGCTACCGTCTATACTTCGCAATTACGCAGGCCCGCAACACTTCTGCCATTATCGCGGCTATGACTCCGCGTGGGTGCCGGGAACCGTGCTGGGTGCCCGGGTCGGGAGAACGAACCTTCTCTTCCGGATCGACCTTGGCCTCACCGGGCTTCCGTGACTCCATTTGTACTACTAGACCCTGACCACAGCAAGGCCTAATTGCGTGAAAATTCCGTGACAACTTTTGATTGTGGCCCAAAGCGTTTGCTACCGAGACGATTGGTGAAACTGGGACACCAGTGCCGTATCGTCGCGGAGGTCAGAAAGCGAAGCGGCGCAGCAGCGCGTAGCTGACAGCTCCGGCGGCCAGCGCACTGACTCCCACCGCGGCAGTTGTGGCGATCGCCGCGCCCGACGGCGCCGGGATACGGTCGCGCAGGGAGACCGGCCGGGAGAATGACAACACCTGCCAACCGCGTTCGATGGCTAGTTTTCGCAATCCGCGATCGGGGTTGACCACCGACGGGTGCCCCACGGCCTCGAGCATCGGTAGGTCGGTAATCGAGTCGGAGTAGGCGTAGCAGTGTTCCAGCGGGTAGCCCTCGCGGGAGGCCAACTCGCGGATCGCCTGTACCTTGCCCTCGCCGTAGCAGTAGAACGCGACCTCACCGGTGTACTTACCGTCTTGCACGACCATCCGGGTGGCCATCGCATGAGTGGCACCCAGAGCGCGGGCGATCGGCGCCACGATCTCCTCGCCCGAGGCGGAGACCACCACGACGGCGCGGCCGCACAGCTTGTGGGCGGCGATGAGGTCGGCGGCTTCGGCGAAGACCAGGGGAGTGACGATGTCGTGCAGCGTCTCGTTGACGATCGACTTCACCTGTTCGACGTCCCAACCGGTGCACATGTTAGTCATGTGGACACGCATCCGGTCCATCTGGTCGTGGTCGGCGCCGGAGAGCAGGAAGATGAACTGCGCATAGCTGGACTTGAGCACGGCACGGCGGTTCAACAGCCCCTGCGCGAAAAAGGGTTTGCTGAACGCCAGTGTGCTGGACTTGGCGATGATGGTCTTGTCCAGATCGAAGAAAGCGGCGGTGCGCAGCTGTGGGGGCGGCGCGTCGGCTGACTGGGGTGAGGTTTGCTGCTGGGCGGCCGGGTCGGGGACGGTCACCAATCCAGCATAGGTTGGCGCCCGGAACGCCGTGATCTTGTGTCCGAAGGGCTGAATGGCAACAAGTGTTGTCACTTTGGCCGCCACGTTTACACGGCTCAGGCCGTATTTTTTCGCTTGCGCAATTACTTGCGTGAATGCCATCTGGCATGTGTATAGTAAGCATTACTCGGCCCTGAGCCGAGGGTGCATCAGCCCGACCCCCCGGGGCTGAAGCACGACGACCTCCGCCTCCTCCCCCCCTGGCGGGGGTCGTCCCTTTTCTGGGGCAAAATCTGCGGAACGCAGCGCTGAGCGTGGCTCGCTTGACGTTGCGGAGATCTTCGCGAAGGCCGGTGTCCGAGTCCGATGTGAGCCGGCGGCCAGCGTAATTGTGCACAGCTGTGTCTCTATCCACAGATTGCACTGTGGGACTGGTGTCCAACACCGGCGGCCCCGCAGGGTGGGGGAGTGACCCAATCCCTTGGTCCCGGAGTGTTGGCGATGTTGACCGCCGGGCAACTGCGCGACGAGTTGGACCGGATCGCCGCGGCCGTGGGTGTGCGGGTCGTTCACGGCGGGCAGCGTTCGGTGACCAGAAAGACTTGGTCCGCGGCGGCCGCAGTGGTACTCGACCAAGCGGCGGCCGAGCGTTCCGGCCGGATTGCCCTGCCCCGGCGTGCCCACGTCTCGGTGCTGGCGGGCGGTGAACCTGTCACGGCGACCTGGGCGGCGGCCATCGCCGTGGGCGCCGAGCGGGTGCTGCGGATGCCCGAGCAAGAACACGAACTGATCCGGGAACTCGCCGACGCCGCCGCATCGGCGCGCGACGAGGGCATCCGCGGGAAAGTCGTCGCCGTCATCGGAGGCTGTGGGGGTGCCGGGGCCTCCCTGTTCGCGGTCGCCTTGGCCCACAGTGCCGCCCAGGCGCTGCTGGTGGACCTCGATCCGTGGGGAGGCGGCATCGATCTGCTGGTCGGCGGTGAATCAGCACCTGGTGTGCGCTGGCCCGACCTGGCTTTACAGGGTGGCCGGCTGAATTGGCCGGCCGTATACGAGGCCTTGCCGCGACACCGGGGGATCAGCATGCTCTCGGGCACCCGGCGCGGTTGCGAGTTGGACGCCGCACCGGTGGAAGCGGTCATCGACGCCGGCCGGCGCGGCGGAGTCACCGTGGCCTGCGATCTGCCCCGGCGGATGACCGACGCGAGCCACGCCGCATTGGACTCCGCCGACCTCGTCGTCCTCGTCTGCCCCAGCGATGTCCGGGCCTGCGCGGCCACCGCCGCGATCGTTCCGGTGCTGACCGCGATCAACCCCAACCTGGGGCTGGTCGTGCGCGGGCCGTCACCCGGTGGATTGCGAGCAGCGGAGGTCGCCGACATCGCCGGCGTCCCCCTGCTGGCGTCGATGAGAGCCCAGCCGCGCCTCGCCGGGCAATTGGAACACGGTGGCCTTCGGTTGCGACAGCGATCGGCGCTGGCCGCGGCGGCGCGGCGGGTCCTGGCGGCGTTAGGGCATCCGCAGGGCGGGCTGAACGGCAGGGCCGCGTGACCGGATCACTGATCGAACGGGTCCGCGAGCGGCTGGCCACCGAGTCTGCGCCGCTACGTCCCAACGTGGTGGCCGCGGCGATCCGCGCCGAATCCGGCGGGATGCTCGGCGACACCGAGGTGCTCGCCAACCTTCGAGTGCTGCAGACCGAACTGACCGGTGCCGGCATTCTCGAGCCCCTGGTGTGCGCCGACGGCACCACCGATGTCCTGGTCACGGCGCCCGACGCGGTGTGGGTTGACGATGGAAACGGTCTGCGGCGCAGTGAGATTCGGTTCACCGACGAGGCGGCGGTACGGCGATTGGCGCAACGGCTGGCGCTGGCCGCGGGTCGGCGGCTCGACGACGCGCAACCATGGGTTGACGGGCAGCTGAGCGGGATCGGCGCCGCCGGGTTGACGCTACGCCTGCACGCGGTGTTACCGCCTGTGGCAGCCGAGGGCACCTGCTTGTCGCTGCGGGTGCTGCGGCCCACGACGCAAGACCTGACGGCGCTGGCCGCCGCAGGCGCGATATCGCCGCACGCCGCCGACCTGGTCGCCGAGATCATCGCCGCACGCTTGGCGTTCCTGGTGTCTGGGGGCACCGGCGCCGGCAAAACAACACTGCTGGCTGCCATGCTGGGCGCCGTCTCCGGCGCCGAGCGGATCGTCTGTGTCGAAGACGCCGCCGAGCTGGCTCCCCGGCATCCGCACCTGGTCAAGCTCGTGGCCCGATGCGCGAACGTCGAAGGTGCCGGTGAGGTCACGATGCGCCAGCTCGTCCGGCAGGCACTTCGGATGCGGCCCGACCGCATCGTCGTCGGCGAGGTCAGGGGAGCCGAGGTGGTGGACCTGCTGGCCGCCTTGAACACCGGCCACGACGGAGGTGCGGGCACCGTGCATGCCAACAACCCCGGCGAGGTTCCCACCCGGTTGGAGGCGTTGGGCGCGCTCGGCGGCCTGGACCGTGTCGCGTTGCACAGCCAGCTGGCCGCCGCCGTCCAGGTGCTGCTGCACGTCACGCGCGATCAGGCGGGTCGACGCCGGCTGAGTGAGATCGCCATACTGCGCCGAACCGACAGCGGCCTGGTGCAGGCGGTGCCGGCATGGCATGTCGAATACGGAATGGCCGACGGCGCAGCCGATTTGCGCAGCTTGTTAGAAAGCCGGATGGCAGCATGAACGGCCTCGCGGTGGCGTCGCTGGCGTTGGCTTCGGCGCTTGTGGTTGCGCCGTCATCGCCGCGGCGGTGGCAGATCTTTCGTCCCCACCGTCGACAAGATCCGCTGCGAGCACGCTGGGTTCTCGGGGTCGGAGGCGGTGTCGTTGTGGGCGCCGTCGTGGTGTTGCCGTTGACGACCGTGCTGGCTGTCGCGGTGGTGGGCGCCACGGCGACCCTGCGTTACCGCCGACGACGTCGCGGTCGGCGCGGCACCTGGGAAGCGAAGTCGTTGGAATCAGCTCTGGATGTGCTGGTCGGCGAATTGCGGGTGGGCATCCATCCGGTGCGGGCGTTCGGCACCGCCGCCGACGAAACCGATGGTGTGGTTGCCGCATCAATGCGCGCCGTGGCGGCGCGCGCTCGACTGGGTGCGGACGTCACGGGCGGCTTGCGCGCGGCAGCCCGGATGTCGGCTCTGCCCACGCACTGGGAGCGACTCGCCGGGTACTGGCAACTGGCCAGCGATCATGGCTTGGCTGTCGCCACCTTGATGCGCGCTGCCCAACGCGAAATTGTTGAGCGGCAACGTTTTTCGTCAAGCGTGGCATCGGGGTTGGCCGGTGCGCGCGCCACCGCGAATATTCTGTCGGGACTGCCCCTGCTCGGGGTGTTGCTCGGTCAGCTGATCGGGGCGCGACCGGTGAGCTTCATGCTGAATGGGCATGCGGGCGGATGGCTGTTGGTGGTTGGTGTTGCGCTGGTCTGCGCGGGACTGTTGTGGTCGGACCGGATTACCGATCGAGTGGCGCCATGAGTACCGCGGCAGTGTTGCTGGCCGCGGCGTTGTTGGCCGGAGTCGGCCCGACGGTCGTTCGGGCGCGCGTGGGGATGCCGTCTCGCGCGCCTCGGATGCGGCCGCGGCCGGCGCAAGACCGGGATCCGCTGGCCTTCTCGTCCAGCCTGGATGTGCTGGCGGTGTGCCTGGCCGCGGGCATGGCGGTGTCGGCCGCCGCGGCGGCGACGGCCCCCTCGGCACCGCCGCGACTGGCGCAGCTGTTGTCCCGCGCCGCCGACTTGTTGACGTTAGGGGCCGACCCGTCGGTCGCCTGGTCGCTACCGCCGGACTTGCCGCCCGGCTCCGCCGACGCGCATCTCGATGCGCTGCTGCGGCTGGCGCGGCGTTCGGCGTCCTCGGGTGCCGCGCTGGCCGACGGTGTTGCCGCACTGGCCGCGCAGTCCCGCCACGACGCCGCACATGCGGCCACCGCCGCCGCCCAACGCGCCGGGGTGCTGATCGCCGGTCCACTGGGGCTGTGCTTTCTGCCGGCGTTCGTGTGCCTGGGCCTTGTCCCCGTGGTGGCCGGGTTGGCGGGAAAAGTACTTGACTCGGGTCTGATGTGAAGTCGAAACGAAAGGAACACAGTGGTGGCCAACATATTTCAGGTGATCGCGGCACGCATGGCGCTGCTGGTGACCGACGAGTCCGGCATGTCTACCGTCGAATACTCGACTCGACGGGTTTAACACCAAGATAGGATTTGCCGATGGACGACGAGTTTATCCCGATAGCCGCCGCCGCCGCCGACGAGTGTGGGGTACCGCCGGAGACGTACATCTCGATGTTGGTCAATGACGGGATGCTGCTGGTGATTCCTGGGACCGAGGACCCGCGCTGCACGCCAGACCGCTGGGTGCTGGGCGGGATCGGCTGGTTGAGCGACACTCTCCTGCCCCGTGACATGGGTGGCGTCGACATGGTCAGACACGTCGCCGATTGCGAATGCGGGTTCATCGCGAGCCCCCACCCTGACATCGTGCCGATAGGCGAGGCCGAGCTGTGACGACCGGGGTCCGACCCTTGGATGCCTCGCGCGTCCTCGGGGCTGACGACGGGTCTCCCGCCGAGATGCTCGCCCGCATCATGGGCGAGCCGGTGAAGCGGAAACCGGCCGACTGGTCGGCGTTGACGGAGAGCACGGCGGCCAAGGCGGGGCCGCCGCTCACCGACGAGGAGGCGGCTGGGTGGTACGCCAAGGTCGGCGGGGTTGGTGAGTTCGCCAGCCAGCCGTGGATACCGCTGCCGGAGGCGGTAGCCGCGCGGATCGTCTATCCGAAGGGCCAGAACCGGCAGGCGAAGTGCTGGCACCTGATGGACTATGACGCGGTCAACGAGACGCCATCGTGGGCGGACGAGATCCACCCGCCGCCCAGGCGAGAGTCCTACTCCGGCAAGGAATATCACTCCGACGACCCGTACGCACCGGGCTGGTATCCCGCGCTCAACCGGGATGTCGGCAAGCTGGACGACCAAGGCAAGCCGATCCTCCGCCCGCTGCTCGACAAGCTGAAGTCCGACGACCGCGGCCAAGTGTGGACCGACCCGCACGGGCCGGGCAGGACGTGGGACGGGCGGGATGCTGTCCGATACGAGGGCGGCCGGAAGGTAGACCCAGACGGCTACGACGACGACGGGGACGACAACGACGTCGTCCACCGCGTTCGCCGGGTCGATCCGACTCACGACGGAGGTCGAGCCCCGGACGGTGAGCCGGTCACGATGCGGCCGGGGTACTGGCAGGTGGCCCGGTGGGCGAAGTGGTCCGCAGCCCACACCCGCTGCGAGATCTGCGGCAGGGACGACCTCCCCCGGTCCGGTAAGCGCAGGCCTTGCGAATTCGAGCCGTGGGGCGGATGCCGGTGCAACGGATGCTCGTGGGAGGCGGTGAACAACTCCAAGCGGAGGTATCACCCCGGCGATTGCACCGAAGAGGCAGGGCGCCGAGACGACGCCCGCCACTACCGTCGCAAACAGCGCAAGGCGGGAAAGCCCCGGTACCTACACCCCAGGGTACCAACGGATGTACTCGTAGACCTGTCCCAGATCGTCACAGGCGGGCTGAGAGCGTCGTCCTGGTATCAGCAGCCCAGTTTCCCCGATCCGGTTGAGGCGGAGGGGATCTGGACGGCAGCCCGGTGGTTCTGCGAGCGGATCTGGTGGCCGCCGGAATACGCAGATCCCACCGGGGAGGCGGCTGCACGGCTGCCGGTGGTGAGGCTGGAAAGCCCAGCCCCGGCGGTCTGGTCGATCAGGTCGATTAGGTCGGCAGCGTGACCGGCAAGACGGAGGCCCCCGCTTCGGCGGGGGTTCTGCGCGGGGTGGAGCGCGCCTGGCAGACCTGGGCGAGGGTGACGTGATGCGAGCGCTGATCGTGGTGCGGCTGTCGCGGGTCACCGACGCGACGACCGCGCCAGAACGCCAGCTCGAAACATGCCGGGACCTCTGCACCCAGCGCTCCTACGAAGTCGTTGGCGTAGCACAGGACTTGGACGTGTCGGCTGGGAAGACCTCCCCGTTCGACCGGCCGCAGCTGGGCGATTGGCTCACCAACCGGCTAGGTGAATTCGACGTGTTGGTGGTCTCTCGGATGGACCGAATCGTCCGCCGGTTGCTGGACCTGGCGGACCTAATCCGTTGGTGTCAGGAGCATTCCGTCGCGCTGGTCAGCGCATCCGAGGCTTTCCTGGACCTGACAGCACCTTTCGGGGACATCATCGCGCTGCTGGTGGCCAAGGTGGCCGAGATGGAGCTGGCGGCCATCTCGGAGCGGAACCGATCAGCGGCACAGCACAACATCCGGGCCGGGAAGTACCGGGGCGGCGTACCGCCGTGGGGATACCTGCCCGACAAGTCGACCGGGGAGTGGCGGCTCATCCCAGACCCCAACCAGGCCAACGTCATCCGCGAAGTCGTCCGACGGGTGCTCGATGATCGCGAGCCGCTGCGGGCGGTCGCTCACGACTTGACCGAGCGCGGGATTCCTACCCCGCGTGATGTTTTCGCAGCCAGCCGGGGCCGCGATCTGCGCGGCTACGGGTGGTCATCCGGGAGGCTCAAAGCGTCGTTGACATCGCCTGCGCTGCTCGGCTACGCGATGTCGGGCAATGAACCCGTGCGGGTCGACGGCGCGCCCGTCGTCCGGGCCGAACCGATCCTCACCCGCGAGGAATTCGACCGCGTCGTGGCCGAGCTGTCGGCACGCGAGAACCGCAAAGAGCCCACCAAGCGGACCCGGGCACTGCTACTCGGGGTCATCTTCTGCGGGTGCGGTCAGAAGATGTACAGCCTCAAAGGCGGCAAAGGCCGCCAGTACCGATACCGCTGTGCCAGCGCTCAATACCGCGCTGGGTGCGGCGGTCCGTCGTGCGTGGCGTCGGCCGCCGATCGGCTTGTCGAATCGACCATCGTCGGGCTGCTTGGGGAATCCGAGCGGCTATCGAGACGGTGGGACGCAGGCGACGACCACTCTGCTGAGTTGGCCGACGTTGACGCGGAGCTGGCCGACCTCGCGGGCCAGCTCGGCACCCCGGCGTTTCGGCCGGGAACGCCTCAGCGGCAGCGGCTCAACGACCGGATCAACCTGTTGGCTCAGCGGCAGGCTGAGTTGTCGCGGAACGTCGTTCGGCCCGCCGGTTGGGTCTGGGAGCCTACCGGCGAGAAGTTCGGCGACTGGTGGGCCGCTCAGGATGTGCAGGGCCGGAACGTGTGGCTACGGGAGGCTGGTGTGCGGCTCGTGTTCGACGGTGGCTACCAGCTCGATCTCGGGGACCTCGACACGATGACCCAGCAGCTCAACCCGGCAGGGGCTGCCGCTGGGTGGCGGCAGGTGTTCGACAAGATGACCGAAGCGGGCATCGCAGGCGCGGAGTACCTGGGAGACGGCAAGTACCGGCTGACTGACCGGCTAGGCCGCGTCGAAGTGGTTGACGCCTAGCTGCGCGTCCCTGGGTGCCGCTCCGGCGGGCGCTTGCGCTGCTCACGCATCCGGCGCTGTACGGCCAGAAGCTCACGCGATGTCTTGCTCGCATGGCAAGGCCCACAGGCGGCCTGAAGGTTCGCGTCCCGGTGGTCATCACCGCGGCGGACGTGGTCTACGTCGGTGGCCTTGCCCAGACACCGCGGGCCGCGGATCTGGCACTGGTAGTTGTCCCGCTGCAAAATCCGCAGCCGGATCTTGTGCCAATCAAGAGGCAACCGCCGACGTCGGTCAGATGATCCCCAACCGTGGGACGCTGGGCGTCCCGGTGCACGTTGGGGAGTCATCCCCCGCTGGCTTTCACTATGGCGCTCCGAAGGGCGCTCCGAAGTTCGGCGTACGCGGGATCTGTTGGGGACCAGCTTCTCTGGCCCCCGAACACCGGGTGCTCGCTTGGTGGGTTGGCGAGCAGCGCTCGCCGGAACAGCTCGGCCGCAGGGGGGCCAGCCGCAGCCGAGTTGGTCGGCTTGCGCCGTCTCCCAGGTCTCATCTCCATCGCCCTTCTGCTCCGCGGCGCCCGAAGTCAGACGCCGTCATCATCTCGTCGTCCAGCCGTATCGACTTCAGCATCGACAGCAGCAACGCCTGCGTCTTGCGGAGGTCGTCAACCTCCGGCATCGACGTGATCTGTTTGTTGTAACCGAGCACGCGGGTATCTGCCCCCGCTGCCCGGACGATCCGGCGAAGCCGGTCCACCTCATCGGCCAGGAAACATGCCTCCTCGATCACCAGCACCGTCTCCGGCGCATGGTCGAACTCCGCCGACTCGTGCAGCTCACGCCACAGCCGCTTGCCTCGGGCGCGTAGGCCCGTTGGCGGCCTCGGCGGCGTGTTTTGGGCCTCTTCTGGCTCGCTTTGAGCCATTTTTGGCCCCCTTTCGTTGTGTCACGCTGGCCCGCTGACCAGCGTCTTGTCTTGTTTTGCCTGGCAAAAACAGCTCTGCCCGCACAGCCAGGCAGGGGCGCATAACCCCACGGTCAAACGGGCGCGGGCAGGGTGCTCCCCCTGGGGGCCTGCCTGCCCCGCGGGGCAGGCCCACGCCACCCCCATGCGCCTACCCAGGGGGCCGGTGTGCCCTATGCCCGTGCGCCCCAAGCCCTCTCGGTGCCAGGGGCCTGCCCACCCGAGGGAGTGCCCACCCCATACCTGCCTGTGCCCCTGCCTGCCCATACCCCAGGGCAGGGGCGAGGGCAGCCACCCCCCGAGGGGGCAGGGCAGGGCCTACTCCCACTAGCCCAGTGCCCCAGTGCATCCCACCCCCGGCAGGGCCGAACGCGGTACACGCTGGCCGTGTAGACAGATACACGCTGAGCGTGTAGCGTCGCGAACATGACAACGAACATCCGCCGCGTAATTGCGGCTCTCGCAATCACATCCACTGCTGTGCTGTCGCCCGTTGCTCGGGCTCAGGCCGAGCCAATGGAAGACCAACCGGGTTGGTCGTGTGTGGACGACGGCAACCGCGTGTGCGGCCCCGAGAACTCCGAAGGCAAGCCAGCCGGTTGCTATGACGACGGCGGTGTGTTGTGGGCACCGTGGCCGTGCGCGGCATGGACGCCCGCCGATGGCTACCGCCACGGCGACGGGTCGGTCACACGATGACCCCCACTGCCGTCGTGATGATGGTGGTTGTCATGTCCCCCCTGTGGGTTCAGCTCGCTATCGAGTTGACACGCTCGATCTCCCGGAAGGTGAACCGATGATGGACCGCGACGAGTTCCGCGCCGTAAGCGTCCTGGTGGGTGATTGGCCCGCCTATGATCTCGCGGACCATCTGGCCGACGTGATGCCCGAGACGCTGCCCGATGGGCGGTACATCTGGGACATGTCAGCCGAGGATCTGGCTCGGCTGTCGGTGGACCACTACCCAGGCGGCGCCGTGGGATTGCAGCTCGCGCTGATGGGCCTTGGGTGTGAGGACCGACCAAGCCAGCCGACAGTCCCCCGCTTCGGCGGGGGGTTCGTCGTTCGGGACCAGCGGAGCTGTGTCCCTTCGTGGTGGGGCTACCGTACCCGCCTATGGTGACCAGATGGCCCCGACTCGATACCTGAGCCGCACCGCTAGGCGGTCATCGTGACCGCCGACGTACGTCGCCCGGTGAGGTATCTGAGCCGGGCTGAGGTAGCCGAGCGGATCGGCGTCAAGCCTGACACCCTCGGGCGGTACAACCTGCCCGAGCCGGATGCCGTGATCGGAACCGTTCGGGGTTGGTTGCCCCGGACTATCGACCGTTGGAACCGTGCTAGGCCTAGCCGCCGCGCCTGATGGAGTCCCACTGCTCGGCCGTGATGCCCACGCTCGCAGCCACTTCTCGCAGTACACCCTCTAGTCGTTGGGCTTCTCCCCACGCGTCCGCGGTGGCCACCACAGCGGCCCAGTATTCGGTCGTGAGACCCGAATGACCCAGCGCCTCAACGATGTTCCTTGCGTGGTATAGCTCCGCGTCCATCGCCCGGCATGGTACCGAGCAGTACGCCCGCGTGCCCGCGCTGGTGTGCCGGGGCGGTGTCTTGCGCTCGCACCCCTCGCGAGAGCAGCGGCTAGGGTTCCTAGTGCGACCGCGTCGGCCGCCTCGTGGCCTCGTACCGGCTTGTGTCTCTTCTGGCATGTGTCACCTTCCCCTTGGAGTGCCTAAAGAGGCCCCGGTTTCCCAGGGCCTCCCGGTGAGTTATTCAGTTGTGTTACCCCGCTGGGACATCAGCGGAGCTGAGTCCCGTTGGCGTCGGGAGCTTCGCTCCCTAGCAGCGGGTTACGCGTAGTCGAACAACCGCACCACACCGGCCGGGTTGGTCACGCCGAAGTCGACACGAGCCACACCGCGGACAGCGGTGCCGTCCTGCTGGAACGCGGATGACTTGTCAGTCACGATCTGCGTTCCCTGGCGTCGAACGGTGAACACCTGCGTGGCGTCAACGATCCACGCGGCGGTCAGCGCGTCAACCGCTCGGTTGACGATTACCGGGACACCGCTGATCGTGAAACCGGCGTAACCGGCGGCACGCTGCTCGGTGGCCAACGGCACGTCCTGCACCAGGTAGCTGGTGTAGCCGGTCGCGGTCTTGATCTTGCGCCAGGTCACCTCGACCGACGGGTTGATGATGACCGCGGTCGGCTCAGCACCGTTGTCCTTCGCGAGCTTGATACCGTCCTTGACGTGATCGAAAGTCGCGCTCGCCACAGCGATGTCAACGTAGCTGTAGGCCGTGACGCCCATCGGGAGCTGAGGCCCCTTGGAGACCGCCGACAGGCTGAAGAACGCCGCGTCGATCTTCTTCGCGATCGATCGCCCGATCGAATTTCCGATCAGGTTCGCGATAGCGGGGTCGGTGTCGGCAACACTCTCGTTGGACACGAGGGTGTAGGCCTTGACGCCCTTGGGGGCTACCACCAGCTCGTCTGTGGTGGGGTCGTCGGCCGTGATGCTGTCCAGCTCGTTGTACCACCCGGAATCCACGTCGCTGGTGAGCAGCGGGATACGGATCGACTCCGAGGAGATGTTCAGCACGGTAGCCACGGCCGGGTTGAACGCGGTCGAGTTCGTCTCGATGACGATGTCGACCAGCTTGCCGTAGGACTCAGGAGTGAATGCCTGGTCCAGACCGGCGTTTGTTACTGACATGTGTGTTTCTCCTTGAAACGACAATGGCCCCAACCCTTTTGGTTGAGGCCCCGGATTCAAGGACGGGCCACTGACCCATACCTACCAGTCGGCGGAATGCCAACTAGTTTGCGCCACTGACGCATTCGATCCCAGGCTGGACGTCCACGCCACTGACGTGGACACCTGGGCTCGCTCCCCGGCCGGGAATCGAACCCGGCCTACGGTTCCAAACGGGGATGCCACCCGCCCTAGACGGGGGCGAACATGCCGTCGAACGAAGTCGGCGCCGAGGGTGCGAGCGGACCACCGCCTCGGCCTTGCGTCGGGTCGGTGGCCGCCACGCGGGGATTCTTGGCCAGACCGGGCCGGGACACGATGAGCTTGCCGACCGCCTCGGCGACGGCCTCGGGGCGCACGAACCCGGCGTCGTCCACGAACGCGGCGAGTTCGACCCCGCCCAGCTCCATTAGGTCGCCGGGCTGCGCCAGGTGCTCGGCCGCGATCCGCTCGACCTCGCGGAGCTGAAGGGCCTCGATATGGGCGCGGGCCTCGTTCCGCTCGACGCGGTACCGCTGCTCACGCGGGAACTTGGGGTCAGCGTCGCCCGCCTGTGGCGGGCTAGCACCGTCCCCGGCGGGATCGGCAGCACCACCTTCGGGCGTGCTGGTTTCCGGGGCAGAGTCGGCCGCTGGTGGCTCGGCGGGTGTGGGGTGGGTGTTGGGTGCATCGGTGCTCATTTCGTGCCTCTCGGTTTGTGGTGGGACGCGGTGGCGGCGTCGTCAAACCACCAGGGGACCGCACCGGCCGCCCGGATGGCGGCCACGTACGGCTCTTTCAGCAGGACGTAGTCGGCGTAGTCGTCGGCCGCTGTCATCGGCCCCAGCCCAGTACGATCACGGCACCGTCAAGCGGGTGCTCGGCCGGGTTGGTGGACAGGTCGGTGATGTCGGCGTGGCCGACGTTCAGCACCACCTCAGGCCCGCCGCCGTGGCGGGCGGCGGCTATGGCCGCTTGGTCCATCATGTTCAGCTCCATGCATCTCCTATGTTTTCTTCCAGCAAACAACATCCAAGGCCAGAAACGCTCCGACCAGGGCAAACGCAGCAGACCATGCCAAAAGGCCAGGTCACGGCACGTTTTTCCAACACCAAAACGCCAACACTAGTAAAAGGTCGAAACGGGATGCCCCGCTTGCCCCCTGCCAGTTCAGAGCATGTTTTGCTTGCCCCATTTTTGCCCCATTTTTGCCCCGTCTTTTGCCCCGGCCGTGCTCCGGCCGCCCGTGGGGGCGGCGCGGGGACACTTCAGCAGCTAACCTCCGAACGTGTACGTCCAGATGCCTCCGTGTGCCTTGTGCAGCGGCACCCCGGCGGCTGCCAGGCGCGCCTGCAGATCCGACTTGGTGACCGTGGCCAGCCGGTCGGGGCGGATGCCTTCATCTTCTGCCCAGGCCTTGAACCGGCCATAGATCTGCGACCGTGGACACGTGCCGCTCATCGCGGCCATGCCCGAGTCCTCGTCGGTCATCCACGCCTTGACGAGATCGACCGCAGCATTCAGCCGCTCTAGCCCAGCGCCAGCGCGGCGAACGTTGCCCCGCTGTCTGCGCGCTCGGTCCATCAGGAACGTGACCAGGCTGGGAAGCTCGGCGGCAAGTTGGTCCTCGAAGCCGGGGACCGGCGTCACCTTGGCGTCGAAGTCCACGACATCCCACCGACGCAGGAACCCGTAAGAGCTGTCCGCCGACCGGGGAATCTTGTTGACCGAACACCACATTGACGCCCAGACCTTCGCGTACGCCGTGCCTTTGTACTTCCGCTCCATCGCCATGACGTCCCCGCCCGTGGCCTTTTTGAACACGGACGTGTCCGAGATGTACCGGGCTGACATGTCGGCATCGTAGTTAAATGCGCTGCCGTACAACGTGATCGGCCCGAAGCGGCTCGACATGGACTGGAATGTCTCGGTCGTCTGGTCGCACTTGCGGAACATCTGACCCATGAGACGTAGCAGGGCACCCTTACCGTTTCGGCCTTCGCCCACCAGCATCGTTGCTGCCTGGCGTTGGTTCCCTGGCACGAGTGCATCGGCCATCAGATCTAGCAGGTAATCCTCTAAATCCTTGTCCCCGCAGGTTATTTCGGATAGGAACGCGTTCGTTACTGGCATCCTGATTCGGCCGGTCTCGGGCACGAGTGGCACCCGAGAGAACGACATCACCGCGGGATCGTGCGGGATCGTCTCGCCGGTCTCCACGACGAACAGCCCGCCCAGGTGGTTGATGAACCGGGGGTCGGGTTCGTCGGGTGTCACCACCTTGCCCGCCTCTTCCAAGACTGCGGGCAGCGTGATCAGCTCGACATCCTCGACTAGCTGCCTGAGGCGATCCTGGTCCGGTGCGTAGTGGATGACGTGTCGGCGGACGATCCGATCAGCCCGGCGCCATGCGCCGCCCGAATACTCCCAGAACTCGGAGTTTTCCACGTCGACGGCCAGCTGAAAGTCCTTGTCCAGCAACCGCGCCAGCTCCCCCGGCTTCATTCGCCATCTTGCAGGCCGCGGACGGTAGCGCCGAAAGACGCTGCGACAGGATCTAGACCAGCGGCCCGCATGGCCGCCTTCAGCTCATCCCGCTCGGTCGCGGCGGCACGGAACCGCTTGCGCCACGCGGCATTCTCGGCCCGTAGCTTTTTGATGTAGTCGAACATCGCGTCGGGCGCGGAGTCGAAGTCAATCCGCTCCTTGATTCTAGTTGGCATGGTTGAACCTTTCGTATGGTTGGGCGGTTGTGTGCCTCCTGGGCACCCGCCGGGCCGCCGATGATGTCGGCGGCATCCCCGCCGGTTGCGGGGAAGTTCTCAGACCGCTAGCGCGGTCCGCTCGCGGAGCTGCCGGTAGGCGGCTCTGCAGCCCGCCGCGTAGTCGCGGCGAAACTGGCGCTGGCACGTGGCGCAGCGTCCGCGCGGGTCGCGGTGGGTGTGACCAGGCTTGTCACAACGGGGCCTTGGCATTTCGGTTCTCTACTTCCCGGCCGCCACTGACGGCCGATCGACGGTGCGGCGCCGCTGACGCCGCGATCTGGAAACGGTGTAGTCATTCCTCGGAAAGGGGGGAGCGCCCGGCCGCTGCAAGTACGGCCGGGGGCTCAACCACAAGGCGGAACGGGACCCCTCCCGTTCCTAGGCAGCCAGCGGCCACTCAAGCGCTGCTGCCTCCGGGGCGGTTACCAGCCGCCCATCCTCAGCGCGGCGGAATAGGAGATGCCAAAAGAAAAACACCGCGCTGAAGTACTCGAAAGCTTGTGGCCCCGGCGGGCCGAGGGAAACCGCCCGGGAGCCTTGAAAGGGTCTCGCTCGCGACCCTTCCCGCTCGACGCGCCCCGGAAGGTGGGAAGGACGCGGAGCAAGTTCGTGGGAGGACTCGGCGAGAGCCGAGGTCCGACCCTTCGGATGCCTTGGGCATCCTCGGGGTTGACAGAAATCGCGCGGTGCGCGTACTGTCGACATCGGTGGTCGACAGACCGCCAGTTTGTTTTACAATCTTTCGGTGCGCTCCCACCCTTAAGGAGCAAATCCCGGAAATCGGACCGATCCCGGCTGTGATCTCGGTCCCATCCCTTTGCGGGGTCTGTGAGCTGGGTGCTAATCTGACTGTGTCGAGTATGCCATCGGGACCATCGCCGCGGCGGCATTCGGCGCGATCCTCTACACCGTTGTCACCGGCGACTCGGTGGTGTCGGCGCTGAACCACATCATCGGTCGCGCGCTGAGCACCAAGGCTTAGCGTCGAGTGCCGGGTCGAGCACGGTCGAAGCGGCTCTGGCCATCGCCACCTTGGTCGTGGTGCTGGTGCTGTGCATGGCCGGTCTCACGGCGGTGTCCATGCAGTTGCGCTGTATCGACGCCGCCCGCGAGGCCGCTCGACTGGCCGCGCGCGGGGACCAACGTTCGGCTGTCGACGTTGCTCGGCGAATCGCTCCGCCGGCTGCGCAGATCGAGCTGCGCCGGGACGGCGAGTTCCTTGTCGCTTCGGTTGTCGCTCGGTCAAAGCTATTGCCTACCTTGGATATTGCGGCTGAGGCGGTGGCGACTGCGGAGCCGCGATGACGGTGGCTCGGCGACAGTGCTCGCGGTCGCGATGGTGGGCGTGTTGCTGTGGGTCGCCTGGGCGGGTTCCTATCTGGGCTCGGTAGCGGTGGCTCGGCATCGCGCGCAGGCGGCCGCCGATCTGGCCGCGCTGGCCGCGGCCGTGCGGGTACCTGATGGTGGCCCGGCGGCCTGCGCGCGGGCAACGGCCGTGGCGCAGGCGATGGGGGTGGGCGATGCCGCCTGTGTGGTACGGGACCTCGATGTGGTGGTCACCGTCGAGGTTCCGGTAGCTTTCGCCGGCGTGGCGCGGGCCGCCGCAAGGGCGGGGCCGGCCGACACGCAGTGAGTTCCCGATTCCGTGATGATCATCCTCGAGAAGATGCGCCCACTTGTCACGATCATTGCTCAACATGGGCGTTGCCCATGTGCAACGGATCAACCGCAACATCGCCCGTCCACCCGGGGCGTGGCTGGTCGTTTCCGACCTCGAGCCGACGTTTCACGTTGCACGTCCGGCAACGTCTTAAATCCTTCGCCCGCTTCGACTACTCAAGCGAAGTCTTGGGACATGCTGCACAGATCCAGCCCTCCTATGGAAACAATTGCTAGCAGAATGCGTTTGCAATCGTCGATTTGATCTTGATGCGTTGGGTACGCGGCCGGCCTGGGTGGCAACGGGACCAGGTGACGCCACCGGAAGCGCCCGCCTCCTCGGGTCAGGGGTTGCAATCGTCGCTGGTCAACCGCGTACTCACCGAATGCTAGGCGTGCATGCCGCACCACGGCAGCGGGCGGATAAGAGTCGGGCGCACCCGATAAGTTTCTGAGAGAGAAATAACGGGATTTGCCGCTTTTCAAGCGTCGCCCGGCAGGGGCTAACTGTGGAGATAAATAAGATTCTGCGCGACCGTAACTATTCACTGTCGAATCTCTGCCCAATAGTATTAGGCGCCGAGTCGGCTAAGTCGAAAAGATCGAGATGAGTCCCGTCTGGCATCCACTCGCAGCTGAAATATGTAGACCAGTTAGTTGCGTTAACAGATTAGCTTCGCCGCATAGCCACCCGAGCGCCACGAGCGCTTTGCCGCGAACGCAGACCGGCCGTGGGCCCGTCGCTGCCAACCCGAACGACATTCCATTTCCACTCTGGTGTAACGGATTTGGCGACCACCGAGACAGATCGCGAGGCACCGCTCCGAGCGCGGGCCGCCTGCGAGACCACTGCCCGGTGTCACCCACCGACGAGGGCGGGCGTCGGTGCCCGGCTGTGATGGCGGAAAGTAGAGCTTGGTTAACGCATTATGAACAATAATGACCGTTGACACGTGGTCTCGATCACAGGTATATAACTGGCAGACGTACTGGGCGCTATAGCCCAGCTGGCCAATCGATCGGAAATCGACGAAGATCGGACGGGTACCAGACATGAGCAGAGCCTTCATCATTGATCCAACAATCGGTTTCATCGACGGTATGTACGTCCTTCTTGGGATTGGCGTTCCCGACGATGGCGGCATAATCAACGCCGCGCTATCGTTCTTTGCAAAGGCCCTTGATGATTTGGGGTCGGCGTTTCCGGGTGACAGCTGGCAAGGTTCGGCCGCCGAGAACTACGCGGGCAAGAATAAGGATCAGCTGAATTTCTTCCAGCAGCTAGCGGAACTGGACCGTGAGCTTCAGCAGTTGATCGCGGACCAGGCCAACGCGGTCGAGAAGACCCGCGACGTACTGGCCGGGGTGCGGAAGGGCCTTGAGTTCGTGCGTCCGGTGGCGGTGGACCTGACCTACATCCCGCTTGTCGGGTGGGCGATGTCGGCCGCCTTCCAGGCGCCGATTTGCGCTGCGGGGATGGCCGTGGTGGGTGGTGCACTCGCCTATTTGACAATTGAGACGCTGATTCATACGGCTCAGCTTCTTGGCCTGCTAGCCAAGTTGGCGAGCCTGTTGGCTTCTGTAGTGGTGGACATCGTGTCGGATGTGGTGGACGTCATCGACGACATCCTGGTGGATGTATGGGACTTCATCACGAACCCGATCGGCTTCCTCGAGAACCTTTTGGGCGACCTGGCGCAGTGGGCGTACGCACTGTTGTCGAAGTGGGGGTCGACGCTGGAATCGTTCTTCGTGGGCGTGCCTGGTCTTGAAGGAATGAGCGGCGGCTTGTCCCAGCTCACTGGCTTCTTCAGCTCGCCGACGGCATCCGGATCCGCTGGTTTAGCCAGCTTGGACAGCTTGGCGAGTGCAGGATTGCCTGGTCTGCCCGGGGTTGGTTCCAGCCTAGGGGGCTTGCCCAACGGGCTCGGGGGCTTAGCCAACGTCGCTCACCTGCGTTCGGCCGCCGATCGGCAGGAGGTGCGTCCCCACGATGACGCCCCGGCCAAGCCGCTTTCGGAGCAACTCGGCGCTCAGCAGCAACCGCCCGCTGCGCAGGGCCCCCAGGGTATGGGCGGCATGCATCCCGCTGCGGGGTCGGCGAAAGGCGCGCCGGGGAAGAAGTACGCGGAAGGCGCGGCGGCCGGCACAGACGGTGAGGAGCGCGCGCCAGTCGAAGCAGGAGTCGGCGGTGGTCAACTGGTGTCGGCGCGACGCGTCGTTTAACGCCATTAGGAAGCGAAATCCTGATTGACAACTAGCGCATATTTGCGCAACGGCAAGCGAAGGGTGCGTGATCGATGACGAACATTCTCAAAGTCCAGCCCGAGTTGCTCGATGTTCTCGCGTCGCATCAACACAACGCGGCAGCAAGTGCGTCCTCGGGAGTCGCCGCTACCACTGGACTAGCAGAGTCAGTGGCGATCAGCCACGGATCGTATTGCAAGCAGTTCAACGACACGTTGAAGATGTATGAGAGTGCGCACAACGCCTTCGGCTCGTCCTTGCACGCTGCTGGTATCGCGCTGGCCAAGAATCTGCGAACTGCTGCGCGCGCATACCTGGATGCCGATGAAACCTGGCGTCAAGCCATCGAGTCGTTGACTTTCTGACCAAATTCCTTGCGCCGCCGGCGCCCTCATTTTCCCTGAAACAGGACACCGATTCGGGCTCATCGACACCTGCCTGCAATCCCCACTACGGCTGATTGGCGGGCCGTTGGAAAGGCGTACCAGAGTGGACTTGTGCAAGAACGACTTTGACGATGATTTCGACACCGTGGACGGCGGCGGCGACGACCCTGGGGCCTATGGGGTTGCGCATCCGACTTTTGACCCGACCGTTGGCTTCCCGTCGACGGCGTCCCCAGACCGCAGAACCAACGTGAACGACGCGCACGGTCGGGCCGAGGATGTCGTGCAGGAAGATATCGCCACCTTCATCGTGACAAATCCGGAACGAACCATATCGGTGTCGGCCTTGATGGACGGCCGGGTTGACGATATCCAGCTGTCAACCAGGGTGGCGTCCATGAGTGAAACGCGGCTCGCCTCGGAGATCCTCATGATCGCCAACCTGGCTCGACAGAAGGCGCAAGCCGCTCAATACACGTTTATCCTCGACAGGATGGCCCAGCTGGCCGACGGGGATGGCCAGCGCGCTGCACAGTTACGGGAATCCGTTAGTACTTTGTGGAATTTGCCGACGCCAGAGCAAGCAGCAGCAGCAGAAGCTGAAGCGTTTGCGACCCGCTACCAACACGATCGCCCGGAACAATCCGACGGAAATGATGAATGGGGCTTCGCGTAACTCAGGCTAAGCGCAAGCCCCGGGAACGCGTCCGTCGGCAACTTCGGTGAGATTCTCTGCACCGTAAGCCGCCGGGCCGATCGGGTGGGAGCCGAATACGGCCCGACTACTAGGCCCTACTTAGACCCTACGTGGACCCGTTGACACCGCGTTGGCCGAGCAGCAGTCCGCCGGTGCCGCCGGTGCCGGGCCCGCCGGCGGTGGTGCCTGTGCCGGCGTTGCCGCCGTTACCGCCGTCGCCGATCAGCCGGGCGTCACCGCCGTTGCCGCCATTGCCGCCGGTGCTCCCGGCAGCCGAGGTAATGCCGCCAGCCCCACCGTTGCCGCCGTTGCCGATCAGCCCGGCCTGCCCGCCGACGCCGCCGGGCCCGCCGTGCCCTGGAATGCTGAAGCCGCCAAACCCGCCGGTTCCGCCGCCTCCGCCGTTGCCGAACAGAATGCCGGCCTTGCCACCGGATCCACCTGCGCGGCCGTCAAGACCTGCGGCGCCGCCGTCGCCGCCGTTGCCGCCGTTGCCGCAGAGCATGCTGATCCCGCCGCCCCCACCGAGGCCGCCCTTGTTGTGACCGACTCCACCGTCACCGCCGCGGCCACCGGCGCCGAACAGCCCGGCCGCACCGCCGGCCCCGCCGTCCCCGCCGGTGGCGGGCTGTCCGTTGCCGCCGGCCCCGCCGTCCCCGCCGGCGCCGTAGAGCAGACCCCCTCGACCGCCCGCCCCACCGGCTGCACCATTGGTGCCGCCGGTGCCGCCATGCCCGCCAAGGCCGCCATCGCCGACGAGCCCACCGGCCCCGCCCGCGCCGCCGACGCCACCATCCCTGACCAGGCCCGTTCCGCCGCCACCGCCAGCGCCGGCGTCGCCGAGGAGACCGGCGGCGCCGCCCGTCCCGCCGACACCCCCGTCCAGGCCTCCGTTGCCACCCCAACCGCCCATGCCGCCGGACCCGTAGAACGTTCCGCCGTTTCCGCCCGCCCCACCCGCACCGCCGACAGCGTCGTCAGCCTGCCCGCCGTCACCGCCGGCTCCGCCGGTGCCGAGCGACCCACCAGCTTCCACCGGCACCGCCGGCACCGGCGATGTGGTGAGCGCTCACACCGCCCGCGCCGCCCCTGCCGCCCGAGCCGAGTAATCCGGCCGCACCTCCCGCTCCGCCGGCGCCGCCGTTGCCGTCCAACGATCCCCCGCCGGTCCCCCCGTTGCCGCCGTTGCCGAACAACCCTCCAGCTCCGCCGGCTCCGCCAGCCCCTCCGTTGCCACCTGGGAGCCCGAAGCCGCCGACACCGCCGGCACCGCCGGCGCCGAGCAGCCCGGCGGCTCCGCCGTTACCGCCGTGCTGGCCGGGCGCGCCGGACCCACCGGAGCCGCCGTTGCCGATCAACAACCCGCCGGGGCCGCCGTCTTGGCCGGTGCCGGGCGCCCCGTTGATACCGTTGCCGAACAGCGGGCGCCCCAACAGCACCTGGGCAGGCGAGTTGACGATATTCAGCAGACTCTGACCGGCATCGGCTTCCGCGCCGGCATAGGACGCCGCGGCCGGCCGACAAGGTTTAGGCAAACCGGCTATGGAACTTCGCCGCTTGTGTGCTCAGCACGTGATAGGTCTCGCCGTGCGATCCGAACAATGCGGCGACGGCAACAGACACCTCATCCTCGGCTGCGGCCAGCAACCCAGTGGTCCGGGCCACCGCGGCGGCGTTCGCGGCGCGCAGCGACGAACCGAGATGCGACACCTCGGCCGCGGCCGCCGCGAGCACCTCCGGAGCCGCACTCACGAACGACATTCGGTGCCTCCCATGAAGATCCGAAATGTAGGGTATCGGGCACGGATCGCGGCCGGATCGTTTTGACGTCCAGAACGAAAGACGTTCTCCCGTTTGGCAATAAGAACCATAAAATTGCTCACAGTGGCGTCGAACGCGGGCGCGGTGTGGTCCAGGGCTGGTGCAGGCCGGACCGCCAACACCTTCGTGACGGTCAGGTCGAGTCGCGCACGGCCGTCGGCAATCCGGCGTCGGCGAGTTCGGCAGCGGTGGGCAACCGCAGTGAGATCAGTCCGGCGAAGGTCTCCGGCTCCAGTTCTATCCGGTTGACCGTGACGTGCACCGGCACCCAATCGGTGTCGTACCCCGGAAGCCGCAACACGCCACTGGTTGCTCCGTTAGCGAATTCCTTTGTCATCGCGGCGATGAGCTCCTGGTCGTCGGGATGCACGCGGGACTTGTCGGGCTCGTTGGCCCGCCAGTCGTAGAACGGGCACGGCTCGTCGAGCCACTTCAACAAGGACCAGGTGTTCAGGTCGACCAGCGCCCGGTGGACCCCTGCCTGCGCGAGTCCGTCAAGAATCTTCTGCGCCAGGTCGTCGACCGGCACCAGCGGACCTTTGAGTTCGGCCCGCCAGTTCATCGCCCGCGCTACCAGGTGATCGCGGCCGTCCGGCCCCGGCTCCAGCGCGCTGCGCGCGGTGAAACCCAACCTGATGGGGTTGCCCTGCCAATCGGTGAGATCCCAAGTACTGCATAATGTTTGGCCAGGCTCGGGCTTGACCACCATGGCCAGCACCCTGGTTTCGTTCGGGCTGAGTTCGCGCGACGGCAGGTCCTCGGCGAAAGCCCTGCCGTAGGTGACCTCGACGTCGGGATTCTTGCCACTGTTGATCAGCGACTCGCGAGTGTCGGTGGCCACCCCCAGGGTCAGGTCCCACTTCAGCGGGCCCGCGATAGGTCGCTCCGGCGGTTCCGCATCCGCGGGACCGATCCACACCTGCACACCGTGCACCCGGCCGTCCGACATCACAACGGGTTCGGTGCAGATGACACGATCGCTCTTGGGCGTAATGCTGCTGAGGCTCTGACCGGTCTGCAGCGACTCGGCGATCGCCGTGCGGACGGCCGAGAGGTAGGGACTGCGGCGCAGGAATGTGGTGATCGGAACCAGATTCTTGAGCTGACGCCCCTGGGCGACGACGGCCGGTTCGTCCCCCAGCGTTTCCACGAGCAGCCAGTCGTGGGTCATAGGCGCAGTCTACTGACAGCGCATCCACATACCGCGGCGGGTAGCCGCTGATCGTCGGAATCTTGTTGCGGCGACGGCAGATACGTGCGCCAACGATGGGTCTTGGCCAGGCGCCCGGCGCCGTTCAGGGCAGTCCGTTCAGTCCGTCTAGGCCGATCAGCGTTCCGCCGGTGCCGGCCTTGCCGCCGGTGCCGTTACTGCCAACCCCCACACTGGCGCCGCCATTGCCGCCATTGCCGCCGTTTCCGATCAGCTGCGCGCTGCCGCCGTTGCCGCCGTTGCCGCCGTCGAACTCGCTGTCGGCGCCTGCCCCGCCGTTGCCACCGTTGCCGACCAGGCCGGCGTTGCCGCCGTTACCGCCGTTGCCGCCATTGCCCAGACCGCTGACGCTGCCGTTGCCGCCGTCGCCGCCGCTGCCGAAGAACATGCCGCCGTTGCCGCCGTTGCCGCCATTCGCGCCGGTGACGCCGCCGATGGTCGCGCCGCCGTCGCCGCCCGCCCCGCCGTTGCCGGCGAACATGCCCGCGTTACCGCCCGCGCCTCCGTCCCCGCCGTTGGCGTTCTCCGGGGTGGTGCCACCGGTGCCGCCGGCTCCGCCGTTGCCGACCAACAGGGCGGTGCCGCCGGCGCCGCCGGTCCCGCCGTTGGGGCCGCCACCACCGGTGCCGCCGGCCCCGCCGGTAGCGAACAGCCCGCCGGTTCCCCCGACGCCACCGGTACCGCCGGTGTCGCCCAACCCGCCGGTGCCGCCGACGCCGCCATCGCCGAACAGGAAGCCGCCCTGGCCGCCGATACCGCCGGTACCCGCGCCGAAGCCGCCCGCACCGCCGGCGCCGCCGGTACCGAAGAACAGCCCGCCGGCCCCGCCCGTTCCGCCGGTGCCGCCGTCAACGTTGGTTGACGAAAACCCGCCGGCCCCGCCGGCGCCGCCCGTGCCGAACAGCAGCCCGCCGGCCCCGCCGTTGCCGCCGGGCAATCCGGTACCGCTGACCGACATTCCGCCGGATCCGCCGGCTCCGCCGTTGCCGATGAGCCACCCGGCGTCACCGCCGTTTTGACCCGTGCCCGGGGCGCCGTTGGTTCCATTGCCGATCAGCGGGCGTCCAGTGAGGTTCTGGATGGGCGCGTTGATCGCGTTGAGCAGCTGCTGCAGCGGCGACACGTTGGCGGCCTCGGCGCTGGCATAGGACGCCGCGCCCATGCCGATGGCCTGGACGAATTGCTGATGAAAAGCCTGCGCTTGGGCGCTGAGGGTTTGATAGCTCTGGGCGTGGGCGCCGAAAAATGCTGCGATGGCCGCCGACACCTCGTCCTCGGCGGCAGCCAACAGGTTGGTGGTGGGCGCGGCCGCGGCCGCGTTGGCGGCGCCGATCGTCGAGCCGATGGTGGCCAGATCCGATGCCGCCGTCGCAACGATGTCCGGCGCCGCGATGACAAATGACATCAGAGATCCTTCCGGTCGTGACGGCCCTGGTCGCCGGGCGACGTCAGACGTGAAGGCATCGTATGCCGTCCCGCGACTCCGGCACGGCGTATTGATCGGGTTGCTGGGGCATTCTGGTGTGCCGCTGCCGCGGGCGTAAGTTCCGTGCCGTTGTCGCTCAGCCCGGTGGTTCGGACCGCTACCGGCGCGGTTCGGTGGTAGCTCATGATTTGCACACCCTGCTCACATGCGGGTAGTTTCAGCTGCACGTCCGTACTGCCAGGACGGGACCGGCGTGGGTTGTAGCCAGCCGCTCTCCAGGCGGTGTGGTGACACTTCTGGCACATCTTCGGCCACGAGGAAGTGCAGATCGGTGGAGGTCGACCGTCGAGGGGTCGGTCGCCATCCGCCGGATTTTCCCACCGCAATTTTTCATGTAGGCGCGACGCCGTTGCGGGCGAATCCCGTTGGGAGTACCTGCACTACGGCAATCCGCTGATCCCGCTGGTACCCGGCAGGAGCCCGCCGAGACCGCCGGTGCCGCCGCTGGCGGGCGTGGGGATGGTGCTGCCGTTGCCGCCGTACCGTTGAGTCCGATCAGCACGCCGCTGCCACCGGCCCCGCCGTGCCCGCCACCACCCAACAGACCTGCTGCGCCGCCCGCACCACCGTTGCCGCCGTTGCCGGAACCGGCTGGAAAAGAGGGCCGCCACCGCTGCCGAGACCTCGTCCTGTGCGGCCGCCAGCAGCGTGGTCGTCGGCGCCGCCGCAGCCGTGGTGGCCGCGCTCACCGTTGAACCAATTGCTGCCAGGTCGGTGGCGGCTGTGGCCAGCGCCTCGGGCGCCGCAATCACCAACGACATGAGTACCTTCCTGCGGGCCATGACCTGCCATGCGCGGTGGCCGTCGATGCGTTCGGTAAGCGCACCGTAGCGCGGGCCCGGCGAGCGGTTCTGCGGTTTCGCCGGTTTGTCGGTGCGGGTCCAGCGGCGATGGCAAGCGGCCCATGGATCATTCGAGAGTCGTGGACATGTCAGCGCTTAAGGCTCCGGCCGCTATGCTGCCGCAATTTGTCTGTGCCAGCACGCGAAATGCAGATCTGTGATGGCGGCGGCTGGCGCCGGCACTCGTTGCGACCTGTGTTCGATGCGCAAGTATGCGGTCGGGGGCCGCGCGCGTCGGGTCGAAGCGAGGGTACACCGGGTGTTTAGCAACCCTCAGCAACCAATGCCGCGAGCACCAACCGCAGCACTCGCACCGCGCCCGCCTTGTCCAGCGGGTCGTTGCCGTTGCCGCACTTGGGAGACTGCACACACGACGGGCATCCGTTCGGGCATTCGCAGGCTTCGATGGCCGTGGCTGTCGCACCCAACCAGGTACGAGCCTGACGAAAGCCGCGCTCGGCGAACCCGGCCCCGCCCGGATAACCGTCGTAGACAAAGACACTCGGCAGCCCCTCCGGGCCGATCGCGGTGGACATGCCACCGATATCGGCGCGGTCGCAACTGGCCACCAACGGCAGCAGCCCGATGGCCGCGTGCTCGGCGGCATGCAATGACCCGGGAATCTGCGGCGCATCAATGCCATTGCGGGCCAGGGCATCCGGAGCAATCGAGTACATCACCGCGGTGGTGGGCAACACCTGTTCGGGCATGTCCAGCTCGACGAAGTCGACCACCTCTCCGTTGAGCCGACGGCGCAGATATCCCACAACCTGATGCGTGACGGTCACCGGCACCAGGCCCAGGGTGACGGCGCCGAGCGCCGACCGCTCGCCTGGACCGCTGACCACAATATCGGTGACCTCGCGCGCGAATGTCGCATATCCCGGATCCTCGGCATGGACGAAGGCGATCCCTTCCTCGAAATCCAGCGAGTCGACGACGTAGCTTTCGCCCTGGTGCAGATACACCGCCCCCGGATGGACGCAAGTCGGTGCCCGGCCCGTGTCAACACTGCCCAGTAGCCGCCCGGTGTCGGACTCCACGATGACGATCTGGCCACCGATCGAGCTCCGAATGTCCACCGCCGCATGCGGTTCCACCCCTGGGGCCGGGAAGTACTTGCCGCCCCGCCGGCGCAGCAGCCCGTCGTCGACCAGCCCCTCGGCCACCTCCACCGCGCCCAGCGCTCGGACCTCAGCCTCGTCGAGAGGCAATTCGACTGCAGCGCAGAGCAATTGCGGACCCAGAAGGTAGGGGTTGCCCGGGTCGATCACCACCCGCTCGACCGGCTTGCCCAACAGCGCGGCCGGATGGTGCACCAGATACGTGTCCAACGGATCGTCGCGGGCGACCAATACCACCAGTGCGCCCTGACCGCGTCGGCCGGACCGGCCGGCCTGCTGCCAGAACGACGCGACGGTCCCGGGAAAGCCGGCCAGCACCACCGCGTCCAGCCCGGCGATGTCGACACCCAACTCCAATGCGTTGGTGGTGGCCAGCCCCCGCAACCGGCCCTCGGCCAGCGCGTGCTCCAAGGCGGCGCGGTCCTCCGCCAGATATCCCGCCCGATAAGACGCCACCAGGCCGGACAACGCCGGGGCGACGTCGTCGAGCCGCGCCCGGGCGCCCAGCGCGGTCAGCTCCGCGGCACGCCGCGACCGAACGAACGTCAGCGTCTGTGCTCCTTCGGCGATCAGGTCAGCCATCAGCCGCGCCGCCTCGGCGCCCGCGGATCGTCGAACCGGGGCGCCGTTCTCCCCGGTCAGATCGGTGCGCAGGGCGGGCTCCCACAACGCGACCGTGCGTGCGCCCTGGGGAGAGCCATCGTCGACCACCTCGGCGACCGGTTGGCCGATGAGTTCGGCGGCCGTCGCACCCGGCGAGTCCGTTGTGGCGCTGGCGAATATCACCGTCGGGCCGTAACCCGGCACAGCCGCGTAACGGGCGCACAGCCGCAATAGCCGGCGCAACACCATAGCCACATTCGAGCCGAAAACGCCACGATAGTAATGGCATTCGTCGATCACCAGGTAGCGCAGCCCGCGTAGCAGCACCGCCCAGCGGGCATGGTTGCGCAATATCGACAGGTGAACCATGTCCGGATTGGAGAACAGCCAGCGCGATCGTTCGCGGGCAAAGCGGCGCACCTCGGCGGGACTGTCGCCGTCGTAGGCCGTGGGGGCGACGTCGTTTAGCGGGACGGCGGCGGTCAGCGCATGGGCCGCGCGCAACTGGTCGTGGCCCAGCGCCTTCGTCGGCGACAGATACAGCACCCGGGCCCGCGGATCCGTCGTCAGCGCAGTGAGCACCGGCAGCTGGTAGGCCAGTGATTTTCCCGACGCCGTGCCGGTGCTCACCACCACGTGCCGGCCATGGTGTGCCAGCTCGGCGGATTCCAGCTGATGCGACCACGGCACGGCGATGCCGCGTTCGACGAACGCGCGAACCACGTTGGGAGCGGCCCATTCCGGCCAACCGGTTGGTCGGCCAGGCCGCGGTGACAGTTCGGCGACATGGCGCAGCGGAGACTCGCCGGACGGCGTACCGGCGAGCGCCGCGGCAAGCAGCTCGCTGCCGAAACTCGGCATTCACGCACCCTTCGAGAACTCGTCCACGACAGAAGTCTGTCGCCGACGCGCCGAACATGGTTGACTGATTGCGGTCGCAGCTTCTGTGTTCGTGTCAAACTTTCGCAGGATCGACGTTGCGGCCGCGGTTCCTGCGAGGTTATCGGTCGGGTTAAGTTCCGGCGACTCTGCGAGGTATGGCGGTCGCAGCTTGGCCCGGGGCACCGAGAGGCGGTGCACCGCACCCAGAAGAAAAGGAAAGATCGAGAAATGCCACAGGGAACTGTGAAGTGGTTCAACGCGGAGAAGGGGTTCGGCTTCATCGCCCCCGAGGACGGTTCCGCGGATGTGTTTGTCCACTACACGGAGATCCAGGGTTCGGGCTTCCGCACCCTCGAAGAGAATCAGAAGGTCGAGTTCGAAATCGGCCACAGCCCTAAGGGCCCCCAGGCCACCGGAGTCCGCTCCCTCTGATCCGAGCGGTTCTGACGAACCCCCCGGCGCAGCCCGCACCGCGGGTCGGGCCGGGGGGTTTCGTTACCTCAGGGGCACCAGGTCGTGCCAGCAGACGCGGAAGCTTCCCGAATCGACCGAAATTGGCGGCTTCTGTGTCTGCTCGCCAAGCTCAGCCGGGGCCGAGCGGCACCGCGCCTGACCGCCGCGCCGGATACGCAGCAGCCATGGATCGGCTCACTGGCCTACTGTCGGTGGCGTGAGCCAGCTGTCCTTCTTCGCCGCGGAGTCCGTGCCGCCCGCGGTGGACGATCTTTCCGGAGTGCTGGCGGCCTCGGGCCAGATCGTCATGGTCGGTACGGGTGCCCGGCTGTCGGTGGTCGTGAGCGAACTGTGGCGAGCCGTCGCTCTCGCCGAAATGATGCGCGACGCCGGCCTGGTCGCCGAGATCGCCCGAACCGACGAAGACACCCCCCTGGTGCGCACCGCCGCGGATCCGACGCTGCGCCCGATCGCTGCCGCCTGGACCCGCGGTGCGGTCAAGACGGTGCCCCCGCGCTGGCTGCCCGGGCCGCGGGAGCTGCGGGCGTGGACGCTGGCGGCCGGCAGCCCGGAAGCCGACCGCTATCTGCTGGGTCTGGATCCGCACGCTCCCGACACCTATTCACCGCTGGCGTCGGCGCTGATGCGGGTCGGCATCGCGCCCACCCTGATCGGTACCCGAGGCGCCCGGCCGGCGTTGCGGATCAGTGGCCGACGCAGGCTATCGCGCCTGGTAGAGAACGTGGGGGAACCTCCGGACAGCTCCGATGCGTTGGCTCAGTGGCCACGGGTCTGACGGGCCGCCGGCGCTGGTCTCTCAGGTAGCCGGTTTGCGCAGGCGCGCCCAAGGGTGCGAAATTGTCAGGTGCCCACGGGCGAGGGGACGGCGGCGTACCGGAATTTCACCTGAGATTCAGTGCCGGTCTGGCACTCTTCCTACCGGGGGCGGTTCCGTGGGGAGCCAGGATCAGAGATGGAGCGTAAGCGCAGTTGGCTGAGCCGAAGACTAGGGGCACCGGAAGCTCCGACAGCCGCAGTGGCAGCGGCAACGGGAGCGGCCGGCGACTTGTCATTGTCGAGTCGCCCACCAAGGCGCGCAAATTGGCCGGCTACCTGGGGCCCAGATACATCGTCGAGTCGTCGCGAGGCCACATCCGCGACCTGCCTCGGGCGGCCGCCGACGTGCCCGCCAAGTACAAGTCCGAGCCGTGGGCCCGGCTCGGGGTCAACGTCGACGCCGACTTCGAACCGCTCTACATCATCAGCCCGGAGAAGAAGAGCACCGTCAGCGAACTGAAGGGCCTGCTCAAAGACGTCGACGAACTCTATCTGGCCACCGATGGTGACCGTGAGGGTGAAGCGATCGCCTGGCATCTGCTGGAAACCCTGAAGCCGCGCATTCCGGTCAAGCGGATGGTCTTCCACGAGATCACCGAGCCGGCCATTCTCGAGGCCGCCGCCAACCCCCGCGAGCTGGACATCGACCTGGTCGATGCGCAGGAGACCCGTCGCATCATGGATCGGCTCTACGGCTACGAGGTCAGCCCGGTGCTGTGGAAGAAGGTCGCGCCGAAGCTTTCGGCGGGCCGGGTGCAATCGGTAGCGACGCGAATCATCGTCCAGCGCGAGCGCGACCGGATGGCGTTCCGCAGCGCGTCGTATTGGGACATCGTTGCCACGCTGGACGCCAGCGTGTCCGACCCGAAGGCCCAGCCGCCCACCTTCGTCGCCCGGCTGACCACTGTGGACGGCCGACGCGTGGCCACCGGCCGGGACTTTGACTCGCTGGGAGCCCTGCGCAAGGGCGCGTCCGGTTCGCCGGAAGTCGTCGTCCTCGATGAAGCCAGCGCCACCGCGCTGGCCGCGCGTCTGGACGGCGCGCGGCTGACCGTGGCGTCGGCCGAGGAAAAGCCCTACACCCGCCGGCCGTATCCGCCGTTTATGACCTCCACGCTGCAGCAGGAGGCCGGCCGCAAGCTGCGGTTCTCCGCCGAGCGGACGATGAGCATCGCGCAGCGGCTCTACGAGAACGGCTACATCACCTATATGCGGACCGACTCGACGACACTGTCGGAGTCGGCGATCAACGCCGCGCGCACCCAGGCCCGTCAGCTCTACGGCGAGGAGTATGTGGCCGCGGCACCGCGCCAGTACACCCGCAAGGTGAAGAACGCCCAGGAGGCACACGAGGCGATTCGCCCCGCCGGCGAGGCATTTGCCACCCCGGACGCGGTGCGCCGCGAACTCGACAACGATGAATTCCGCCTCTACGAGCTCGTCTGGCAACGGACGGTGGCCTCGCAGATGGCCGACGCGCGCGGTACCACGCTGAGCCTGCGGATCGAAGGCATGGCCGGCGAGCAGCAGGTGGTATTCGCCGCGAGCGGCCGCACCCTGACCTTCCCGGGCTTCCTCAAGGCCTACGTGGAGACCGTGGATGAATTGGTCGGCGGCGAAGCCGACGACGCCGAGCGCCGACTTCCGCAGCTGAGTCCGGGGCAGCGGCTGGATGCCGTCGAGCTGACACCGGACGGGCACGCCACCAACCCGCCCCCGCGCTACACCGAGGCCTCATTGGTCAAGGCGCTCGAGGAGCTTGGCATCGGGCGCCCGTCGACGTACTCGTCGATCATCAAGACCATCCAGGACCGCGGCTACGTGCACAAGAAGGGCAGCGCCCTGGTGCCGTCCTGGGTGGCGTTCGCCGTAACCGGTTTGCTGGAGCAGCATTTCGGTCGCCTGGTTGACTACGACTTCACCGCGGCGATGGAAGACGAGCTCGACGCGATTGCCGCTGGCACCGAGCGGCGCACCAACTGGCTCAACAACTTCTACTTCGGCGGCGAGCACGGCGTGGCCGATTCGGTGGCCCGCTCCGGGGGTTTGAAGAAGCTCGTCGGCATCAACCTCGAAGGCATCGATGCGCGAGAAGTCAACTCCATCAAGCTTTTCGACGACGCCGAAGGCCGTCCCGTCTACGTTCGGGTGGGCAAGAACGGGCCGTACCTGGAACGCACGGTAACCGGCGACAACGGTGAGCCGGCACCGCAGCGCGCCAACCTCGACGACTCGCTCACGCCGGACGAGCTGACCCTCGAGGTAGCCGAGCAGCTTTTCGCCACCCCGCAAGAGGGACGCGTGCTAGGTGTCGACCCGCAGACCGGCCACGAGATCGTCGCCAAGGACGGGCGTTACGGGCCGTACGTGACCGAGGTTCTCCCCGAACCGGCGGCCGAGCCCGGTGAGCCCCCGAAGAAGGGCAAGAAGACCGCTGCCGCGAAACCCCGCACCGGCTCGCTGCTGCGCAGCATGGACCTTCAGACGGTCACGCTCGAGGATGCGCTGAAACTGCTGTCGCTGCCCCGGGTCGTGGGCGTGGATCCCGAGTCGGGGGAGGAGATCACCGCGCAGAACGGACGGTATGGCCCATATCTGAAGCGCGGCAAGGATTCTCGTTCGTTGGCGACCGAAGATCAGATCTTCACCGTCACTCTCGACGAAGCGCTCAAAATCTACGCTCAGCCGAAACGCCCTGGACGGCAAAGTGCTTCGGCTCCACCACTGCGTGAACTGGGCACCGATCCGGCGTCGGGCAATCCGATGGTGATCAAGGACGGTCGGTTCGGGCCCTACGTCACCGACGGTGAGACCAACGCCAGCCTGCGCAAGGGTGACGACGTCGCGACGATCACCGACGAACGCGCCGCCGAACTGCTGGCCGACCGACGGGCCCGTGGCCCGGTCAAGCGGACCGCCAGGAAGACCACCCGCAAGGCACCGGCGAGGAAGGCCGTCAAGCGGTCCTAGCCGGATTCGCAAGTGAAACAACAGCTCTGGCCATCTCGACGCTGTCCCTATCTGACTGGAACTCGACACGCTGTGCGAGTCCCGGGCCGCGCCAATCGGATCTTTCACATGGATCTCGGGCGGAGCCGGCCCGTCAGCGACAATCCAAGGTGTGCAAGGGATTTGTCGCTGAAGCGCGGCCTCCCGGAATATCCGGCAACGCCGCAGATCCGTGGAGACTCGTGTGGCTGAAGGGACAGGTCCATCGAACTCAGGGCACTAGCCGGCAAAGCAGAGTCTGCCCGTCATCCAGGGCGTCAGCTGCCCATCTCGCTGGAAACCTGTTCGGGTGCAGCAAGATTCAGCGGCCGGGCCAGCTGGGTGGGTGCGGTGCGGCCTCGCAGCTCGACGACTTCGGCGACATCCCAGCACAACGCCTCGGCATCGAGCGCGCCGCTGACCGCGATGGCCGACGCCAGCACGTGGCCCGCTTCGAGCTTGGCCAGTTCGGTGAGTCGTGCTGCCTCGTTGACCGGGTCGCCGATCACGGTGTACTCGAAGCGGGCTTGTGCGCCGATGTGGCCGGCGATGGCCCGTCCGGCCGACACCCCGATTCCGAACTCGGCCGAACCCAGCACCGGGATGAGTGCGTCGTGCAGTTCCCGCGCGGCGCATAACGCGGCGCCGGCAGCGTCGGGGTGTTCGATCGGTGCGCCGAAGATCGCCAGCGCGGCGTCGCCCTGGAATTTGTTGACGAACCCGCCGTGCCGGCCCACGGTATCGACTACCACCCGGAAGAACTCGTTGAGCAGATGAACCACCTCGGCTGGCGGCCGCGTGGCCGCCAGCTGGGTGGAGCCCACCAGGTCCACGAACAGCACCGCCACGTCGCGTTCCTGACCGCCCAACTCGGTGCCGCGCTCGATGGCGCGGCGGGCCACGTCTTCGCCGACATAGCGACCGAACAGGTCACGCAGCCGCTGCCGCTCGGACAGGTCCCGGACCATGTCGTTGAAGCCGGCCTGCAGCAAACCCAGCTCGCTGGCGTCATAGATCTGCATGTGGGCGTTGTAGTTGCCGCGCTGTACTTCGGAGAGAGCCCAGCGCAGCTGGCGCAGCGGATCGGCGATCGACATGGCCACCAGCAGGGTGCTGAAGAACCCGATGCCCAGCGCCGCCAACGCCAGCAACAGGATGGGATCGAACAGCTTCTCCGGTGCGGTGTGGAGCAACGCTATCTTGTCGGACACCACCGCCAGCACGATCGCCAGCAGCGGCACCGCGGTGGACAGCACCCAGGCCAGCATCAAGCGCAGGATGACGCCGGGTGTCCGCAGGTTTTCCGGCACGCCGCTGCGCAGCGCAGCCACCGCGACGGGCCGCAGGACCCGCTCGGACTGCAGGTAGCCGATGATCGCGGTGGCGGTGGCCCCCAGCGCCGTGGCGACCGCGACGACGGGCGCGGCGTAGCGGGCCACCGACCAGCTGGCGACGATGAAGACCACACTTCCGATGGCCCACACCACAAGGCTGATCACGGTTCGGTAGAAGGGCATGCGTAGTACGCGCCTGCGGGCCAGCTCGGTGGCGGCCGGATCAGCCTCTGCGAGAAGATTGTCGCGGCGCTGCCATCGGAAAACCGGTACCAGCAGCTTGAAATTTGCCGCGACCCCGGCGAAAAACACGACGTGCGCCGAAAGTACGAAGACGACCAGGTTGAGCCGCGGCAGGTCCTGCAGCTGGATTCGATCACCCGGTGGCAGGCCGTAGCGCAGGAAGCCGAGGACGAAGAGCGCCCCGATGATGTCGGACTGCAGCATGCTCAGCGAAAACACCGGCCACGGGGTGCGCACCACCCACCGGGCGAACGCGCTGATCCGCCCGGGCAATGCTGCCACGGTAGCCACGAGCCCACCGTATCCGGCGGTGGTGACTCGTCGAAAACTTTCAGCCGCCCCGGCAGGTCGCCGCTGACGGGCCGAACCGCCGAAAGGTTACGGGAAGGTCGCGAAACGGTGGCCATTCGGTCTCTGTCGGCGCGGAGTCACGCGGACCAATAATGTGCACCAATGATGTCCGGGGTGTTTACGCGGCTGGTAGGCCAGGACGCGGTGAAGAACGAGCTGATCGCCGCCGCCAGGTCGGCTCGTGGTGACAACCGTCACAGCCTGGCCGGCGACGGAAATATGACACACGCGTGGCTGATCACCGGTCCACCGGGTTCTGGGCGGTCGGTGGCGGCATTGTGCTTCGCGGCGGCGCTGCAATGCACCGCGGATCCCGAGGACGGGGACCCTGGATGTGGACGCTGCCGGGCCTGTACGACGACGATGGCCGGCACCCACGCCGACGTGCGACGGGTCATCCCCGAGGGCCTGTCCATCGGCGTCGACGAGATGCGGGCCATCGTGCAGATCGCGTCCCGGAAGCCGACCACCGGACACCGCCAGATCGTGCTGATCGAGGACGCCGACCGGCTGACCGAAGGTGCCGCCAACGCGCTGCTCAAGGTGGTGGAGGAGCCGCCGGTATCGACGGTGTTCCTGCTGTGTGCGCCCTCGGTGGACCCCGCAGACATCGCGGTGACGCTGCGATCCCGATGCCGGCATGTCGCGCTGGTGACACCCTCGACCGCGGCGATCGCCCAGGTGCTGGCCGACAGCGACGGTCTGGACACCGAAACCGCGGCCTGGGCGGCGTCGGTCAGCGGCGGTCATGTGGGACGGGCCCGGCGGTTGGCCACCGACCCGGAGGCCCGGCTGCGACGGGAGCGGGCGCTGGGGCTGGCCCGCGACGCCGTGACGCCGTCGCGCGCCTACGCCGCCGCCGAGGAGCTGGTCGCCGCCGCCGAGGCGGAGGCGCTGGTGCTGACCGCGGACCGGGCCGAGGCCGAGACGGAGGAGCTGCGCACGGCGCTGGGGGCCGGCGGCACGGGTAAGGGGACCGCCGGGGCGATGCGCGGCGCCACGGGTGCCATCAAAGAGCTGGAACGACGCCAGAAATCCCGTCATACCCGCGCCTCGCGCGACGCATTGGACCGGGCACTGATCGACTTGGCGGGCTACTTCCGGGATGCGTTGTTGCTGTCGGCGAACGCGGCCACGGTTGCCGCCAATCACCCGGACATGGCCGACCGGGCCGCGGCGCTGGCCGCGCATGCCACGCCCGATCGGCTGCTGCGGTGCATCGAGGCCGTGTTGGCCTGCCGCGAAGCGCTGGCGATCAACGTCAAACCCAAGTTCGCCGTCGACGCCATGGTGGCCACCATCGGCCAGGAGCTGTGCTAGCGACTTGGGCTGGCGACGATGCAGGCCGTCGAAGGCGGCCTGAGATGGTACTGCCCCTTCGCGGGGGGAGACCGGGGAATCAGACTTTGGCTGGCCAGCGAGCCTGCCGTAGACTCGTGCCGCCTGGCGTGAGGGCATTGAGGGCATGCCACCTTAGCTCAGTCGGCAGAGCGGCTCACTCGTAATGAGCAGGTCAGGAGTTCGATTCTCCTAGGTGGCTCCGTATTTGTTCACGCGCGCGCGTGGTTGTACAGCGAAACGCCGGCGCGGTTGACGCTTTATGCGAGACCTGCCGGCTACGTGAGCCCGTTCAACCCGTTCTCGCCCAGCAGGAACCCGCCGTCGCCGCCGGTGCCTGGGGTGCCGCCGGGTGCGCCGGATCCGGCGTTGCCGCCGTTACCACCGTTGCCGATCAGCTTGGCGTTACCGCCCTGGCCGCCATTGCTGCCGGTAACAGGGATGGCCGCCGCCGTTCCTCCGCCCGCGCCGCCGTTCCCGCCGTTGCCAATCAGCCCGCCTTGGCCGCCGAACCCGCCGTCTCCGCCCACATCGATATTGCCGAACCCACCGGCGCCGCCGTCGCCACCAGAACCGACGAGGATGCCGGCGTTTCCTCCGGCACCGCCGCCTCCGCCGATAGCGCGGCCGATACCGCCAGCGCCGCCTTCGCCGCCGGAGCCGACGAGCAAGCCGCCATTGCCACCGATGCCGCCCATCCCGCCGGCGCCGCCTGATCCGCCGGTCCCGCCGGCCCCGCCGGTGCCAAAATACCCGCCGTTGCCGCCCCAACCGCCGTTGCCGCCGTCACCGCCGGTGCCCCCGGCCCCCCCGATGCCTCCGACCCCGCCGGTACCGATAAATGTGGCGTTGCCGCCGTTTCCGGCGGCCCCGCCGCTGCCGCTGCCTCCGGCGCCCCCGGTGCCACCGCTGCCTCCCAAGCCGAACACACCGGAGGCTCCGCCGGCGCCGCCCGCTCCGCCGTCAGTTCCGCCGGTGCCGCCGGTGCCACCAGCGCCGCCGACGCCGAACAGCCCACCGGCTCCTCCGACGCCGCCGCTGCCACCATTGCCTAGCTCCGAAAATCCGCCAGCGCCGCCGGCCCCGCCGCTGCCGAACAATCCGCCGCTGCCGCCCGCCCCGCCGTTGCCACCGGCGACGGAGAACGCCCTGGCACCGGCGCCGCCGGCCCCGCCGTTGCCGAACAACCCTGCGGCCCCACCATTACCGCCATCTGGGTGGCTCAAGCCGCCCGTCCCGCCGGCCCCGCCACTGCCGATCAACCACCCGCCGGGAGCGCCGTCTTGCCCGGTCCCCGGCGGGCCATTGGCGCCGTTGCCGAAAAGGGGGCGTCCGGTAAGCGCAAGGCTGGGCGCGTTGACCACATTGAGGAGTTCCTGCAAGGGCGAGGCGTTGGCGGCCTCGGCACTCGCGTAGGACGCTGCGCCGAGGTTGAGTGCCTGCAAGAACTGCTGGTGAAACGCCTCTGCTTGGATGCCGAGGGCCTGATACGCCTGGGCGTGGGAGGTGAATAATGCCGCGACAGCGGTCGACACCTCATCCGCGGCGGCGGCCAGCACGGTGGTGGTCGGGGCCGCGGCCGTAAAGTTGGCCGCGCTAATTGCTGCACCTATGTTCGCTAAATCCGTTGCGGCCGAAACCATTATGTCTGGCGCGGCGATCAGTAAAGACATCCGACGACCTCCGATGGCCACGGCGGGTAGTCGCCGTTGACACACACGATGGCGTGAATTGTATCGCGCCGACAAGCCGTATCGCCGCTGGTTAGGTCAACCCGGCGCCAGGTAACCCACCGGACCCGACGCGATGCACAGCGACAGCGCGGTGGTGTTGGCCCGCACCGTGATCGCATCCCCGGCGCCGGGCAGCCGGGCGTAGACGCGGTTGAGGCCGGGATGCACCGGGACCTTGCGCTCGGGTCCGTCGGACAGCGACAGCGTCATCGATCCGTCGCTGTTGGCCAGGTAGTTCAGTTCGACGGTCCAGTCGGCGGGCAGCAGCGGGCCGTCGAGGATCAACCGCGTCGGCTGGTCCGGCTGGGTGAAGTAGCCGCAGTGCGGCAGCGGGCCGGGCACAATCGTGCGGACCCAGGTCACTCGCGCGTCGACCAGACTGCCGGAGCTGTTGAACATACGCAATCGTGTTGTCGCCGTTTCGAATTCGGGCCGATCGCGCAGCAGGGCGAACATGTGGCTGGCCAGGTTCTCCGGCCAGGCCACCCGCTGCAGCACCAGCGGGTCGACCTCCTGATCCAGCAGCGGCGAATTCGAATCAGCATGCGCTGCAGCCAGACTGGCTTTCGCGTTCAGCAGGTACGCCTGTGTTGGGTTGTCGCGCCAACTGGTCAGGAATGTCGCAGTCGAATACAGGCTGCTGGCCAGGAACAGCGCCGTCAGGCCGGTGGTCACGGCAGCGCGCAGCGGTGAGGCGTCCAGCCAGGGTGTTTCCCGGTTGGGCGCGGCGAACGCGACAGCGCCCAGCAGCGCCAGCACGACCACCAGATCCGGGAAATACCTGAGTGTTTGGGCCAATTCGAGCGCGGTGAAACGCGACGAGCGCATCAGATAGATCGGCACCTGACACGCGACGGTATAGCCCGCCGCGGTCAGCCAGACCAGACCGGTGCGTTGTTTGCGGACCAGCGAAAGCCCAAGCACGCCAAGCAAGACCAGCCAGCCGAGGACCATCACCACCGGCGGCGGAGTGCCCCACGGCGATGCCGGCGCCCAACGATCCCAATGCCACGGCCCGCCGGCCAGACCGGGCACGATGCCGTGGGTGATCGAGCGGCGCAACAGCTCCCAGGTCATCGACAGGTCCGAACTCCAGCGCCGCTGGTTGACGACGGCCAGGTACAGCGCAACCCAGGCGGCGGTCAGGGTCAGTGACGGCATCCACAACCGCAACCCCACCCGCCATACCGTGCGCAGCGCGCTCGGCTCGCCGCTCACGTGACGCATCAGTGCGGCAATAGCGAAGGCGACGAACGGGATTACCGCGGCCTTCTCGAAGAACAGCAGACCGACGAGGTAAACGAGTGCGCCGGTCAGCGCGTATCGCTGGTTGCCGGTGCGGATCAGCAGGACCGCGTCGGCGCACACCCAGGCCAGCGCCGCCAACATCGGCAACGAGTTCAGCGCCGCCGCCCACCACGCGAACCCGGGCACCCCCAGCGGGGTGAACAACGCGAACGTCAACGGGATCAACAGAACGGGACGCCAGCCCAGGATCACCTGCAGCGCCCGCAGCAATGCCAACGAAGCCAGCAGCTGCAGCACCACCAGGCTGATCGCCGGACCGGTCCAGACCAGTGGCGCCGCCCGGATGATCGCACCGCCAACCAGGAAAGCGCCCGGCATGACGTGTCCGTCATGGTCGTCGAACAGATACGACGGCGACAACAGGCCCTGGGTGCCGGCCTTCCCGACCAGGATCAGATCGTCCCAGTAGAAGTAACCCCCGAACGCCAGCACCGCACGAACCGCCAGCTGTGCCGTGATGAGCGACGCGGCCGCCAACGCCACTCTGTATGGTGGGCCGGTGCGCGCACTCGTCACCGGGGCAGCCGGTTTCATCGGATCGACGCTAGTCGACCGTCTGCTCGCCGACGGTCACACGGTAATCGGGCTGGACAATTTCGCGACCGGCCGGGCCACCAACCTCGAGCACCTCGCCGAGCACCCCGCACACACCTTCGTCGAGGCCGACATCGTGACCGCCGATTTGCAGGCCATCCTCGACCAGCACCGACCGGAGGTGGTATTTCATCTGGCGGCGCAGATAGACGTCCGGTACTCGGTGACCGACCCGCAATTCGACGCGGAGGTGAACGTGGTCGGCACGGTGCGGCTGGCCGAAGCGGCACGCCGCACCCGGGTCCGCAAGATCGTGCACACGTCCTCGGGAGGATCCATCTACGGCGTGCCGCCGGTGTACCCGACCAGTGAGGACGCCCCGACTGATCCTGCTTCGCCCTACGCCGCGGGCAAGGTGGCCAGCGAGATCTACCTGAACACCTTCCGGCATCTTTACGGTTTGGACTGCTCGCACATCGCACCGGCCAACGTCTACGGCCCCCGGCAGGATCCGCACGGTGAAGCGGGCGTGGTGGCGATCTTCGCCCAGGCGCTGCTGTCGGGTAAGCCCACCAAGGTGTTTGGCGACGGCGGAAAAACCCGCGACTACGTGTACGTCGACGACGTGGTGGACGCCTTCGTCAAGGCATCCGGGGAAGCGGGCGGTGGGCAGCGTTTCAACGTCGGCACCGGCGTCGAAACCTCCGACCGCCAACTGCATTCGGCGGTGGCCGCGGCGGTCGGGGGACCCGACGACCCGGAGTTCCATCCGGATCGCCTCGGCGACCTGCAGCGGTCCTGCCTCGACATCGGCTTGGCCGAGCGGGTTTTGGGTTGGCGGCCCCGGGTGGAGCTGGCCGAGGGCGTGCGTCGCACGGTGGAGTACTTCCGCCACACGTAATTCGGGGATTAGCTACCGGCCACTGCCCATCGGCCCTGGCGCTACCCGTGGGCGCCAGATGCGCCGGGTGCCCCAATCGCCCCGCCGCGACCGCCGGTACCACCCTCGCCACCGCCGGCCAGGCCGCCGCTGAGACCACCGTCCCCGCCGTTGCCGCCGAAGCCGAACAGGATGCCGGCGTTGCCGCCGTCGCCGCCGCTGCTGCCGCGAATTGTCCTCGTGCCGGCAGCCCCCCATCCACCGTTGCCGCCGTTACCGATCAACAACCCAGCGTTGCCGCCGTCGCCACCGCGGCCCTGGAGCTGCCCGAATCCGGCGTAACCGCCGGCGCCACCGTCGCCGAACAGTCCCCGCGCGTGGCCGCCGTTACCTCCGTCGCCGCCTGTTCCGCCGTTGGAGGCACCGCCATGCCCGCCGGCGCCACCGCTGCCGGCCAGCAGCCCGCCGGCACCGCCGTCACCGCCCCTACCCGCGCTGGTGGGTACGATCCTGCTGCTGCGGATGTCACCCCCGGCCCCGCCGGCCCCACCCTGACCGAACCACCCGGCAGCGCTGCCGCCCGCGCCGCCCGCGCCGGCTACTCCCTCGGTGGCGATGCCGCCGGCTCCGCCGCCGCCGGCGTTGCCGGCGAAGCTCCCGCCGGAGCCACCAGCACCGCCGTCGCCGCCGCGCTTAAGTCCGCTGCCGCCGGCGCCGCCCGCACCACCGTTGCCGAGCAGGCCAGCGGCTCCGCCGTTGCCGCCGGCTCCGCCGAACTTGTCGGTGTTCTCACCTTGAGCGGGGAGGACGATGTCCCTGGTAGCGCCGGCGCCGCCGTGGCCGCCGTCGCCGCCGTTGCCCAGCAGCTGCCCGCCGCTGCCGCCGTGGCCGCCGTCGCCGCCGCGTGCGGGTCCATTGCTTCCGGCGCCGCCGACGCCACCGTCGCCGCCGGCGCCACCGTTGCCGAGCAGGCCAGCGGCTCCGCCGTTGCCGCCGGCTCCACCGAACCTGTCGGTGTTTTCACCTGCGGGGTTGGGGATGTCCCTGGTACCGCCGGCGCCGCCGTGGCCGCCGTCGCCGCCGTTGCCCAGCAGCTGCCCGCCGCTGCCGCCGTGGCCGCCGGCGCCGCCGCGTGCCGGCCCATCGCCTCCAGCGCCGCCGGTGCCACCGTTGCCGAGCAGGCCAGCGGCTCCGCCGTTGCCGCCGGCTCCACCGAACCTGTCGGTGTTTTCACCGTCAGCGGGTTTGAGAATCTCGCCCACACCGCCGGCGCCGCCGTGTCCGCCGTTTCCGCCATTGCCCAGTAGCTGCCCGCCGGTGCCGCCGTGGCCGCCGGCGCCGCCGCGGGCCACGGCGTCGCCGCCGGCACCCCCGGTGCCGCCCCTACCGAACACGCCCGCGGCGCCGCCGTTACCGCCGTCACCGCCGAACTTGTCCCAATTGCCGCCGCGGTAGGGATCGAGGTAGCTGGTCCCGCCGGCACCGCCGTCTCCGCCGTCGCCGAACAGCCCGCGGGCGCTGCCGCCGTGACCGCCCGCCCCCGCCGTTCCGGCGTTGCTGGTGCCGCCGTGACCGCCGTCGCCGCCATCGCCAAAAAAGAGTCCGCCTGCTCCGCCGTCAGCGCCGAAGCCGGCGCGGTTGGGGGCGAACCCGCCCGCTCCGCCGTGCCCGCCGTTGCCGATCAGGCCGGCGGCGCCGCCTACACCACCGTTGCCGCCCCAGTGGCTGCCGACCCCGCCGGCGCCCCCCGGCCCGCCGTCGCCGATCAGACCGGCAGCGCCACCGTTGCCGCCGTTGCCACTGAAGGCAGAGGCGATGGCGCCGGCGCCGCCGGCCCCGCCGTTGCCGAACAGCAGCCCGCCGGCGCCGCCGTTGCCCCCAGCTCCGCCAATGTTGGCGGCCTGTCCACCCGGCCCGCCGGCGCCGCCATGGCCGAACAATAGCCCGCCATTTCCACCATTGCCGCCGGCGCCACTCCGCTGGCCGACTCCACCGACTCCGCCGCGTCCGCCATTGCCGATCAGCCCGGCGGACCCGCCGTTTCCGCCGGGCACGCCACGCGTCTGCGCATTGAGGATGACAGTCCCGCCGGACCCGCCGTTGCCACCGTTGCCGAACAGCAAACCCCCGTCGCCGCCGTTTTGACCGGTGCCCGGCGCGCCGTCGGCTCCGTTGCCGATCAGCGGTCGCCCGAACAGCGCCATGCTGGGCGCGTTGATGGCATTGAGCAGCTGCTGCCCGGCACTGGCGGCATCGGTGGCCGCATAGGCGCTGGCGCTGGCCTGCAGGGTGCGCACAAACTGGTCGTGAAATGCCGCCGCCTCAGCGCTGAAGGCCTGGTATGTCGCAGCGTGGTCACCGAACAACGCGGCCAGCGCCGTCGACACCTCATCGACAGCGGGGGCCAACAGCGATAATGTCGGGCCCGCGGCCGCGGCATTCGCCTGGGCTAAGGCGGAGCCGATCTTCGACAGATCACCGGCTGCGGCTGCCACCACGTCCGGTGCGGCGATGACAAACGACATGGGTCCTCCTCGGCGATGCCGGCATTCGTCGCGCGCGGGCGCCAGTTGCTGGCCCTAGGGTGCCTGGAGGGTGTGCGGCAGGTCTTGACGAATCATGAAATGCGCTAGTGCGGACCGTTTAGCGCTGGTCAGCGCATAATGCCGGGGGAGTGACGAACCGGTGCAGGCTCGACCGGGCCCGAGCCACCATCGCGGCGCTGTCGCCGACTGAGACCCGGTGTGCCTCGAATCGATTCGCGCCCAAACGGTCGACCAGAATCTCCAATTGTTCTTCGCGCAACGGCGACGGCATGCCCGCCCTGACAAACGCGCAGTGGAGGAAGGCGGCATCATCGTCGGCGCCCAAACGGACCAACAACCGGGTGATGTACCGCAGCGCCGCCCCTTGCTCGAACCAGTCACCGACCCGGTCCCAGTGGTCGAGCACCTCGATGAACATCCGCGCCGCCTCGATGGGATCACCGTGTACGGCGCGGGTCGCTGCGGCCGACATCAATGCGGTGCCGCTATGCCAGAAGTTCTGCACCGCCGCGGCCAGCTGCGCCGCCTGGTCGAAGAGGGCCGTCGCGCGCGCCGGCTCCGACCTCTTGAGCAGGTAGCCATGGGCAAAGTAGGCCATCGACCGTGCTGTCGGGTTGCCGGTGCTGTCGGCTAGCGTCACCGCCTCCTGCGCGGCGGGCAGGCCGTAGTCCGGTTTGCCCAGCGCGCCCGAACAGATCGCAACCTCGTACAGCGTCCACACCAGCCGGATCGGGTCGGCATCAGCGCGGGCGTGGGTCACCTCGCCTTCCCAGTAATCCAGGGCCCACTGCGAATCGCCCTCAAAGAAGATGACGTCGGCGAGCACATCTCCCGGGTAGGCCACCCGTGCGGTACCGGGGCCGGGCGTCCGCCCCCGGGCGAGCTCGGCCAGCGACCGCGCATGGGCATAGTCGCCGTGGGCCCAGGCGCCGCGTGCCGCCACCCCGACGGCCGTGGCGAACAACGGATGCTCGGGTTGGGTGACCGTGATCAGGCGTTCGGCCCACTCGGCCATTTCGTAGCCAATGCGCAGCCCGAGAAGCTCGGGTAATGCCGCTACCAGACGAAGGGCAAGGTCGGTGTCGGTGTCGGCCATCGCGCGCTCGAACGCGGCGCGAAGGTTGTCGTAGTCCGGCATCATCCGCTCGACCCACTCTTGCTCCTGGCTATCGTGCAGTCCGGTTGCGGCGCGCTCGGCCAGTTCGGTGTAGTAAGCCGCATGTCGGGCGGCATATGTATCGGTGAGTCCGGCCTCGCGCAGGTGCTCGCGGCCGAAGGCCCGAAGGGTTTCCAGGATGCCGTAGCGAGTCCGGTCGGTGACGCTGCGCACCACCACCATCGACTTGTCGACCAGACCGGCGAGTAGGTCTAGCGTGTCCTCTGCGACGTCGCCGTCGAAGCCGCACACGCCGTGCGCGGCATCCAGGTCGAAGCTCCCGGCGAAGACGGAGAGCCGCACAAACAGCGTTTGTTCAGCCTGGGTGAGTAGCTGATACGACCAGTCGATCGCGGCGGACATGCTTTGCTGGCGCGGCAGGCTACCCCGCGCGCCGCCGCGCAACACACCAAGGGTGTCCAGACGCCGTATGACGTCGGTGCTGCTCATCATCCGCATGCGGGCCGCCGCCAGCTCCACTGCCAGCGGTAGACAATCCACCAGCCGGCAGATCTCCGCCACCGCGCCTTCCGGCTGATCTTGCAGATGAAAATCCGGCCGGCCCGCTCGGGCTCTGTCGGCAAACAAGTGGGTGGCGTCCTCGACGGTCAACGGTGGGACGACCACAATCCGCTCGCCGTCGATCGCAAGTGGTTGGCGACTGGTGGCCAGCACCGACACTTTCGGGCAGTGCTGGATGATCCGCGTCAGCAGTTTGGCGACCGCTTCCACGACATGCTCGCAGTTGTCGGCGACCAGAAGTACTTCGCGGGCGCGCAGGTATTCGATCACCGATTCTTCGATGCCCAACCCCTGCTGTTGCTGCAGATGCAAGGCTGTCGCAATGGTGTGGCTGACCGCTGCGCCATGTTCGAGCGGCGCCAGTTCGCAGATGGCTACACCCTCACTGAAACGGTCTTGCTCGCGCCGCGCGACCTCCAACGCAAGCCGAGTCTTGCCGACACCGCCGACTCCGGTCAACGTCACCAGCGGGCCTTCGGCCAGCGACTCGATCACGCGCGCCACTTCGTGTTTGTGGCCCACGAAGCTGGTCGCTCGTCGCAGCAGCGCCGAATGCGGCCGATCCGGCACCACCAGGTGGGGCGTCGGCGCGCGGCCCGGCGGTTGCTCGTCGCCGGAAAGAATTTGCTGATGCACCTGGTCCAGCGACGCGCCGGGATCCACGCCCAGCTCGTCGGCAAGTCGCTGCCGCATCTGTCGGTAGGTGTCCAGCGCATCCGCCTGTCGGCCACTGCGGTACTGGGCCAGCATCAGCTGTCCGGCCAGGCGTTCATCGAGCGGATGAGCGGCATGCGCCGCGGTGAGTTCCACCAGCACCTCGCTGTGGCGTCCGACGCGGAGTGCGACGTCGTTGCGGTCCAGCACCACGGCCAGCCGCTCGCTCAGCAGAGTGCTGCGCAGGTTGTTGATCCATGGTGTGTCGAGCGCGGGAAACGGCTCGCCACGCCAGATGCCCAGGGCGCGTTCGAACAGGTCTGCGGCTTGCGGCGGCTCCTGGCAGCCCCGGGCTTGACGTACCACATGCCGGAACCGATGCAGGTCCACCGACATTGGGTCGGCGCTCAGCACATATCCGCCCGGCTCGCGGGCAAGCGCCACACCCTGGGTGTCCGAGAACAGATTCCGCAGTCGAGACACGTATCCGGCCAACGAGTTTCGAGCGTGGTGCGGCGGATGATCCGACCAGACGTGATCAACCAGGTGGTCCACCGCAATGGGGTGATTGACGTCGGCCAGCAACGCGACCAGTACGCACCGCTGCCTCGCGTGACCGATGTCGAGCCGCTGCCCGTCGACGTGCACCGCGACGTCGCCGAGCAAACAGAACTCGACTGACATTCAGTGCACCTTCTCCCCGTGCCCATGGTGCACCTGCGCCGGGCAACATCAGGGGCGAACGCCGGCAACTCCCGGTGACTTCAGGACGAAGTCGGAGAGCCCGCGAAACACCTGGACTTGAGCCGCAATGTACACCCAGCAGGGCGGCGACGCCGACGAATTGACGAGGCCGTTACGTAAAGCCGAACCCGCCGAATTGAACCCGCCGGTGCTGCGTTGCAGTCATGCCTGCGGCGCTTGAGCGCCCTCGAGCGCGACCGCCCGGGCCAACCGTGCGTAGCGCAACTCCAGGTCCTTGAACCGCATGTAGGTGCTCAGGGTGGTGAAACTGAACGCCATGATCAGCGCGTAGAGCATCAGGTCGGTGCCGCGGCGCACCCCGAACCAGTGTGCGACCACCGTGGTGTCGTCCGGCCGCAGCACCGCGTAGACGCCGCCCAGCACGAACAACACGTACCCCACCTTGACCCACGCCCGCGAGCGCGCGCTGCGGCGCGACCGCAGCAGATACACCAGCAGGACGACGATCGACCCGATCAGCAACACCTGGATCCAGTTCAACGCCGTATCCTTCCTCGCAAGAACCCGTCGAAAATGATGTTGACGCCGTTGAGCAGCGGCTGGCCCTTGGACTTCGAATACTCGGTATAGAGCACCTCGACGGGTTCTTCGGCTACCCGCCAATGGTTTTCGGCGATCAACATGATGAACTCGGTGGCGTGGCTCATGCCGCTCATGGTGAAGTTCAGGCCGTCGGCCACCGTCTTGTTGAACACCCGCAGTCCGTTGTTGGTATCGGTCAGGCCGAGGCGGCGTCCTCGTCGGCTCAACCGCGCCGCGGTCTGCAGCACGAGTCGCTTCAGCAGCGGTGGACGGTTGGTGACGGAGCCGCCGAACCGGGTCCCGATCACCACGTCCACGTCAGCGGCGGACAGCCGGTCGATCATGGCGGCCACGTCCTTGACGCGGTGCTGACCGTCGGCGTCGAACGTGGCGAACACCTGAGCACCGGGCTGGCTGCGGGCGTACTCGACGCCGGTCTGGATGGCCGCGCCCTGGCCCAGGTTGACCGGATGGCGCACCAGGTGGGCGCCGGCCCTCAGGGCGATGTCACCGGTGCCGTCGGTGCTGCCGTCGTCCACGCAGACGACGTGGTCGAAGACTGACCGCACGTCGGCAATTACGTCGCCGATCACAGCGGCTTCGTTGAAGGCGGGGATGACGATCCAGACGTCGGAGTAATGCGAGGTCATTTAAGTCACAAGTTACACGTTGGGCCTGCACCGATCATCGGCTACGCGCCAACGCCGCCAGATGAACGCCGATGCCCATCAGCGGGCCGCACAACAGCGCCACGACCGTGCGGGTCTCCAGCGGCAGCGGCAACAACAGCAGCAAGCCCGAGGCCGCCGTCGCGCCGACCCAGCCCAGGGAATACGCCCGGTGCAGCGCGGCCGCCACCGCCGCGGCACCGGTGAGCGTCAGCATGGCGATCGCCACCGCGGCGGCCGACAGCCAGGCCAGCAGCGCGCCGCTTGCCTGGTATTGCGGCCCGAACAGGGCGCGCAGCAGCCACGGGCCGACCACGCCGGCCGCCAGCACCCCGACCGCGCCAATACCGCCGATCACCGCCGCCGGAGACAGCAGCGCGCGAATCCGGTGAGTGCTTTCGTCGACGAAATGGGCGATGAGATTTCCCTGCATGGCCGTCAGCGGCACCAGCAGCGGGGCCCGGGTCAACGTCACCGCCAAGATGACGACGCCGCCCCGGGCGCCCAGCTCGTCGGAGGTCAGCTTCAGCAGCACCGGAAAACCCATCACCAGAATCGCGCCGGCACCGGCCGCGGTGATCGAATGAGCCGCGCCGCGCAGGAACGTGGCGGTGCTGCCGGGTGTGAGCAGGCGTGCGGTACCGCGGGTGGTGGGTGACGCCGCCAGCATGATCATCCAGGCCACCGAGCCGGCGACGGTAGCCCACAAGAAGCCGGCCAGGCCCCATCCGACGACGAACGTGCTCGTGGCCACCACAACCCGGATGACCGCGTCGGTCACCATCAACGCCCCGTACTGGGTCCACCGGTTCATCCCGGCGAGCATGCCCATCAGCGTGGCGTGCAGGCAGAATCCGGCCAGCCCGACGCTGAGCAGTCCCACCGACAGCCACCGCTCCTCGACGAACATCCGCCCGCTCCACAGCGGCGCGCTCCCGGCGATGACGACGGCTGCGGCGACGCCGACCAGTGCTGCGGCCCGCAGCGGATGAATACGACCGCCGTCCGGCAATACGTCCAGGTACTGCATCGACCGGACTTCCCGGGTGGTTTCCTGCAGCAACCCGAAGGCAGCCCCGGTGACCAGCCCGAAAGCGCCCCAAAACACCCCGAAGACCGAGAAGCCGCTCGGCGCGAGATTGCGGGCAGCCAAGTAGATCACCGCGTAGCCGCACAGCCCGGTGACGGCGGTGGCTATGCCGACCCGCGCGACGCTGCCGCGGGTGATCGGTCCCCCAGAGGCTGTACCCGCAGTACCGCCGATTTCCGTCACCGTGGCCGCATTAACGGCCAACCGACCCGATGCGTGCCACGTTCGCACATACTAGGCGGGCCGGCCGCCCGCGTTCGTGAGGCTGGTTAAGCCCGGCCCTACCCGATCCCGGTGCGCGGGATCACACTCGGGCGCGCCTGCACCACATGAGGATTAGCCCCCCCGCGACCCATCATCCCGCCGGGCATCCCCGCCCCGGCACCACCGGCACCCATCGGCATCGGCATCATCGGCATTCCGCCGGTGCCGGCCCCGCCGGCAGCCGCCGCCAGCTCCGCCGCCGTGGGCACCCCGCCCAGCCCCGCCATCGCCGCACTCGACAACCCCTTGGGCATCGACCCCTCCCACGTCGGCGGCACCGACATCGCCCCCACCAACCGCGCCTTACCCAAGTCCGCGCCGATACCGGCACCCACCCCCGCGCCGCCGCCGAGGCCCTTCATCGGATTGACATCACCGACAAACTTCGGCGCATCAGCCAGACCCTCCCACGCCGTTGCCCCGGCCAACCCCGCGGTACCCGCATTGGCCGTGCTGCCCAACTGCATCAGCGGCCCGAGCATCATGCTGGCGGGCTGCGCCGCAACCTGCGCCACCTGCATCACCGACGACAACGGCAGCGACGAGGCCAACGACTGCGCCCCCGCCACCACCCCCGGAACCCCCGCCAGCGCACCCTGCAACGCCGGCGACACCGCCGCCGTCGCCGTCGCCGCCAACCCCGCCGCCTGCGCACCCAGCTGCCCACCCAGCTGCGAGGCCAACCCCGCCAAATCCAACGGCGGCACACCAAAGGGCATCAACTCCGCAGCCGCCGCCCCCGCCCCCGCGTCATAGCCCACCATCGCCCCCACGTCCTGAGCCCACATCTCCACATAATCGAACTCAGTGGCCGCAATCGCCGGCGTGTTCTGACCCAAGAAATTGGTCGCCACCAACGCCCCCAACAACACCCGATTCGCCGCCACCGCCGCCGGATGCACCGTCGCCGCCACCGCCGACTCAAACGCCGTCGCCGCCGCCACCGCCGACGCCGCCGCCGTCTCCGCCTGCGCCGCCGCCGCGCTCAACCACCCCACATACGGCGCCGCCGCCGCCGCCATCGACACCGACGCCGGACCCGCCCACGGCCCACCCGTCAACCCCGCAATCACCGCATCAAACGACGACGCCGACCCCGCCAACTCCGCAGCCAACGCCTCCCACGCCGACGCCGCCGCAAACAACGGCCCCGCCCCAGCACCAGCAAAAATCCGCGCCGAATTGATCTCCGGTGGCAACCACGCGAAATCCATCACATTCTTCTCATCGTCTTGAGGGCTGCAGGGGAGCCGGCTTTGGATGACGCGGCCAAACTGTTGACAAGGCAATGCTCCTTCACAAAGTTGCGCCGCCGTGGCCGCTCAGCGTGCCCACGAGGGCTTGCGACCAGGCCGCGGGGTTGCGGACAAGCGTTGCAGGGATTCATTGAGGGTCTATTGGGTAAAAATGAAATGGGCGGCCCGTCGCTATCTGCGCCGCCATCGTGAAGCCGACATCCGGCCGCAGCATTCCGGGCGGCGCTCGGAAAGGAACCATGACAACGATCCGCATTTTCGGGTTGTCGCTGCTGTTCACCGCGGGCGCGCTGGCCATCGGCTACTGGCACGGCGGGCCGACGGCGCTGTTCTTGCTGGTGGTGCTGGCGGTGCTGGAGGTGTCGCTGTCGTTCGACAACGCCATCATCAATGCCACGATCCTGAAGCAGATGAGCCGATTCTGGCAGCAAATGTTCCTGACTGTGGGGATTCTGATCGCGGTGTTCGGGATGCGGCTGGTGTTTCCGTTGGCCATCGTGTGGGTTACCGCCGGGCTGGACCCGCTACAGGCGATGGACCTGGCGCTCAATCCGCCGCCCAACGGCGCGCTGGAGTTTCCCGACGGCTCGCCGAGCTACGAAAAGCTGATCAAAGGCGCCCATCCGCAGATTGCGGCATTCGGCGGAATGTTTTTGCTGATGCTGTTCCTGGACTTCGTTTTTCACGACCGGGACATCAAGTGGCTGAAGTGGATCGAAGCGCCGTTCGCCCGCGTCGGCCGGCTCGGGCAGGTGCCGGTGGTGGTGGCGTGTGTTGCGCTGGTCCTCGTCGGCACGGAGTTGACGCACTCGGGCGACGAGCGGGCGAGCGTCCTGATCGCCGGGCTACTTGGTCTGGTGGCCTACCTCGTCGTCAACGGTTTGAGCCGGGCGTTCCGGCCCCCGGAAGCAGCAGCGTCTGACGTCGGGGGAGCGGGGGCTGTCGGCAAAGCCGGCTTCACACTCTTCCTCTATCTCGAGGTGCTCGATGCGTCTTTTTCCTTCGACGGTGTCACCGGAGCGTTCGCGATCACCAGCGACCCGATCGTCATTGCGCTGGGCCTCGGCCTGGTGGGCGCCATGTTCGTCAGGTCGATCACCATCTATCTGGTTCGCCAAGAAACCCTGGACCGCTACGTATATCTCGAGCACGGCGCGCATTGGGCGATCGGTGCCCTCGCGGTGATCATGCTGATATCCGTCAACCACCGCTTACAGTTGCCGGAGTGGATCACCGCCTCGATCGGGGTGGTCTTCATCGCGGCCGCCGTCACCAACAGCGTGCTGCGCAATCGGCGAATCGCCAGGTGATGCCCGGAATCAGTGCCCGCTGGCCTGGAATCGCTCCACCGAGCGCTGCACCTCGGCTTCGGCTTCCTTGCGGCCCACCCAGTCGGCGGCCTTGACGAACTTGCCCGGCTCCAGGTCCTTGTAGTGCACGAAGAAGTGCTTGATCGCGTCCAACTCGAAGGCCGGAACGTTCTCGAGGTCCTGGATGTGGTCCCAGCGGTGGTCGTCGGCCGGGACGCACAGCACCTTGTCGTCACCGCCCTTCTCGTCGACCATGCGGAACATTCCGACCGGCCGGGCCGCCACCAGCACCCCCGGGAACACCGCCTCGGGCAGCAACACCATCGCGTCCAGCGGGTCGCCGTCCTCACCGAGGGTATCCTCGATGAAGCCGTAGTCGGCCGGGTAGGCCATCGGGGTGTAGAGGTAGCGGTCCAGGCGGACCCGGCCTGTCTCGTGATCGATCTCGTACTTGTTGCGCTGGCCCTTGGGAATTTCGATGGTCACGTCGAATTGCACCGCGTGGCTCCTTGGCATGGGGTGAGTCGGTTGCGTCGGAGGTACACCCTAGTCCAGCGACACCGTGGCGCTGCCCCGTGGCCGGTTCGGCAGAATGGGACACGGAAAGGACCGCAAAGGACGCTGTAAGGCAGGAGAGTCATGGGTCCCAAACGTTGGCGAAAGACCACCCACGTGTTCGTCGGCGTGGCTGTGCTGGCGTTTGTTGCCGCCGTGGTGGCGGCCGCGGCGTTCTTCACTACCGGTAGTCACGGAGCCGGCGCGCGCCCGCCGGTCCCGCCGCCGCGCCCGCCCACGGTGAAGCCAGGGGTGACTCCGGTGGCGGACACGGCTCCGGCGCCCAGCGCAGCGGGGGTGGCCGCGGCGCTGGCCCAGGCCGCGGCGGACCCCAACCTGGGCAGGCTGGGCGGCCGGGTCACCGACGCCTTGACCGGCCAGGAGCTGTGGCGCCAGCTCGACGACGTGCCGTTGATCCCGGCGTCGACCAACAAGGTGCTGACCGCGACGGCGGCACTGCTCACCCTGGACCGTCAGGCTCGGGTCAGCACCCGGGTGGTGGCCGGCACCCGCGACGCCCAGGGGCCGGTGGTTCTGGTGGGTGCCGGGGACCCGACGCTGTCGGCCGCGCCACCGGGTGTCGACACCTGGTACCGCGGGGCGGCGCGCATCAGTGACCTCGTCGAGCAGATCGGTCGCAGCGGCATGACGCCGACAGCGGTGCAAGTCGACATCTCGGCGTTCACCGGCCCGACCATGGCGCCGGGCTGGGACCCGGCCGACGTCGACAACGGTGACATCGCCCCGATCGAGGCCGCCATGATCGACGCCGGCCGGATCCAGCCCACGACCGTCAACTCCCGGCGGTCACGCACCCCCGCGCTGGACGCCGGACGGGAGCTGGCCAAAGCCCTCGGTCTGGACCCGGCGGCGGTGACCATCGCCTCGGCACCGGCCGGCGCGCGGCAGCTGGCCGTGGTGCAGTCGGCACCCTTGATCCAACGGCTGTCCCAGATGATGAATGCCTCCGATAACGTGATGGCCGAGTGCATCGCCCGTGAGGTGGCCGCCGCCATCAACCGGCCGCAGAGCTTCACCGGTGCGGTCGACGCGGTGATCACTCGGCTCAACAGCGCACACGTCGACACCGCCGGCGCCGCGCTGGCCGATTCCAGCGGGTTGTCGGTCAACGACCGGCTCACCGCCCGCACGCTCGACGGAGCGATGCAGGCGGCGGCGGGACCGGACCAACCGGCGTTGCGCCCGCTGCTGGATCTGCTGCCGATTGCCGGCGGCAGCGGCACGCTGGGCGAGCGCTTTCTCGACCGTGCCACCAACCTGGGCCCGGCCGGCTGGTTGCGGGCCAAAACCGGCTCGTTGACGGCGATCAACTCGCTGGTCGGGGTGCTCACCGACAGCAGCGGACGGGTGCTGACGTTTGCGTTCCTGTCCAACGATGCCGGGCCGAACGGCCGCAACGCGATGGACACCCTGGCGACCAAGTTGTGGTTCTGCGGGTGCACGACATGACAGCGCCCTCGGAGCTGACGCTGGGCAACACGGTCGATTGGCGATTTGCGGCCACAGTGGGAGAGCGGCTGGCCCGCCCGGGCCCGCCATCCACCGAATACACCCGCCGCCACGTAGTCGGCGAACTGATGCGGGCGGCGGAGAAGGCAGAACCGCCGGTGCGTGACGTGACAGGGCTGATCACCTCGGGTGCGGTGCCGCCGGCGCGCGTCCTGGACCGGCCGGGATGGGTGCGGGCGGCCGCCGAATCGATGCGGGCGATGACCAACGGCACCGACAAGCCCCGGGGTTTTCTCACCGGCCGGGTCACCGGCGCCCAGACCGGGGCGGTGCTGGCGTTCGTGGCCTCGGGCATCCTCGGGCAGTACGATCCGTTCGCCGCCGCCGCCGACGGCGCCGGACTAGGCGGTCTGCTGCTGGTGTATCCCAACGTCATCGCGGTCGAGCGGCAACTGCGGGTCGACCCTTCGGATTTCCGGCTATGGGTGTGCCTGCACGAGGTCACCCACCGGGTGCAATTCACCGCCAACCCCTGGCTGGCCGGCTACATGCAGGAAGCGCTGGGTCTGCTCACCCGGGAACCGGCCGACGATCTCGGTCAGCTGGTGAGCCGGCTGGCGGACTTCGTCCGCAACCGCGGTGACTCGTCCGACGATTCGGGCGGCCACGTGTCCGGCATTCTGGGCGTGGTGCGCGCCGTGCAGTCCGAGGCACAGCGCCATGCCCTGGATCAGCTGTTGGTGCTCGGCACGCTGCTGGAAGGCCACGCCGAGCACGTGATGGACGCGGTGGGGCCGGTGGTGGTGCCGTCGGTGGCCATCATCCGCCGCCGCTTCGACGAACGCCGTCAGCGCAAGCAACCGCCGCTGCAGCGGCTGCTGCGGGCCCTGCTGGGCTTCGACGCCAAGCTCAGTCAGTACACCCGCGGCAAGGCGTTCGTCGACGAGGTGGTGAGCCGGGTCGGGATGAAGCGGTTCAACACGATCTGGACGGGTCCGCAGACACTACCCCTGCCGGCCGAGATCGAAAACCCGCAGCGATGGATCGACCGGGTGCTGTAGCGCAGCTGCGCAGGGCTGTCGAGAAATTCGTCGCCCACTACCTCGGCTCCGCCGAGCGGTGGTGCGTGGGGCTGTCCGGGGGCCCGGACTCGTTGGCGCTCACCGCTGTTGCGGCGCAACTGCGACCCACCACGGCGCTGATCGTCGACCACGGTCTGCAGCCGGATTCGGCCGCGGTCGCCGAAACCGCACGGGCACAGGCTATTTCGTTGGGCTGTCGGGACGCGCAGGTGGTCTGCGTTCAGGTAGGGACTGACGGCGGGTTGGAGGCGGCGGCGCGTGCCGCCCGCTATGCCGCGCTGGAGGCCCGCCGCGACGGTCCGGCCTTGTTGGCCCACACGCTCGACGACCAAGCCGAGACGGTGCTGCTGGGGCTCGGCCGCGGTTCGGGGCCCCGGTCGATCGCCGGCATGCGCCCTTTCGATCCGCCGTGGTGCCGGCCGCTGCTCGGGGTGCGCCGCAACGTGACCCACGCTGCCTGCCGGGAGCTGGGTCTGACCGCATGGCAGGATCCGCACAACGACGACCGGCGCTTCACCCGGACAAGGCTGCGCCAGGAGGTGCTGCCGCTGCTGGAGGATGTCTTGGGCGGCGGCGTGTCCGAGGCGCTGGCCCGCACCGCGACGGCGTTGCGCGAGGACACCGACCTGATCGACACGATCGCGGCCCGGGCGCTGACCGCCGCGACAGCCGGTTCGGGACTGGACACCGCGGCGCTGACCGCGCTGCCGGGTCCGGTGCGACGCCGGGTGATCCGCAGCTGGCTGCTGGCCGGCGGCGCGACCGGGCTGACCGACAAGCAGATCCGCGGTGTCGACGCGCTGGTCACCGACTGGCACGGCCAGGGTGGCGTGGCGGTCGGGTCGGCATCTCGGGGTCAGCGGTTGTTCGCGGGACGACGTGACGGTGTGCTGTCCTTGAGGCTCGAGCCTGTCGCGAAACCGATGTGACGCCTGCCTTGGTTGCCGGTCGGTCGACGTCGCTACGCTGTGGTCGTGGCTGAGACCTTCCCGGGGCAGATAGCGGAGCTGTACCCGGGGGATATCAAGTCCGTGCTGCTCACCGAGGAGCAGATTCAGCGCCGCATCGCCGAGCTCGCCGCCCAGATCGGCGACGACTATCGCGACGTTTCCGCGACGACCGGCCAGGATCTGTTGTTGGTCACCGTGCTGAAGGGCGCGGTGCTCTTTGTCACGGACCTGGCGCGGGCAATTCCGTTACCCACGCAGTTCGAATTCATGGCGGTGAGTTCCTATGGGTCCTCGACGTCGTCGTCGGGAGTGGTGCGCATCCTCAAGGACCTCGACCGCGACATCCACGACCGTGATGTGCTGATCGTCGAGGACGTGGTCGACTCGGGTCTTACGCTGTCCTGGCTGTTGCGCAACCTCAAGAGCCGCCATCCGAGGTCGTTGCGAGTGTGCACGCTGCTGCGTAAGCCTGATGCGGTAGGAGCCAATGTCGATATCGCCTACGTCGGCTTCGACATTCCCAACGACTTCGTGGTGGGCTACGGCCTGGACTACGACGAGCGCTACCGCGACCTGTCATACATCGGGACCCTGGATCCCCGGGTCTATCAGTAGGGCTTTAGTCCAGTTCCCACACCGCGGTCACCGAGAAGCTGACCGTCTGCTGACCGGGTTCCAGTGGCACCGGGGTCGCCGCGAGCGGTGGCGCCGGCGGGGCGGTCCTCGTCGGCGTGGTGGAACCCGACCCCTCCGAAATCGACAGCACCTTGCCCAGGCGCAGCCCCGACAACTGCGCGTATTGCTGGGCCCGGTTCTTGGCGTCGTCGAAGGCGCGGGCCCGCGCATCCTTTACCAGCTGCGAGTCGTCGGCGATCGAATAGCTGACCGAACTGATCCGGGTGGCGTCACCACCGGTGCTGACGATCAGGGCGAGCAGCCGCGATGCGGCATCGGTGGGGTGAATCTTGACCTCGATGGCGTTGTCGGCGCGGTAGCTGGTGATCGTGGCGGTTCCGCCCGGCTCCGCGCTGCTGTATTGCGGTTGCAGGCTCACCTCGGTGCTGCGAATGTCCTTGCGGTCCACCCCGGCACCCACCAGCGCATTGATCACCGCCTGCTGGCGGTCGTTGGTCTGGTTCATCGCACTGGTGACGTCGGCTGCGGTGAACTCGATTGCGACGTCGGCGGTCAACGTGTCCGGGACACCTTGCACCTGCCCCGACCCGAAGACGGTCACCTGACGCGGATTTGCTCCGGGCGCGGACGCACCGTGGGAATCGCACGCTGACAGCGACGCGGCGACCAGTCCTGCGACGGCCAGGGCAACCGATTTGCGGACGACACGTGGGGCGCTTTGTGTGAACGGCATGCGCTACCCTAGCGCCGCTTCGGCGCCGGAAAGCGAAATCCGCGCCGTCGCTTCGGCTTTGCTAACCGCCGGCGGGCGTTCGCGGGACGAACCTTGCCCGGGCCATCGGCGTGGCACCCGCGCGGGCGACACCGGTTCCGGCCAGGCTGGACATTGCCATTTGGACCCACGGCGTTCCGGAGTCGGGACCGGCCGCGACCGCGCCGGGCAACATCTCGGCGCCCGGAAGGATTGCCGGGGCTTTGACGGCCCAACTCGGCGGTACCGACAGCCTTCCGATCGAGTCCGCGCTGCCCAAGGCCGCACTGATCTGATGTGCCGGGGCGGTGAGGGGCACCGGGTGGGTCGCCGCGGCGGCACCGCCCATCGCGGCCTTGGCCAGCGCCTTGGTCGCAAAGCTTTGCATCATGCTGCCCATGTTCATCCCGTCCATGACGGAGAGGGAAAAGATGGTTGGTTCGAACGCCACCTTGCCCCCCAGCAGTCCCCACTCGGTCGTCTTGCGCATCGCACTCGCGGCGTCGGTTACCGCGGTCCACACTTTCGACCAAGTGCCGGAGCTGGTCGGGGAAGCGAGTGCCTGCAGTGCCGAGGGTGTCAGCTCGTGCAGCCGCGCAACATGCTGCAGTACCGCACCCGAGGCGTGTGCGGTGCCGACTGCGCGCGCGGCGAACTGGCCGGCGATTCCGCCTGGATCGGTGGTCGGCGCCGGAGCGGCGAACGGTGTCAGACGTGATGCGGCCGCCGACGCTTCGGCATATGCATACATGGCGGCGGCGTCCTGCGCCCACATCCTGCCGTAATCCGTTTCGTTGAGCATGATCAGCGGGGTGTTCTGGCCGAAGAAGTTGGTAGCGACGAGCGCATGGTGCACGAGCCGGTTGGTCAGGACTTCGGCCAGCGGCACCGTCATCAGGTGCGCGATCTCGTATGCTGCCGCGAACAGCCGCGCGTGCTGTCCGGCCCGTTCGGCTTCCGCAGCGCTCGCCGTCAACCACGCCACGAAATGCGTGGCCGCGGCCGTCATCTTTGTCGCCGACGGTCCTTGCCATGAAATCGCCAGGTTGGCGAGCATCGTTGCATACATGCTGGCCGCATCGCAGAAATTGGCGGCCAGCTCATCCCAGGCGACTGCGGCCGCGTGCAGTGAGCCGGCGCCTGGGCCGGCCCACATCCTGCCGGAGTTGACCTCCGGCGGCAATAGCGCGTAATCCATTGTGGCACTGCTCTTTTACGCAAGACCGACTTTATTCGTGGCCTCAACGGCGATGTACGAATCCCCGCAAGCCGCCAGCGTCGCGACAAACGCCTCATGAATTGCGATGGCCCGGGCGTACACCACCTGAAACGCTTTCGCGTGTGCCGCGAAATGCATCGCGGTCAACACCGAAACCTCTTCGGCCGCAGGCGGAATCACATTCATGGTCGCTGCGGCCGCGGCAGCGTTCCGGCAGATCATCGACGAGCCAAGTGCATGCAGCTTGGTCGCTGCAGACTGCAGCATTTCCGGCTCTGTGGTGAGAATAGACATTAGTGACTTAACCTCCGCGACGTATCTAGGCGTGTAGTTGAATGGGCATTGGTGGCTACGGTGCCGTCATCCTGGATTGGCCGTACCCTGCCGAGCGTCCTTGGGGTCCAGGTGTTTCGGCACGACTTCGTTGTCGGAGAATGACGCTTTGGTCCGAAAGTCGTTGTGAGTAAACCGCTGAACTAGACCGGCGTCAGCGCGGAGAATTCGGTGTCGACGTACTGGCCTAAGGGCCGTGGATGGTGTTGTCGTTCGATCTCGCACAAGCGTTGCTCACGGCCGGGCCGTTTGGTGCGGAGCACATAGCTATGCCTCCTGGACTAGTGCGAGCTCATTGGCCACGTCGGGAGCGGGACCTATCGTGAGCCCGATCACAACGATGCTGGAGGCGAAGGTAGCACTAGGACATGATTTTTGTCAACCGTAGTTGCCCAATGGTTTGGATGACTGCGCCGGGTGGGCCGGGTCGCGCGCCGGCTCGGCGACGGGGCAAGTGCCTGGGTCGCTTCGCGAACCCGGACTGCACATTGAGCAACAATTTCTGTCAGCAAATGTCTCTGCGCGCTTTCCCGCCGAAAATCCGGGGCGTAAAGGGTGATCCCACCGGTGCACCGGACCGACTCTGCCCGCTGACACCGGTCGCCGCGTGCCAACCCGCAGTGCCGACGTCTCCGCGGTCACAACTCGTCACCTTGGTGGGTGCACCTTGATTGGTTCCAGGGTGGGATGGTGACCTCAAGGCCCGCTTTGACCTCGTGATTATCGCGACGGCCGGTGTATGAGGGGCTGGATACGACGCTGGCCGGGCCGTCGATGGCGACGCGGGAAAGCTAACCGAGTCAAGCAGCATAGCGCGCTTACCGGCGCCCGCTTGGACTTCATATGAAACTCTAATCATATTTGATTCAGATATGTTTCATAGAATAGTTTCAACTGCCCTGCGTGTTTGTCTCAGCAAATGAATTGTTATCGACACAGCAGTGAACAGGCTGGGTGAAACCTGTGTTGTTGCCGCATGACTGGCTTAGCTTGTCGTGCGATGTGCTTCAGCGCTTTGCGGCGTCACTGCCCGTCGGAAGTCGTTGACGCAAGGTGATATTGGGGAAGGGAAATTCATGTCAATCATGCTCGCGCAGCCGGACATGCTGGCTGCGACCGCTACGGAATTGCAATCCATCAACTTTGCGGTCCGCGCCGGGAATGCCGCTGCGGCAGGCCCGACGACCGGGGTGGTTCCGGCGGCCGCCGATCTGGTGTCGCTGCTGACCGCCACGCAGTTCGCCACGCATGCACAGCTTTATCAGCAGATCAGCGCTCAGGCCGTAGCGGTGCAGGAGCAGTTGGCGACCACCCTGGGCATCAGTGCCGGCTCGTACGCGGCTACCGAGGCCGCCAACGCGGCCACCATCGGCTAGGAGACCGAAAGTCATGGACTTTGCACAGTTACCACCGGAGATCAACTCCGCCCTGATGTATTCCGGGCCCGGCTCGGGGCCGATGCTGGCTGCGGCGGCCGCGTGGGATGCCCTGGCTGCCGAACTGCAATCCACCGCGTCCTCCTATGACGCGCTTGTCACCGCTCTGACCGACGGGCCATGGCAGGGGCCGTCGGCGGCGTCCATGGCGGCTGCCGCCATGCCGCAGGTCGCGTGGCTGAGGAGCACCGGCGTACAGGCGGAGCAGGCGGGTAGCCAGGCCGTGGCGGCCGCGACTGCCTACGAGGCGGCGTTCATGGCGACGGTGCCGCCGGCAGAGGTCGCGGCCAACCGGGCGTTGATGATGGCGTTGTTGGCCACCAACTTTCTGGGCCAGAACACCGCGGCGATCGCGGCCACGGAGGCGCAATACGCCGAAATGTGGGCCCAGGACGCGGCCGCGATGTATGGCTATGCCGGCGCATCGGCGCAAGCCACGACGTTGACGCCTTTTCCGCCGGCGCTCCCCACGGTCAACTTGGCCGGGGTGGTCGCCCAGGCCAACGCGGTGGCGCAGGCGGTCAGCACCTCGGCGCCCGCACAAGGGATGTCCCAGATCACCAAATCGCTGTTGCAGATGGCCGGCATGACCAATGAAGCCCCCTGGCTTACCAATCCTTTGGGCGCGCTCGGCCTGGTCGGGCACACCTGGAACTCCAACGGCGACGGGATCGTCGTAGCCGGAGCTCTTGGCGACCTGCTGGAGGGTCTGACCGGCTCGCAAACCTTGGATGCCAGCTCGGTCATTGATGGGTTTTCCCGAATGGTCTCTCCCACTCGGCTTTTCGTAACCGTTTTCAAGGACGTCGAAGGCCTTGCCCAAGCGATGGTGCCGAAGGCCGCAGCAAGCGCTGCCAAGGCCGTCGAAGGTGCCGCGAACGCCGCGGCAGGGGCGTTGCCTGCCGCCCTTCCCAGTGCGGGACTGGGCGGCATAGCGGGCGCCGTCGGTAAGGCGGCGTCGGTCGGCGGATTGGCGGTGCCCGCCTCCTGGGCCAATACGGTCGGGGCGACCAACCCCATCGTGACGATCAGCAACCTCGGAGCCGCGGCGGCCGCAGAACCCGCCGCAAGCGCGTTCGGCGGGATGCCGGTGATGCCGGGTTCCGGCGTCGGCCGCGGCATGGCAGCCCACTTCGCTGCTCCCCGATACGGATTCAAGCCCACCGTGGTGCCACAGCCGCCGGCGGGGGGATAACGGCTGGCCCCCGGGCAACAGCAGGGTGAGTCGACGCGCACGGGCCCTGGCGGCGGATCGTCGGGCGTCCAATCGGAAGACAGTTCTTCCGGCTGGTTGGGGGTCGTTCACCCGGCGGCAGCACAGGCTGGCGCTCGGGCAGCCGTTGGCCGGGAAACAACGTGTCGCGCAAGTGATTCCGAAGACGGCGGGCGGGTCGTTGCGCGGCGGCGTTGTTCGTTGCCGGGGCGTTGATCCCGATTTGCTTGCGTGCCTTTGAAATGCCCGCGTGATTTTCAGGTCTTTCCGGAAGTCGAGCAGACGGGCGGGCTTGTCGACATAGGCCAACATCGGACTCCGGCGATTACGCCATCAACGAGCCAGCGGACCTCGCGCGTCAGTGACACCCGACTCTCGGGTTTGCGACGGTCGCTAATCCTCACGGCTGAGGACGTAAACCGTATTGCGGCTCGACGTAACTCGGTTATCTGCGACCGGTGGCCGCGGAGAACCGGGCGATCCCGCGCAATATCCACGGTGTCCGCTTCGCCATCACCGCGACCGCGCGATCCGACCGGCGCATCGCGGAGCGAGGGCCGGGGGTAGCCGTTGCCACCAATTGCGCCTCGGCCGATCCGGCCCGCGCGCCGTGACGCTCGACCGCCAGGAGTTGCCAGGCGCCGGGCACACCGCGCAGCTCAACGCTGCCGCGATCCTCGAAGCCGGTGCCGGAGCCGACCACGAGGTCACGGACCGTGCAGGAGACCAGGATGTCACCTGCCCCTGCTTGGCCGAGGATCCGCGCCGCGATGTGTACCGCAATCCCGCCGATGTCGCAGTCGAGCAGTTCACACTCGCCGGTGTGGATGCCTACGCGGATCTCGATGCCCAGCGTCTCAGCGCCAGCACGTAACGCCTCTGCGCAACGGATCGCCTGTGTCGGGCCGTCGAACGTGGTGAGATGCCCATCGCCGGTGCTTTTGACCACCGTGCCGCCGAATCGTTGGGCGATTTCGGCAGTGATCTCACCGAAGCGTTGGAGCACCGCCCGCCACCGCTGGTCGCCCATCGCCGCGGCATGTTCGGTCGAGGCGACGATGTCGGTGAACAACACCGTTCGCAGGGCGCGATGCGACTGCGCCGGTGCGGTATGGCTGCCGGTGAGCAGCTCCTCAATCTCGGTCGCGACCCTGTCGGGATCGGTGAACCAGGGCGCGTGGTCCGCGCCCTCGAGCTCAACCAGGCGCGCACCGGGAATGTGGTCAGCCAGGTAGCGGCCCGACTGCACCGGCACGCCAGGGTCATCGCGGGCATGCAGGACGAGCGTCGGCACAGTGATAGTCGGCAGGATCGCCCTGACGTCGATCCGGAATGCCGCTTCGGCCGTCGCCCGCGCCATCCCCGGACTGGCGCACATGCGCTCGAACATTCCCAGCTGGCGCGTGGACCGGATCGACGACAGGACGCACTTGAGTGCCGCGCCGCTGCCCCAGGCCGACCGGACGGCGCGACCGAATTCCTGGGACCGGGCGATCCATTCCAGCGACGGTACGTAGTCCTCACCCAGCTCACCGACCACGCGCGCCCGCAGCAGCGCCGGGTCGCACTCCAGGTCATCCCAGCTCTGGGCGGCGTTGTACGACGTCGTACCGGTGAGGATCAGAGCCCGCGTTCGTTCCGGGCGCGTCGCGGCGAACAGGATGGCGGCCGGGCCGCCCTCACTTACACCGAGCAGGGCGGCCTTGCCGAAGCCGGCGGCATCCATGACGGCCTCGATCTCGGCTGCTCGTTCGTCGAGCGTGCGAACTCTTGGGACAGGATCCGACAGCCCCACCCCGGCCTTGTCGAACAACAGGATCCGGGCGAACGTGCCCAGCTTCTCCATAAGGGACCCGAATTCGGGCATCGTCCAATACAGCTCGACGTGGCTTGCGAACGACCCGGCCCAGACCAGCTCGATCGGCCCGTCGCCGAATACCTGACATGCCAGGCTGAGATCGCCGCAGGGTGCGTACGACGTGTCCGCCACGGCGTCGAGCGTAATTGGCACGGGCGCTAGGCGTGGCGGATCACGCTGGCCGATGCTGTTGGCGCCCGTTTCTGACGGCACGTGCGCGTGGATAGCTGAATTGAATCGACAGCCAGCCGCTGCCCACCACGGTGCGCTTGCATCAAATAGTGTTGTCAGCAAAGGCGTTTCGGGGATCTCAAATGCGGTGAGTCCACGTGCTGCCGGGTCCTGGTGATCGCAACGGACGGTGATCCGAATCGCAGACGACGACAGCACGCCAGAGCGCCGCCGACGGTTGCAAGTGCAAGGCGTCAACCGGACGGTAAGCGGTTCGCAGCGGCGCGACCAACTCGCGAAAGCTGGTCAGCGTCAACGACTCCGTAACCGTCCAGGTAATCGGGCACCGAGCAGTCGCGGCGACGGTGTGGTCGCTGGCCGCCGCGTGGATGACAATCGGAGCTCGACCCGCGTACCCGAACGCGCAGGCCAGGTTGGGAGCTGCATGCCAACGCCGCCACGGCGTCGGCGCGGTGCGAATCCAGCGTTCGATTGCAGGGAGCGTGGACTGCCGGGCCAACCCGTCGAGAACCGTTAGGTGAGCGGCGGCTCTGCCGTCGGATTGGGTGCCAGCACTCGCTGTCGGGTCGTCACCCGGAACGGGTCCAGCGATTGTGACCCGTCCAAGGCCTCTTGCACATCTTCGGGGGTGATGAGGCCCAGTTCCATTTGGAGCCACGTGGCGCTGAGGCCGAACGCATGCGCCGCGCGCCTGGCTTCCTCGGCGTCCGGAAAGTCCTCGGCGTTCGCGCGCCCGCTCTCCCCATACCACCGGCCTTTGGTCACACCGCAGGCATCGCGCAACTGCTCGACGGTGATGTCACGGTTCAGCGTTGCTTCAAGCAGGCGCTTGAGCCCCCACCCGGCAGCGTTGGTCCTCGGCACGGGTCAAGCGTAGCCCGATGCCAAAACACGGTCAAAATATCCTCGCCAGAGAGTCATGAGCCAGAAATTCGAACTATGGATCTAGGACTAGGCAAAGATTCATGATTTGTGACATGGAATCCGACGCAGGGATAACCCGGCCAATACGGGTACTAGCTGTGCCGGACTTAGGCGCCGCGGTAGGAGGAGGAGAAACCACATGTCTGTTGTGATTACGCTGCCGGAACTGCTGATGGCGGCGGTCGGGCGGCTGCAAGCGATCGGCTCGGGCGTCAGTACGGCCAACGTGACCGCGGCGCTTCCCATCACTGGAGTGATCCCGGCGGCAGCCGACGAGGTATCGATGGTGACGGCGGCGAGCTTCGCCGCGTACGGCCAGCTGTACCAGGCGATCAGCGCCGAGGCCCAGCTGATCCATGAGCAATTCGTCAAAGCCTTGGGATTCAGCGCTAATTCGTATACAGCAGCCGAGGCCGCCAATGCGACCCACGCGGGCGGCGGGTCAACGTCCGGTGTACCCATGCAACCGGTGCCAGTCGGCCCCTCACCTAGCAGTCCGGCGCCCGCCATGCCGGCGCCCAGCAGCCCGGCACCCCGGATGGCACCCAGCCCGGCGCCCACCCGTCCATCACCTACCAGTCCGGCGCCCCGCCAGGCGCCCGATCGGATGCCTGCCCACCCGACGCCCGCCGAGCCTGCCAGCACAACGCCATATCGCGAGGGCTATGGCGCCTGTGGCGGTTACGACCGTCACTCGACCACCCATGGCGGGGGCTATGGGAGCTATGGCGGGGGCTATGGGGGCTATGGCGGTTACGACCGTCACTCGGCGCCCTATGGGCACGGTAGCTATTGGACCGGGGCACGGCGTCTTGGCCCACCACCTGGTCAAGATCAGCGCCCTCGCCGCCCGATCGACAGCGCCCAAGCCGCATTCATGCCCCAAACCGGGAACCACCGGACACAGCCGCTCACCACACACGCGGGTTTTTCAGGTCGAAGTAACTAAGCCTGGGGCGTGACCAGAATCTTGCACTGCCGCTCGGGATCGGTGAGGTCGTCGAAGGCCGCACCGACCCCGTCCAGGCCGACCTCCCCGGTGATCAGCGGGCTGACGTCGATATCACCCTCGGCGATCGCACGCAGTGACTCGGCGAATTCATCCGGGCCATAGGCAAGCACGAATTGCACGTTGATCTCTTTGGCAATTGCGAAAAACGGATGCATGGTGTCGGTCTGCATGCACACTCCTGCGACGACCAGCCGCGTGCCCGGCCGGGCCCGTCGCATTACGTCATCGATGATCCCCGGTACGCCGATCGCCTCGAAAACCACCGCAGCCTTGACGGTGTCGAATGGCGAGCCCTGCGCCGGGTCTACCGTCCGGTGCGCGCCCATCGTCGTGGCCAGTTCCCGTCGCTTCGACGAAAAGTCGGATGCCACAATGGTTTCAACGCCACGCAACCGAAGTGCCGCGATAATGGACATGCCGATCGGACCGCAACCAAGTACGAGGGCCGTCTCACCGGGCGCAATGCCCGACTTGTTGACGGCGTGCAGCCCCACCGCCATCGGTTCGGCGAGGGCGGCATGTTTGGGGTCCAGGCCATTCGGAATGGGCAGCAGCAGCGCGGCCGAGAGTAGCATCCGTTCGGCATAGCCGCCGATTGTGTCGTTGCTGTAGATGATCGGCTCGAAGCCCTTGGCCGACAGCAACACCGGAATCGACGTGACCAACGTTCCGGGTGGCTGGGTTTCGGTATCGGGTCCCGCTTCGAGTATTTCGGCGCTGAATTCGTGACCCATGAAGACGTCACGGTTCAGATCGACGTTGGGTCCGCCAGCGCCACGCGACATCTGATCGGTGAGCGCCAGCATCTCCTCGCCGTGCGCGGCGAAATGCAGGTCAGAACCGCAGATTCCGCATGCCAGCACGTTGACCAGTACCTGGCCCGGGCCGGGAGCCGGGTCGGGCACGTCGTCCCGGTACACCATGCGTCCATTGCGTAACACCGCGGCGCGCATCAGCTTTCACCGCTTTGGTGCTCGGCCACGTGCTCGTTGACGGCATTGACGACCGCCTGGCCCGCGCGGCCGATCAAGTCCTCACGCTTGCCCTTGGCCCACTCGTGCGACGCGCGGGGCGCTTCGAGCTGGCCCTTGAAATAGGGAATCACTTTGCTGGCGAATAGGTCGTAGGAGTGGAAAGTCGCCTGTGGCGCGGCCCAGTCGTGGCCGAGCAACAGCAGAGTTCCGAAGCCGCCCGAGCGGTCCAGCAGGTCCTCGATGTGGGCGATCGCGTCCTCAGGTGTGCCAATGCAGCAATTCCCCTTGGCGGCATACTCTTCGACGAACTCCCGAGTGGATCGCGCGCCCTCGACGGAGTTGGATAGCGGGACAAATCCTGCCGCGCCAAAGTACTTCGAGAAATCGGGCAGCCCATAGGTGCAGTCGTCGTAGGCCTGGTTCCGGGTGTCAGCCAAATGCATGATGGACAGCACCCGCCAGTCGCGACGATCGGGCTCGTCCCGTCCGACTTTGGCGGCCTGCTCGCAGACCACTCCCCAGGTGTTCTCCAGCGCCGCATACCCGCCGGGCACCGACATCGACAACGACAGCAGCGACGTGCCCAGCGCTCCGGCCAGCCTTGGCCCGGACGGCGAAATCATTGCTGCCGTTGAGATTTCAGGGTACGGCCAGGTGTACGGGCGGATGTGTAGGTGCGCCTCGCGCAGGGTGAACCAGTCGGAATGGCGGTCGATGCGCTCATCTGGCGCGGCACGGAACAAGGCAAGAATCGCCTCGAGAGACTCCTGCATCATTCGGCGCTGGTCGATGGGATCAATGCCCATCATGTAGGCGTCAGACGGCAGTGCGCCTGGGCCCGTGCCGAACATCACCCGGCCACGGGTCAGGTGATCCAGCAGCACCCAGCGGTCGGCCACCATCAGCGGATGGTGGTAGGGCAACGAGACCACTCCGGTACCGAGTCGAATGTGCTTGGTCCGTTCGGCCGCGGCTGCGATGAAGACCTCCGGACAGGCGATCAGCTCGTAGCCGCCGGAGTGATGTTCGCCGAACCAGGCCTCGTCGAAGCCCAGGCGGTCCAGCGCGACCACGCGGTCCATGTCGTATTCCAGTGCCACCGTGGGGGATTGGCCGGTCGGGTGAAACGGCGTGATGAAGACGCCGAAGCGAAGTGGCACCCCCGTCACCACTGCACCCCGTTGAGGAACTCGAGCAGTATCGCGTTGACGTCGTCGGGCCGCTCCTGCTGCAACCAGTGCCCGGCGCCGTCGATCAGCACCTCGCGGTAGGGACCGCTGATCACCTCCGAAGCGCGGTCGGTACGGGTGAAGGACAGCACCGGGTCCGCGGTCCCGGCGATGAACAGGGAGGGTACCGAGATTTTGGCGTCAGCGAGTTCGGCCGTGGTCTCCCAATTGCGGTCGAAATTGCGATACCAGTTGAGCCCGCCGGTAAAACCGGTGCGGGCGAATTCGCTGATGTAGTGGTCCAGTTCGTCCTGACTGATCCAGTCCGGCAGCCGGTCCGGTTCCGGCAGCCGGTCGATGAAGCCCTCAGGTCCGGGCGCCAGCATGCGCAACGCCGAGCTCTGGTCGCCCGGTGGCCGCAAACCGCCGATCATCCGGCGAATCGTGCGGGCCGGGTCACCATCGAGCTCAGCATCGGCCACACCCGGCTGCTGGAAATAGAGGATGTAGAAGAAGTTCTCTCCGAACGTGTTGCGAAACGCCTCGGTGGGCGGCACCTGGGCGCGGGGCAACGGTGGAACGCTCAATGCGGCAACTCCGACGACCCGGTCGGGGTGCAGCAGCGGCGCATTCCACACCACCACGGCACCCCAGTCGTGACCCACCCAGACGGCGCGCTCGGCGCCCACGTCGTCGAGCAGCCCCACCAGGTCGGCCGTCAACTGGTGAATGTCGTAAGCCTCGATCGCCTCCGGACGTGACGAACCCCCATAGCCACGTTGATCCGGAGCCAGCACGTGGTAGCCGGCGTCGGCCAGTGCGGGAATCTGGTGCCGCCAGGAGTAGGCCAGCTCGGGAAAGCCGTGGGCCAGTATCACCACGGGTGCGCCGCGATCTCCGGCCTCGACCACCCGCAGCTGCACACCATTGGCGTCGACTAACCGTTCGGTTGATTGAGCCACCGTCTCACCAAATCACAACGGCACCGGGCCGGGAAGGCCCCATTTGGGTGGGGCCTCGCCGAGCGTGAAGCTGCTGTGAAAATCCGGCGCGAATCTCGCAGCAGTTACACGCTGGGTGCAAGAGTCGGCTGGCCAGGCGGAATCGCGGACTGGAAATCGTGACCCGCGCCGCGCATCATCGGCTGATGCGGCTGGACCACGTGGTGCTGTGGACAAGAGACGTGCGGGCGGCGATGGACTTCTACACCAGGGTGGTCGGGCTCATGCCGGTGCGGTTCGACGAGTTCGAGGCGGGAGAAGCACCGTTTCCGAGCGTGCGGGTGTGCGAGGACGCCATCATCGACCTCATCCCCGTGGAAAATGTCACCGGTACCGAGTCGATGACGAGGGTCGCCGGCAGCGCGGGACATCCGGTCAACCACGTCTGCATCGCCGTGTCGAAGGCTGAATACGACGCACTGGACCGACGTCTACAGGCTGCGGGCATCGACACCGGCGCGCGGCTGAACCGAAGCTTCGGCGCCCGGGGCTGGGCGCCGCAGGGCTACTACTTCGCTGATCCGGACGGCAATGTGATCGAGGCGCGCTACTACGACTAACCGGCCCGGACTAACCGGCCCGCCGGATCGCCGAGCGCCACGCAGGGCAGCGCGACCTGCGGGCCACGTCACGCTGGATGACGGTGACCAGCCACCGTGGGCGTTGGTGTGACCAACATCCCGGAGGCGGTTGCGATGCTCGGGATCTTGGCGGGAACCGCCGGTCGTTGACGCAGCGGGACTGTGGCGCCCGGCCCGGAACCAACCGAGCCGGGCTTGCGATCGCCACGGGAACGATGGTGGCGACCCGCTGCGCCCGGCCCGGAACCAACCGAGCCGGGCTTGCGATCGCCACGGGAACGATGGTGGCGACCCGCTGCGCCCGGCCCGGAACCAACCGAGCCGGGCTTGCGATCGCCACGGGGCGGTAACCTTGACATTTCCAGCTGCGTGAATCCGGAAGGACCTGGGCCGGCACGGCCGATGATTGATGAATCGAAAAAACGTGATCCGCACCCTCACGGCGATCGCCGTCGTGGTGCTGCTGGGCTGGTCGTTCTTCTACTTCAGTGACGACACCCGCGGTTACAAGCCCGTCGACACCTCGGTGGCGGTGGCTCAGATCAACAATGACAACGTCAAGAGCGCGCAGATCGATGACCGTGAGCAGCAGCTGCGGCTGACCCTGAAGAAGGGCAACAACGACACCGACGGATCCGACAAGGTCATCACCAAATACCCCACCGGCTACGCCGTCGACCTCTTCAACGCGCTGACCGCGAAGAACGCCAAGGTCAGCACCGTCGTCAACCAGGGCAGCATCCTGGGTGAGCTGCTGGTCTATGTGTTGCCGCTGCTGTTGCTGGTGGGGCTGTTCGTGATGTTCTCCCGCATGCAGGGCGGGGCGCGGATGGGCTTCGGTTTCGGCAAGTCGCGGGCCAAGATGCTCAACAAGGACATGCCCAAGACGACGTTCGCCGACGTTGCCGGCGTCGACGAAGCCGTCGAGGAGCTCTACGAGATCAAGGATTTCCTGCAGAACCCCGGCCGCTACCAGGCGCTGGGCGCCAAGATCCCCAGGGGTGTGCTGCTCTACGGTCCACCGGGCACCGGCAAGACGCTGCTGGCCCGCGCCGTCGCGGGTGAGGCAGGCGTGCCGTTCTTCACCATCTCCGGGTCCGACTTCGTCGAGATGTTCGTCGGTGTCGGCGCCTCGCGCGTGAGGGACCTGTTCGATCAGGCCAAACAGAACAACCCCTGCATCATCTTCGTCGACGAGATCGATGCGGTGGGCCGCCAGCGCGGCGCCGGCCTGGGCGGCGGTCACGACGAGCGCGAGCAGACGCTCAACCAGCTCCTGGTCGAGATGGACGGCTTCGACCCGCGCGCCGGCGTCATTCTGATCGCGGCCACCAACCGGCCCGACATCCTGGACCCGGCGCTGCTGCGGCCCGGCCGCTTCGACCGGCAGATCCCGGTGACCAACCCCGACCTGGCGGGTCGCCGGGCCGTGCTGCAAGTGCATTCCAAGGGCAAGCCGATCGGCCCGGACGCCGACCTCGACGGACTGGCCAAACGGACCGTCGGCATGACCGGCGCCGACCTGGCCAACGTCATCAACGAGGCGGCGCTGCTGACCGCCCGGGAGAACGGCACCGTCATCACCGGTCCCGCCTTGGAGGAGGCGGTGGACCGGGTGATCGGCGGCCCGCGCCGCAAAGGGCGGATCATCAGCGAGCACGAGAAGAAGATCACCGCCTATCACGAGGGCGGACACACCCTGGCGGCCTGGGCGATGCCCGACATCGACCCGGTCTACAAGGTGACAATCCTGGCCCGCGGGCGCACCGGTGGTCACGCGGTCGCGGTGCCCGAAGAAGACAAGGGCCTGCGGACCCGGTCGGAGATGATCGCCCAACTGGTGTTCGCGATGGGCGGTCGCGCCGCCGAGGAATTGGTGTTTCGCGAGCCGACCACCGGCGCGGTGTCCGACATCGAGCAGGCGACCAAGGTGGCCCGCGCGATGGTCACCGAGTACGGCATGAGCGCCCGCCTCGGCGCCGTGAAATACGGTACCGAGCACGGCGACCCGTTCCTGGGCCGCTCGATGGGCACCCAGTCCGACTACTCGCACGAGGTTGCCCGCGAAATCGACGAGGAAGTGCGCAAGCTCATCGAGGCGGCGCACACCGAGGCTTGGGAGATTCTCACCGAATACCGCGACGTGCTCGACACGCTGGCGGGCGAGCTGCTGGAAAAGGAAACCCTGCACCGCCCCGAGCTGGAGGCGATCTTCGCCAACGTCGAAAAGCGGCCCCGGCTGACCGTGTTCGACGACTTCGGCGGCCGGATTCCCTCGGACAAGCCGCCCATCAAGACACCCGGCGAGCTCGCCATGGAGCGCGGCGAGCCGTGGCCGCCGCCGCTTCAAGAGCCGGCGTTCAAGCAAGCGATCGCGCGGGCTACCCGGGCGGCTGAAGCAGCACAGGCTGCCCAGTCAGGACCCGGTGGCGGCGCCAACGGCGTGGACCGGGACAGATCGGCCTACCAGCCCGACTACGGTGCACCCGCCGACTGGCACGCTCCGGGATGGCCGCCACCGCCGTCGTCCAATCGGCCGCAACCGGCCGCGGGTTATCGGCCGCCGGATCAATCCGAACCGGACTCCGACGAGCCGTCCGAGCAGCAGAATAGGGACGTTAGCCAGTCCAATCCGTCGGCCCACGGCTGACCAAACGAAGGATTCCCATGACGCAGCTGGATTCTCGCCCCAAGCCGTCCATTCCCGGGGTTTTCGACCAGTCGCGCGCCGAGGCAGCCGTACGCGAATTGCTGTACGCGGTCGGCGAGGATCCGGAGCGCGAAGGTTTGCGGGAAACCCCGGCACGCGTCGCCCGCGCCTATAAGGAGATCTTCGCCGGGCTCTACAGCGATCCCGACGCGGTGCTCAACGCCATGTTCGACGAAGATCACGACGAGCTGGTACTGGTCAAGCAAATACCCTTGTACTCGACGTGCGAACACCATCTGGTGTCGTTCCACGGTGTGGCCCACGTCGGCTATATACCGGGCGAGGACGGCCGGGTGACCGGGCTGTCCAAGATCGCGCGGCTGGTAGACCTGTATGCCAAGCGGCCGCAGTTGCAGGAGCGGCTGACCAGCCAGATCGCCGACGCTCTGGTGAAGAAGCTGGAACCCAGGGGGGTCATCGTCGTCGTCGAGGCCGAGCATCTGTGCATGGCGATGCGCGGGGTCCGCAAGCCCGGTGCGATCACGACGACGTCAGCGGTGCGTGGCCAGTTCAAGACCAATGCCGCTTCTCGAGCCGAAGCGCTCGATCTCATCCTGCATAAGTGAGTCCGGCGCCTGTGCAGGTCATGGGTGTCGTCAACGTCACCGAGGACTCGTTCTCGGACGGCGGGCGTTACCTCGATGCCGGCGGCGCCGTCGAGCACGGTCTGGCGCTGGTTGCCGATGGCGCACATATCGTCGACGTCGGTGGTGAATCCACTCGGCCCGGCGCGGCCCGCGTCGACTCGGGTGTCGAGACGGCCCGCGTCATCCCGGTGGTCAAAGAGCTTGCCGCACAAGGCGTTACAGTCAGCATCGACACCATGCACGCGGACGTCGCGCGCTCGGCACTGGAAAGCGGCGCACAGCTGGTCAACGACGTGTCGGGCGGCCGGGCCGATCCGGCGATGGCGCCGTTGGTGGCCGAAGCCGGCGTGGCGTGGGTGCTGATGCACTGGCGGCCGGCGTCGGCGGCCAACCCGCACCAGGTGCCCGACTACGACGACGTGGTGACGCAAGTGCGCGCCGAGCTGATGGCCGCCGTTGACGACGCGGTAGCCGCCGGCGTCGATCCGGCGAACCTGGTGATCGATCCGGGGCTTGGATTCGCCAAGACGGGACAACACAATTGGGCACTTCTTCATGCCCTGCCGGAGTTGGTCGCCACCGGGTTTCCGGTGTTGCTGGGTGCCTCGCGCAAGCGCTTCCTCGGTAGCTTGCTGGCGGGGCCCGACGGCACCATCCGACCGCCTGCCGGGCGCGAGACGGCCACGGCGGTGATTTCGGCGCTGGCGGCCCTGCACGGGGCTTGGGGTGTGCGGGTACACGATGTGCGGGCAACGGTCGACGCCCTCAAGGTGGTCGAAGCATGGCAGCGAGTTGAAGGGACCGGGCGCGATGGCTGACCGAATTGAGCTGCGCGGCTTGATTGTTCACGGTCGACACGGGGTCTACGACCACGAGCGGGTGGCCGGGCAGCGCTTCATCGTCGACATCACCATGTGGATCGATCTGGTCGAAGCCGCCCGCAGCGACGATTTGGCCGACACCTACGACTACATCGGGCTGGCGCAGCGGGCCAGCGAGATCGTCGGCGGGACACCGCGCAACCTGATCGAAACGGTCGGCGCCGAGATCGCCGACGAGGTGATGGAAGACCAGCGCGTGCACGCCGTCGAGGTGGTGGTGCACAAGCCGCAGGCCCCCATCCCGCTGCCGTTCGCCGACATAGCGGTGGTGACCCGGCGATCGCGGCGGGGTGGCCGCGGTTCGGTGGTCCCCGCGGGCGGGGCGGTATGACGCGGGTAGTGCTGTCGATCGGCTCGAACCTCGGTGACCGCCTCGCCCATCTTCGGTCGGTCGTCGACGGGCTCGGTGATGCGTTTGTCGCCGCGTCGCGGGTTTACGAGACCGACCCGTGGGGCGGCATCGAGCAGCACCCGTTTCTCAACGCGGTGCTGATTGCCGACGACCCGGGACGGGATTGCCACGCGTGGCTGTGCCGGGCTCACGAGTTGGAGCGGGCCGCGGGCCGGGCACGCGCCGAGCGCTGGGGTCCGCGAACGCTGGACGTCGACCTGGTCACCTGCGCCGAGATCACCCCTTCCGGCCCGGTGGACGTGCTCTGCGACGACAGCGATCTGCGGCTACCGCACCCGCTGGCACACTTGCGGGCCTTCGTGATGATCCCGTGGCTGGACGTCGATCCGGCGGCCGAAGTGCCGCTGCCGGACGGTCCGCGACCCGTCGCCGAGCTGCTGGCTGAGCTGGAGCCCACCGATCGGGCGAGTGTCCGGTTGACGCCCCTGACCTTGGGGAACTGATGGGCCCCACCCGCAAACGCGATCTGATGGCCGCGGTGATCGCGGCTGCGGTGGTGGGTTATCTGCTGGTTATGGTGTTGTTCCGGTGGTTTCCGCAGATCACGGTGTGGACCGGGCTGTCGCTGCTCGGCGTCGCGATCGCCGAGGCGCTGTGGGCTCGCTACATCCGGACCAAGATCGGTGACGGCGAGATCGGCGACGGCCCCGGCCGGCTGCACCCGCTCGCTGTGGCCCGCAGTCTGATGGTCGCCAAGGCCTCGGCGTGGGTGGGGGCCCTGGTACTGGGCTGGTGGATCGGGGTGCTGGTGTACCTGCTGCCGCGGCGGTCATGGCAGCGGGTTGCCGTCGAGGACACCACCGGAACCCTCGTGGCCGCCGGCAGCGCACTGGCGTTGGTGGTTGCCGCGCTGTGGCTGCAACATTGCTGCAAGTCTCCGCAGGATCCCACCGAGGGCGGCGAAGGGGCCGAAACCTAACCGGTTGCTGGCCATCGCTCGCCGACGTTGCTGGCGGCCTCGTCGAATCGGCCGAAGAATCGCCGGACCGGCGCGACACGCGGACGGCGCTGCCCGGGTACAGTCAGGCCATGACCGTTCTGTCCCGCGGCGCCCGGGTCCGGCGCGGCGGCCGCAGGCCGGGTTGGGTGCTCTTGACGACGTTGCTGGTCCTCGCGATTGGGGCCAGTTCGGCACTGGTTTTCACCAACCGCGTGGAACTGCTCAAGCTCGCGGTAATCCTGGCGCTGTGGGCTGCCGTCGCCGGTGCTTTCGTGTCGGTGCTGTACCGCCGGCAAGCCGATTCGGAGCAGGCACGGGCGCGCGATCTGAAGCTGGTATACGACTTGCAGTTGGATCGCGAAATCTCGGCTCGCCGCGAGTACGAGCTGACGGTGGAGTCGCACCTGCGCCGAGAGCTGGCCGCCGAACTGCGCGGTGCGGCCGCCGACGAGGTGGCCGCGCTACGAGCGGAACTGACCGCGTTGCGGACCAGTCTGGAGATCTTGTTCGACACAGACTTCGAACACCGTCCGGCGCTGGAGCCCCTGGACAAGACGGGGGCAACAGAGACGCGCCGCTCACGTGCGGTGGCCGATCGGGTCCAGAATGGGCGGGGCCCGTCTGCCGACTGGGTATCCATCGACCGGGTCGCGGTGGTTCGCCCGGGTGAAGCGGTCACCCGTGCCGAGGAAGCGATCATCGACGTGCCCGAGGTGGGAATGCCCCCCTACGACGACCGGGATGTTCCCCCGGCGGGACCATTGCCGCCGCCTGCCGAGCCCGCGGGAACGAAACACTCCGCCGAGCGGGTCGGGCTGCCCTACGAAACCGCGCCGGCTCCGCCCGGTCCGCGGTATCAGCCTCGTCACCGGCCACCGCCCCCGCCGGCTCCGCCCCCGCAACCGGAGCCGTCGTCGTGGGAACCCGTCGCCGCCGATGGACAATGGTTACCGCCCGGGGCGCCCGGCAGCCACTGGGCGTCCGGGCAACCCACCGCCGCCCCGCCTGCCCAGCCATCGGGCCGCCGACGGCGTTACCGGCATACCAGACCGGAGGAAGATCAGGGGGACATCAGCTTGGGCCACGTCGAGGTGCCCGCAGATTACGGCGGTCGCCGATCACGATCTCGCCATTCGACGGAGTATCGCGACCATGGCGTGGGGAGTCTGGGAGCCGTCTCGAGAGCGGACGGTCCGGGGCCGGTTGCTGCTCCCCCTCCCGCCGCCGCCCCACCTCCGCCTACACCGGCATCCGCGCGGCCCACTGCCCCGCCGCCGCCCCGCCTGGCTGCGCCGCCGGCTCCGGAACCGGCCGCCCGCCATCGCAGTCCGGAACCGGAGCCCGCGGCGGGAGCACATGGCTCCGACGCACAAACCGGTGGTCAGTCGGTCGCGGACCTGCTGGCCCGGCTGCAGGTCCAGCCGTCGGGTGGCGGGCGGCGTCGCCGCCGCGGCGGCTGATCGACTACAGTTTTAGTGACCGTCCGGTACCCGCTCAATCTAGGGACTGGAACGAACGAAAGAAACCTGTGAGGCCGTCTGCGATGGTGCAGTTCGACGGATTGCGCCCGGCCAGGCTCAAAGTGGGGATCATCTCCGCCGGTCGGGTAGGCACCGCGTTAGGAGTGGCGTTGGAGCGCGCCGACCACGTTGTCGTGGCCTGCAGCGCCGTCTCCCATGCGTCGCTGCAACGGGCCGGGCGCCGGCTGCCCGATACCCCGGTGTTGCCGGCGCCGGACGTCGCTGCCGTGGCCGAGCTACTGCTGTTGGCGGTACCCGACAGCGAACTGGCGGGATTGGTATCCGGCTTGGCCGCCACCTCGGCGGTGCGGGCCGGGACACTCGTGGCGCACACCTCCGGTGCCAACGGAATCGGGATCCTGGCACCGCTGACCCGGCAGGGCTGCATACCGCTGGCCATTCACCCGGCGATGACGTTCACCGGATCCGACGAGGACATCAGCCGCCTGCCGGATACCTGCTTCGGGATCACCGCGGCCGACGGCGTCGGCTATGCGATTGCCCAATCGCTGGTGCTGGAAATGGGCGGGGAGCCGTTCAGTGTCCGCGAGGACGCCCGCATCCTCTACCATGCGGCGCTGGCCCACGCGAGCAACCACATCGTGACGGTGCTTGCCGACGCTCTCGAGGCGTTGCGCGCCGCACTGCGCGGCAGCGAACTGCTCGGCCAACAGTGCGTCGACGACCAGCCCGGGGGAATCGCCGAACGCATCATCGGACCGCTTGCTCGTGCGGCGCTGGAGAACACGCTGCAGCGCGGGCAGGCGGCGCTGACCGGGCCGATCGCTCGTGGTGATGCGGCCGCGGTCGCCGGACACCTGGCCGCGCTGACCGCCGTCGACCCGCAACTGGCTCATGCCTATCGGGTGAACGCGCTGCGGACTGCGCAGCGGGCGCATGCTCCCGAGGACGTCGTCGAGGTGTTGGCGCGGTGAAAGTCAGGTTCAACCCGGGCGAACTCAACCGGTACTCGGTGCCGCGTGAGGTCAGCGACGTCTGCCGGGCGCTGCGGCACACCGGCCGGCGAGTGCTGTTGGTGCCCACGATGGGCGCGCTGCACGACGGCCATCTTGCGCTGGTGCGGGCGGCCAAGAGGACACCCGGCGCGGTGGTGGTGGCGTCGATCTTCGTCAACCCGCTGCAATTCGGCGCCGGCGAGGACCTGGACGCTTACCCCCGCACCCTCGAGGACGACGTGGCGCAGCTGCGTGCCGAAGGGGTGGAGATCGTGTTCGCGCCGACGGCCGCGGCGATGTACGCCGACGGGATGCGCACCACCGTGCAACCCGGGCCGCTGGGCGCCGACCTCGAAGGCAGCGCGCGGCCGGGCCATTTTGCCGGCGTGCTGACCGTGGTGCTCAAGCTGTTGAACATCGTCCGTCCGGACCGGGCCTATTTCGGCGAGAAGGACTATCAGCAGCTGGTGCTCATTCGGCAGATGGTGGCGGACCTGAACGTCGACGTGCAGGTGGTTGGGGTGCCGACGGTGCGGGAGACCGACGGGCTGGCAATGTCGTCGCGCAACCGCTACCTGGACCGGGCTCAGCGGGAAGCGGCGGTGGCACTGTCGGCGGCGCTGACGGCGGGGGCACATGCGGCTGGATCAGCCGGCGCCAGTGCGCGGGCCGCGGTGGACGCGGCTCGCGCGGTGCTCGACGCCACGCCTGGGATCGCGGTCGACTATGTGGAGTTGCGCGACGCCGGGCTCGGCCCGGCGCCCGCCAGCGGATCCGCCCGGCTGCTGGTTGCGGCGCGCGTCGGCGCCACCAGGCTGCTGGACAACGTCGAAATCCAGATCGGAAATTTCGCCGGCACCCTCGGGCCGGACGAGTCGCGGGCTCACTACGCCCAATCACCTTGGAGGAATTGATGTTACGGACAATGCTGAAGTCGAAGATCCACCGCGCGACGGTGACGCAGGCGGACTTGCATTACGTCGGGTCGGTGACCATCGACGCCGATTTGATGGAGGCCGCTGATCTGCTCGAGGGTGAACAGGTGACCATCGTCGACATCGACAACGGGGCCCGCCTCGTCACCTATGCGATTACCGGCGAGCGTGGCAGCGGCGTCATCGGAATCAACGGTGCGGCGGCTCATCTCGTGCACCCGGGCGACCTGGTGATCCTGATCGCTTACGGGACCATGTCGGATGCAGAGGCGCGCGCCTACAAACCGCGGATCGTGTTCGTCGACGCCCACAACCAGCAGATCGACCTGGGCAGCGATCCGGCTTATGTGCCCGACAACGCCGCAGAGCTTCTCAACCCGCGGATGGGTGCACGGTAGCCGTGCTGCTGGCGATCGACGTCCGCAACACCCACACCGTCGTCGGCCTGCTGTCCGGAGCCAAGCAGCACGCAAAGGTGGTGCAGCAGTGGCGGATACGCACCGAATCCGAAGTCACCGCCGACGAATTGGCGCTCACCATCGACGGCCTGATCGGCGACGACTCCGAGCGGCTCACCGGCGCGGCCGGTCTGTCCACGGTCCCGTCGGTGCTACACGAGGTGCGGATCATGCTCGACCAGTACTGGCCGTCGGTCCCGCACGTGCTCATCGAACCGGGGGTGCGCACCGGTATCCCGCTGTTGGTCGACAACCCCAAAGAAGTGGGCGCCGACCGGATAGTGAACTGCCTGGCGGCGCATCACAAGTTCGGTAAGGCCGCCATCGTCGTCGATTTCGGATCATCGATCTGCGTGGACGTGGTGTCGGCCAAGGGCGAATTCCTCGGCGGTGCCATCGCACCCGGCGTGCAGGTGTCGTCTGACGCCGCGGCCGCCCGCTCGGCCGCCCTGCGCCGCGTCGAGCTGACCCGGCCGCGTTCGGTCGTCGGCAAGAACACCGTCGAATGCATGCAGGCCGGCGCGGTGTTCGGATTCGCCGGGCTGGTCGACGGCTTGGTCGGACGCATCCGCGAAGACGTCACGGGTTTCTCCGCCACCGACGATGTCGCGGTCGTGGCCACCGGGCACACCGCGCCGCTGCTGCTGCCGGAACTGCATACCGTCGACCACTATGACCAGTACCTGACCCTGCATGGGCTGCGGCTCGTCTTCGAACGAAACCGCGACGCCCACGGGGGCCGGTTGAAGAGCGCGCGCTAGGACCCGCAGCGAGGCTGCGTACAGCGCGCGCCGCGAGCCGGCAGCCACGCCGTCAGCGCAGGCTCGCTGCCCTGGGCGCAGACTCGACCCCTTAAGCTGGCACGTCGTGGACTCGGCCGAGACAGACATTCCCGAGCAGTTCCGCATCCGTCGGGACAAGCGTGCTCGGCTATTGGCAGAAGGGCATGACCCCTACCCGGTTGCCATCGAACGCACCCATACCTTGGCCGAGGTCCGCGCCGCCCATCCAGACCTGCCCGTCGACACCGCGACCGACGACATCGTCGGTGTCGCGGGCCGGGTTGTCTTCGCCCGCAACACCGGAAAATTGTGCTTTGCGACACTCCAGGACGGCGACGGCGCCCGCCTACAGGTGATGGTCAGCTTCGACAAGGTCGGCCGAGAGGCGCTCGACGCGTGGAAGGCCGATGTCGATCTGGGCGACATCGTGTACGTGCACGGCACCGTGATCAGTTCACGGCGAGGCGAATTGTCGGTTCTCGCCGACTCATGGCGGATGGCCGCCAAGTCGCTGCGGCCGCTGCCCGTCGCGCACAAGGAGATGAGCGAGGAGGCGCGGGTACGGCAGCGCTATGTCGACCTGATCGTCCGCCCCCAGGCGCGGGGAGTAGCCCGGCAGCGGATTGCCGTCATCCGAGCGATACGGAATGCGCTGGAACGCCGGGGGTTCGTCGAGGTTGAGACGCCCATGTTGCAGACGCTGGCCGGCGGCGCGGCAGCCCGGCCGTTCGTCACCCACTCCAACGCTCTTGACATGGACCTCTACCTTCGCATCGCGCCGGAACTGTTCCTCAAGCGTTGCATAGTCGGCGGCTTCGACAGGGTCTTCGAACTAAATCGGGTGTTCCGAAACGAAGGAGCTGATTCTACACATTCCCCGGAATTCTCGATGTTGGAGACCTACCAGACCTATGGAACCTATGACGATTCCGCAGTGGTCACCAGGCAGCTTATTCAAGAGGTAGCCGACGAGGCGATCGGCACGCGACAACTTCCGATGCCCGACGGCAGTGTCTACGACATCGACGGAGAATGGGCGACAATCCAGATGTATTCCTCGCTGTCGGCGGCACTCGGCGAAGAGATCACACCGCAGACCTCGGTCGATCGGTTACGCGAGATCGCTCGTCGACTCGATGAAGAGATTCTGGACAAGGGCGGCTACCGTCACGGCAAACTCGTCGAGGAACTCTGGGAGCACACCGTGGGCAACACGTTGACCGCGCCCACATTTGTGAAGGATTTTCCGGTAGAGACAACGCCATTGACCCGCCAGCATCGCAGTATCGCCGGAGTAACCGAGAAGTGGGACCTCTACCTGCACGGAGTCGAACTGGCCACCGGGTACTCTGAATTAAACGATCCGGTGGTACAGCGGGATAGACTCGCTGACCAGGCACGCGCCGCGGCCGCGGGCGACGACGAGGCGATGTTGCTCGACGAAGATTTTCTGGCAGCCCTGGAGTACGGGATGCCGCCGTGCACGGGAACGGGAATGGGTATCGATCGGTTGTTGATGGCTTTGACCGGCCTGTCAATTAGGGAGACAGTTTTGTTCCCGATTGTTCGACCGCACTCCAACTGAACTGCCCGCCGATGTGTCCAGATTGAGTATTTCACGTTCTTATGGCAGATTAGTGACCGGGGAGTCTATCCATCCTGCACGGTAACTGCACGGGAAGAAACGCGAGGGTAAGCCAATGGCGAAGAAAGTAACCGTCACCTTGGTCGACGATTTCGACGGTTCCGGCGCCGCCGACGAAACGGTCGAATTCGGGCTTGACGGGGTGACCTATGAGATTGACCTTTCTTCTAAGAATGCCGCGAAACTGCGCGGTGACTTGAAGCAATGGGTTGAGGCCGGCCGTCGTGTCGGCGGTCGCCGGCGCGGGCGTTCCGGCACCGGGCGTGGCCGCGGCGCGATCGATCGCGAACAAAGCGCCGCGATCCGCGAATGGGCGCGTCGCAATGGACACAACGTGTCGACTCGTGGCCGCATCCCGGCTGACGTCATCGACGCGTTCCACGCCGCAACCTAGCAATCGTTCACACACCGGCGCCCAGGCTCCAAGCCGGGGCGCCGGTGTTGTGTCGCTTTCGCTGGTGGCGAACTCGTCGCCGGTCGGCGCCGGAAACATCGCGGCGATTCTCCTCGTTGACGTGGTGCGGTTCCGAAGTAAGAGGCGCCACGCGGACATAGGTCCGCGTCCCGGAACCGCGAGGCACCGCAAGGTTATGAACCCTGGCGGGCCGACCATTACAGTGGACAGCAGGTACGCGGGGCCGAGCCGGACCGGCTCGGGGCCGACCAAAGTACCGATGAGGAGAGCAGGTAACCGCCGATGTTCGAACGATTTACCGACCGTGCCCGCCGGGTCGTCGTCCTGGCGCAAGAAGAGGCCCGGATGCTGAACCACAACTACATCGGCACAGAGCACATTCTGTTGGGTCTTATCCACGAAGGCGAGGGCGTAGCCGCCAAGTCGCTGGAGTCGCTGGGTATCTCGCTGGAAGGGGTCCGCAGCCAGGTCGAAGAGATCATCGGCCAGGGGCAGCAGGCGCCGTCCGGGCACATCCCGTTCACTCCGCGCGCCAAGAAGGTCCTCGAGCTGAGCTTGCGTGAGGCGCTGCAACTCGGCCACAACTACATCGGCACCGAGCACATTCTGCTGGGCCTCATCCGCGAGGGTGAGGGTGTAGCGGCTCAGGTTCTGGTGAAGCTGGGCGCCGAGCTGACCCGGGTGCGTCAGCAGGTGATCCAGCTGCTGTCCGGCTACCAAGGCAAGGAGGCCGCCGAGGCCGGCACCGGTGGCCGGGGTGGCGAGTCGGGCACACCGTCCACCTCGCTGGTGCTCGACCAGTTCGGCCGCAACCTGACGGCCGCCGCCATGGAGGGCAAGCTGGACCCGGTCATCGGCCGCGAGAAGGAAATCGAGCGGGTGATGCAGGTGCTGAGCCGGCGCACCAAGAACAACCCGGTGCTGATCGGCGAGCCCGGCGTCGGCAAGACGGCCGTCGTCGAAGGCCTGGCCCAGGCCATCGTGCACGGCCAGGTTCCCGAGACGCTGAAGGACAAGCAGCTCTACACCCTGGACCTGGGTTCGTTGGTGGCGGGCAGCCGGTACCGCGGCGACTTCGAGGAACGCCTGAAGAAGGTGCTCAAGGAGATCAACACCCGCGGCGACATCATTCTGTTCATCGACGAGCTGCACACCCTGGTGGGTGCCGGCGCCGCCGAGGGCGCGATCGACGCGGCCAGCATTCTGAAACCGAAGCTCGCCAGGGGTGAACTTCAAACGATCGGCGCCACCACGCTCGACGAGTACCGCAAGTACATCGAGAAGGACGCCGCGCTGGAACGCCGCTTCCAGCCGGTCCAGGTGGGTGAGCCGACGGTGGCGCACACCATCGAGATACTCAAGGGTCTGCGCGACCGCTATGAGGCCCACCACCGGGTGTCGATCAGCGACTCTGCGATCGTCGCCGCGGCCACCCTGGCCGACCGCTACATCAACGACCGGTTCCTGCCGGACAAGGCTATAGACCTGATCGACGAGGCGGGTGCGCGCATGCGGATCCGCCGGATGACCGCGCCGCCGGACCTGCGTGAGTTCGACGAGAAGATCGCCGACGCGCGCCGGGAGAAGGAATCGGCGATCGATGCGCAGGACTTCGAGAAGGCGGCGAGCCTGCGGGACCGGGAGAAGCAACTGGTCGCCCAGCGGGCCGAGCGGGAGAAGCAGTGGCGCTCGGGCGACATGGACGTGGTCGCCGAGGTGGACGACAACGAGATCGCCGAGGTGCTGGGCAACTGGACCGGCATCCCGGTGTTCAAGCTCACCGAGGCCGAGACCACTCGGCTGCTACGCATGGAGGACGAGATCCACAAGCGGATCATCGGACAGGTCGACGCCGTCAAGGCCGTCTCCAAGGCGATCCGGCGTACCCGGGCCGGGCTGAAAGACCCCAAGCGTCCGTCGGGCTCGTTCATCTTCGCCGGCCCGTCCGGGGTCGGTAAGACCGAGCTGTCCAAGGCGCTGGCGAACTTCCTGTTCGGGGACGACGACGCGCTCATCCAGATCGACATGGGCGAGTTCCACGACCGGTTCACCGCTTCGCGGCTGTTCGGCGCCCCGCCGGGATACGTGGGCTACGAGGAGGGCGGCCAGCTCACCGAGAAGGTGCGCCGCAAGCCGTTCTCGGTGGTGCTGTTCGACGAGATCGAGAAGGCGCACCAAGAGATCTACAACAGCCTGTTGCAGGTGCTCGAGGACGGCCGGCTCACCGACGGGCAGGGTCGCACGGTCGACTTCAAGAACACCGTGCTGATCTTCACGTCGAACCTGGGCACGTCTGATATCTCCAAGCCGGTCGGACTGGGCTTCACCAAGGGTGGCGGGGAGAACGATTACGAGCGGATGAAGCAGAAGGTCAACGACGAGCTCAAGAAGCACTTCCGGCCCGAGTTCCTCAACCGTATCGACGACATCATCGTCTTCCACCAGCTGACCCGCGACGAGATCATCCAGATGGTCGACCTGATGATCGAACGTGTCGGCAAGCAGCTCAAGACCAAGGACATGTCGATGGAGCTGACCGACAAGGCCAAGGCACTGTTGGCCAAGCGCGGCTTCGACCCGGTGCTGGGTGCTCGTCCGCTGCGGCGCACCATCCAGCGCGAGATCGAGGACCAGTTGTCCGAGAAGATCCTTTTCGAGGAGGTCGGGCCGGGGCAGGTCGTCACGGTCGACGTGGACAACTGGGACGGAGAAGGCGCCGGCGAGGATGCGGTGTTCACCTTCACCGGCACCCGCAAGCCGCCGGCCGAGCCGGATCTGGCCAAGGCCGGAGCGCCGGGCGCCGGGAGTCCCGGGCCGACCGCGCAGTAGCGGTCACCCAGTAGTGCGAGCCGGCACTAAAGCCCCCATTTTGTACCAAAATGAGGGGCTTTAGTGTCTGCTCGCGCGGGCGGAGGCGGTCTACACTGACGGTGTCGTCGACGGCAACGGAATCTGGTGAGAGTCCAGAACGGTCGCGCCACTGTACATAGTCAGACCCATTGCCCGTCACCAGCACCCGACGTGGGGCGCGAGATCCCCAGAAGGAGTCCACCCGTGGCTAATTACCAGGCAACCCCCGCTCGGCCGGTTGATGTGTCGGCGGTAAGCGCCGCGCTGTGGTTGGCTGCCACCGCCGTCCTGGCGTTGCTGGCCGTCTACTTCGTCGGCTTCGACCAGGGCGCGGTGTCGCTGTTCGGCAGCGACTCGCACGTGCACGAGTTCTTCCACGACGCAAGGCACCTGCTCGGCTTCCCCTGCCACTGAGCGGCCAAGGGCTGACACCATGGAGAAGCGTCTGATAGCGCGCGGACTTCTGGCCGGCGCGGTGGGCGCCGTGCTGGCGTTTGCGTTCGCTCGCGTGTTTGCCGAGCCCGTCATCGGCCGCGCAATCGAATACGAGGACGGCCGCACCGAAGTGGCGCACGCTCAGGGAGTGCACGAGCACGGTGTCGAATTGTTCAGCCGCGGCGTGCAGGGCAGCGCCGGATTGGGTTTCGGGGTCCTGATTTTCGGCATCGCGATGGGTGCGTTGTTTGCCGTGCTGTTCTGCGTTGCCTACTCTCGGACCAGAAACGTTGGACCGCAAAGACTTTCGATCAGTCTGGCAGCCAGCGCCGGTACCGTGGTGTACCTGGTGCCCTTTGTGAAGTATCCGCCCAACCCGCCGGCCGTGGGTCAGTCGGACACGATTGGCTCACGCACCCTGTGGTACCTGGTCATGGTGCTGGCGTCGGTGGCGCTGGCGCTGGCCGCCGTGTGGTTGGGCGGCCGGTTGGCTCCGCGGCTGGGCGCGTGGAACGCCGGGCTAGCTGCTGTTGGTGCCTACATCGCGGCGACTGCGGCGGTCATGCTGGGGTTGCCGACAGTCGACGAAATACCCGGGCCGATGCGTGACGCTGCCGGATCGATCATCTATCCCGGTTTCCCGGCCGAGGTTCTCTACGAATTCAGGCTGGCATCGCTGGGCACCCAGGTGGTGTTGTGGGCGACCATCGGAGTGGTCTTTTCGACGCTGTCGGGGCGGCTGCTGGGTGCGGAAGCCGGGACGGGACGGCCGGCGCGCATCCCCGCGTGACCCGCCGGTGAGCCACGTCGCCAGGCTGACCCTGGTGTCCCACGCGATGACCGATGCCATGGCGGTCGGGCGGTTTCCGGCTGACGAGCCGCTCGACGATATCGGCCGCCGGCAAGCCGAAGCCGCCGCGCGGCTCGACATCGGGCATGTCACGCAGCTGGCAGCGCCAGAGCAGCGGGCCGTTCAGACCGCCGAGCTGTTAGGTCTACAAGCCGCAACGGACCCCCGGCTGACTGATCTTGACTGCGGGCGTTGGCGCGGCACCACCCTCGAGAACGTCGACCACCATGACCTTCGGGCGTGGCTGACCGATCCCGCCCAGGCGCCCCACGGCGGCGAGTCCGTCGTCGACCTGATCGGCCGGGTCGCCGGATGGCTGCAGTCGCTGACCGACAACACGGTGGCGGTGACACATCCCGCGGTGATACGAGCAGCGATCCTGGTGGCTCTGGATGGTCCACCGAAATCGTTCTGGCGCATCGACATTGCACCAGTGGGCCGAACTATTATGCACTTGCGCGGGCATCGCTGGACGCTGCGGCTCTAGCGGCCTATCGCGGACCCACCAGCGCGAAGGCCTGCTTGGCGACCTCCAGCATCCATCCGGTCACCGTCGGTCCGTGATCGCGGGGCCAGTTCAGCTGGAAACTCACCACCCACGGCTGACCGGTCTTGTCCTCGGCATACCAGCTGAAGGTCAGGTCCCCCGGCAGGCCACCGGCCTTCGCGCCGATGTAGGGCCATTCGTTGCGATCGAGTTGGATACCGGCAACGGCGGACAGGATCTGCCTGACCGGCGCGGCCGGGCCAACCGCGTCGGCCTGCAGGGCCAGGTGCACCCGGCAGATGTCCTCGGCGCTGCCGTACCACTCCGCGCCGTATGTGGAGGCCGGAGTGTGGGCACGCGTCGGATCGGGCTGGTAGGGCGTGGCATTGGCCTGCTGCAGTAACTGAGCGCGGACTTGCTGGGATGCGTGCTTCCATTGGTCACGCACATCCGGTTGACCCCAGCCGACGGAGAACAGCTCGTACATCGTGGGAAACGGTGTCATGCTGGCCGGATCGTGATGGCCGGCGGTTGCCAGCGCCTCCTCGATAGCGTGGGTGCCCAGCCGCTCGATCAGCAAGTCGGTGGCCATGTTGTCGCTGGTGGCGATCATCTTCTCGGCGGCGGTGCGAACCGAAACATGCGCCCCGGGTGGCAGTTCCAGGCCCGACGAGCCCACCGCTTTGCTCTTGGCGGTCACGGTGAGCATTTCGTCCCAGGACACCGTGCCGTCCTTCACCGCGTCCGCCAGGGCGTGCAACACGTACAACTTGAAAATCGAAGCAAGCGGCAAGGATTCGCGGGTATTGGTACCCGCTACCGGGTCGCAGTTCCCGTTGGCCACCTTGGCGACTTGGTACGAATAGCGGGCGCCGGTTCGGCCCAGCACTGCGTCGACGTCGCGCCACGAGCTGACCGACGGTGGCTGGGTCTCGAGATCGAACCGGTCGACCTGGCCCTGGTCGTCGGTATGGATCCGAATGTCTTGCCGCGCACCGTATGACGAAATGAGATGCAGTGTGGCCACGCTGGCGCCGATGGCTACGCCCTCGACGGTGAACGGGCGGTCCCACCACAGTTCTTCCATGGTGTGCGCGACGGAGCCGACTTGCCCGGGCGTCGCCAGGGTGCCGACGCCCACCGGGCCGATCGGCCAGTCCGAGTTGAGCATGTCCACGGACTGCTGCGCGCGCAGGCCAGGTGGCGTTCTGGTGTCGATGCGGCGCCCTGGATCCGCTGCGTTAGCGGTTGGGGTGGGCGAGTGCGCGCAACCGGGAGCCAGGGTGACCACTAATGCGGCAGCGGCGCCCAACGCCAACGCACGGCGCGGCGCGGCTTGCCGGCTATTTCGCTCCGCCAGTCCCGGCAACGTCAAGTACAACCTCGAATTCCAGGAGCGAAGCGCCCGTCGCCACGGGGTTCGCCCGGTGGCCGGCATGTGCTTCGATGGCCGGCCCGTTCGCCCAGGCCTGGAATGCTTCATCGGACTCCCAGTGTGTCACCACGAAGTAGCGGTCTTCGCCCTTGACCGGACGCAGCAGCTGAAAGCCGAGGAAACCGGGAGAATTCTCCACCGCATGCGCGCGGTGGGCGAAACGCTTCTCCAGTTCGGGGCCAGCGCCGGCAGGCACCTCGATTGCGTTGATCTTCACCACTGGCATGTCGCTAGGTTACCGTGCCCCGCATGCCGACCGATCTGTTGACCCATCGCGGCGGGCAGGGCCAACCGCTGGTCCTGGTACATGGGTTGATGGGCCGGGGTAGCACGTGGTCACGTCAGCTGCCCTGGCTGACCCGGCTGGGCAGCGTCTACACCTACGACGCGCCCTGGCATCGAGGCCGTGACGTCGACGATCCGTACCCGATCAGCACCGAACGCTTCGTGGCCGACCTGGGTGACGCGGTTGCTTCGCTGGGCGTGCCGGCGCGGCTGGTCGGGCATTCGATGGGTGCTTTGCATTCGTGGTGTTTGGCCGCGCAGCGTCCGGATTTGGCTTCGGCGTTGGTGGTCGAGGACATGGCACCGGACTTCGTTGGCCGCACCACCGGCCCGTGGGAGCCGTGGCTGCATGCGCTTCCGGTCGAATTCGCCTCTGCGGAGCAAGTTTTCGCCGCGTTCGGCCCGGTCGCCGGTCAGTACTTTCTGGAGGCCTTCGACCGCACCGCCACCGGTTGGCGGCTGCATGGACATACCTCACGGTGGATCGAGATCGCCGCCGAGTGGGGCACCCGCGACTACTGGGCGCAGTGGCGCGCGGTACGGGCCCCGGCACTGCTGATCGAGGCCGGCAACTCGGTCACACCGCCCGGGCAGATGCGCGAGATGGCTGAAAGAGGCGGTCCAACAACGTATTTAAAGGTTCCTGAAGCGGGTCATCTGGTGCACGACGAAGCGCCGCTGGTGTATCGCCACGCGGTCGAATCTTTTTTTGGCGAGATCGCTGCCGGCTGAGCCGACGCCGATGGAGATGGCGTGCCGTAGATATGTCCGCCGCCGACCAACCCGTGTTGTGCCACTTTGACCCGCGCGGCCGAAACACACCCGGCGCCAGGCCACGCCGTCGTGCGCCGAAAAAATCCAGCACTTCACAACGCTTGAAGCTTGACCCGGTCCTCGGACGGCATCGACGTAACTCGGCCAGGCGCGGGCGGGTCGGCGTACCCCGCTAGATGCGAGAGTTCTCCACCAAATGAGCAGCTCCGGGACGCCCGTCAGCCGATGGTCGATTAGCGAAGTGGTTTACGTGAATTTCAAACAGCCTATAATAGGGCCATGGACGTTGCCGAAAAACGGAGCGCGGCCGCCCAGCCTGCTGTCGAAGCTCCCGACCGTACCTGGACCTTCCTGACGAACCATGCACACGTGTTGCTGTGCGTGTCGACTGGCGAGCCCCTGACCGCTCGCGAGCTGGCGCTGCGAATCGGCATCACCGAGCGTTCTGTGCAAGCGATATTGACCGACCTGACCGACGAGGGCTACCTCATCAAGTCCAAGATTGGTCGTCGCAACGTCTATGAGCTCAATCCGCAGGGTCGGCTACGCCACCCACTCGAGGCCAGTCATACCGTCGGCGAGCTTGTTGCGGCGCTGTCCTGAACACCCCGTGAACGCCCGGTCGATGTGACCGCTCGTCGCCGCCCCGGCGCATCATGCCGATGTCCGGGCGAGGTGTCGATCGGTTCGTGCCAGTGCGCCACCTGCCGACTGATGCCGCGGCGCCCGGGCGGCTTGGGGCAGTCCGGCCAGGCGACGCCATGACTGAATCGCTTCGGAGGTCACCAGGGCGTATCGGATCGGTGAGTCAATCCCGGTACCGAGCATGTGGGCACGCAGGGCGCTGCCGGTGACGTCGTCCAGGCTCGCTTGGCGGCGACCTTCGATGAGCTCGGCCGACTGATGTGCCGCCTGCAAGGCATAGAAGCCGGCGGGGTTCGAGGCGGGGACCAAGGTGCTTGCTTCGCCTATCGCGATGTCGCGCGCTTCATGCCAACTGGCGAGCGTCGGCATAGTGCCGCGCGAAACGCGCCGGTGCAGTTCGGCGATATCGGAGATCGCCTTGACCGTGGTGATTCTGGCGTATTGGACGACTCCCCAGGTCGGGCTGGTCAACAGCTCGGCTACCCAGGCGTGGACCACGCGCGACGAAACCGCGGCGGTTCCCACCGTCTGCCAGCCGAGATCGAGGGCGATGATGCTGTTTTCGGGCGTCAGGTAGCCGCCCGGTCCGGCCAGTAGGTCATTGCACGATTGGACGAAAGCGGCCAACGGGCGAGCCGAACACGCCGGGTAGTCGGTGATCCTCGCGTCGCCGTTGATGTATGAGATGACGTTCATGGCGCAGCCGGTGCCAGTTCCGGGCTGGTGAGGGCCTTTGGCCAACCGCAGAGGGTTGGTGATGCGGTCGAGATCCATGTGCCCTTCCTCCAAGTCTTCGTCGTCTAATACGAAAGATATATAACGAAGTATTTTTCATCAATAGTAATTCACATGAATTTGCTATGAGTGAGGTTGGGGGCCCGGCGATACGATATTTCGGTGCCGTTGGTTACGTCGCTGACGTGACCGCACGTCGTGCTTGAGCTGCGGTGGCAACGGGTTCGGTCGGCTGGGTGCGAATGCCGTGCGCTTGTCACGGATTGCATTGCGGACAACAGTGTGGCTCTGCGGCAGCCGCGGCGCGCGCGACGCTGTCGCGATGCTCGCATGCCGGACACCCGTGGATGTCGGCGGCGATCGCGGCGGTGGGCCATCCGCATACCTGGCATGGCAGCCCGGCCCGTGCCCCGATTTTGCCGTAACCGGGGCATCCGCATTCCGGGCAGGGAGTGGCCAGCCGCCGGGCGAGCCGCCGCGCCAGGGCGATCAGAACGTCTCGGCGGGTGGGGTTGTGGTGTGCGCGCAAGTCGGGTTCCACGCACACCTGGCGATTGTCGCCGGCCGCCGCCGCGGCGGCGACGGCTTTGACCAGGATTCGCGTGTCGGTGATCCCCTTACCGATGACGCGCCAGCCGTCGTTGACGTTGGCCCTGACCACGGCTGCTTGACTCGGGAAGCCGAACCGCCGTGCTGCGGCAACGGCCTGATCGGCGGTGTCGACCAGTTGCGGCACCCCTGGCGAGCCCGGTGTGTTGACACTCTCGGCAACCTGGATGTCGCGGGTGTCATCGACGAACACCAGGATTTCCTCGTGCACCACCACCGTGCCGAACCAGGTGTCGTAGCTGGCTTCGCTGGCCAGCCCGTAGGGCACGCCGCCGGCGTACATGCCCAGGCGCGCTTTCGCGGTCGCCGTCGCCAGCGGCGTCAGGGGTCTGGCCACCTCTGCGGTGAAGGTGCCGAACTGATCGGTGTCGATCCCGGCCGGCGCGATGACATGCGCGCCAAGCGTGTCGGCGAACGCCGGCGCCACCTGGCGCGTTTTGCCATGCATGGTGCCCATCGCGATCACTGCCCCGGCATAGTTGCCCGTCCGCACGCGCTCCCCCGCAACTTCTGCGGTGTCACCGGACCCGTGGCGCCGGGTCACGTGAGCTCCTCCTCGACGGGGGTGCTAGTCCGGCCGCGAACTCGCGGCCGGACTAGCACCCCGGGGACTAGACGCACTCCAACAGCGCCGAGTCGCTGTCGTCCACGTGGCCGAACGTCGCGCAGGTGCGCAACCGGCCATCCTCGGCGTTGCTGACCAGACAGACGATCGCCGTCTGTCCGGTGTCGACGGCCTTGGCGATCACCGCCGACTTGTGCAGTAGCGAGACACCGGTGTGTACCGCGTGCGCGGCCGACAGCTCGTCGGCACTGCTGATGTCGGCGTCCTGCCGGGCGAGTGACGATATCGCCTGTTCGACGACTACCCGGGCCGCGCCCTCCGGAATGGAGACGTTGTTCCAGGCCGCCAGCGCGGTCTCCATGGCGGCACAGTCTTCATGGCCGAGGACGACGATCAGCGGTGTCTTGAGTGTGCCGACGGCGTACTCGACGGTGGCCAGCACGCCCGTGTCGATGACGTGCCCCCAGGTGCTGATGTCAATGAGTGAGCCCCAGCTTTGACCGAGCACCACCTCGCTTGGCGTGTCGGCATCTGCACAGCGGAACACCACCGCGACGGGTGAGTGGTCCTTGGCGGTGGCCTTCTGCCTTGACCGCAACGGGGCGTAGAAGCGTTGATTGCCGGCTTGCAGACGCTGCCAGGCGATTGACGGGTTGGACATGATGGTTCCCTTTCTTGGTGGGGTCTTGGTGGGGTCTTGGTGGGGTCTTGGTGGGGTCTTGGTGGGGTCTGGGTGGGTCTAGCGGGGTCTAGCTGAAGTACTCGGGTCGGCTGACGTAGGTGTCGGTGACGAACATGACCCCGGGCGAGCCGTCGAGCAGGCGGCGCAGCCCGGCGATCAATGGTTCGGATTTGGCGTCCGGGACAACGGTGATGAGCAACTCGAGCGCCGCCTGTTGGTTGAAGAGCAGCCGGCCCTGGTGGTAGCCGTGATGGCCCAGCCCCGAGACGCCGGACACGCTGGTGAATCCCGTTGCCCCCGCGCTGTGGAACTGATCTCGTACGGCGGGCGCGTGTTCTCCGGCGACGACTACTTCGATCTTGGTCATCTTGGTCAAGCCGTTGGTTGGCATGGCATTACCTCCTGGTAGGTGGGGTAGGGGTCGTCGGCGGTTACTGTGCTCTCCCAGCGCCGCCAACCGCCGCGGGTCCAGCGCTGCCAGCCGTCGTCGGGGCCTTCCCGGGCGACCAGGCACACCCAGTCGTTGCCGAACAGGTGCTGCAGGACGGGGTTGCGCTCGACGATCATGTCGATGCGCTGCAGCGGCGCTTGCACGACGGTCAGCAGGCGCATGGGCTCGTGCCCGAATGAGCGGCCGTCGGTGAGTGACTGTCGGGGCAGGCCCAGCTGCAGGTCGCCGCCGTGTCCGGCGAGCACACCCACGCCGCCGACCACGTTGTGGATGGTCTTGGTTCCGGCCCCGAACATGTCCGGCGCCACCGTGGAGAAGTAGTACTGGCAGTTGATCCACTGAGCCACCACCATGGGTGCGGTGAGAATGGTTTCCAGCGCGCCCCCCTCCGCGTCGACGTCGGCTTCGTAGGAGTGCAGAAACACCCGTCGCCGCAAGTCGATGCCGCGGGTGAGCGCGCGCGGGGCGACGATGAAGGCCGCATTACCGGCCAGGCCCCACTCCGGAAAGACCTGCGCCCAGTCGACCGACCGGTTCGCGACGTGGCGCGACGCACGCCCGGGGTCGGGGTCGGCAGGGCCACCGGGAAGCCCGGAACAGCGCTCGGCGGCGAGCTCGGCGCCGGCGATCCGGAGATCCGCGGCAAGTCGGCGCACGTCCGATACATGGCTGTCGGGAATCAAGTGCTGGTCCAACACGGTGACGCGGTCGGTGGCGGTGTCGTGCTGAGCCGCCACGAACCAGGTGTCGTCGGGAATGGCGATCCCCAGGGTGCCCAATTCGGCCCGGACATCGGTGGCGTTGAGGATCGCGGCGGCGGTGCGGGCATTGGGGCCGCCGGCCTGCCCGCCGCAGGCCCCACAGTCCAGGGCGGCCTGGTACGGGTTGTTCTCGGTGACGCTGCCGTGCCCGCACAGGACCACCAGCCGGGCGAATTGCTTCGTGAGGCCCATGGTGGTGAGTGCGACTTGTGCGTAAAGGGCACGGTGGGCCAGTGCGACGGTGTCGTTGATCGACAGCACGGTAGGGGCCGGGGGTGCCAGCCGGTCCCGCAGGCGGCGCCGCAGTTCGCCACTGGCCAGCGGGCTCAGCGTTTTGGCCGCGGCCCATGGACCGGCGGCCCAGCCTGCCGCCTCGGCCAACGCGAATGGGGCGATCAGCGCCTGCTTGGCGGCATGAAATGCCGCCTCGGCGCCGGCCATGAGCAGGCTGCCGTTGCGCACCCGCTGCGCCGCATCGGCGGCCGACGGCAGCGGGCTTTCGACAACTTCATGCTCTGGGCGGATCAGCACCGGGCACAGGTCGTTGGGTGTTCCGCCGAGCAGGCCGGTGAACCGGATGGCGACGGCGAAGAAGCCGGCGAACCCGAAAGTCTGGTATTCGCCCAAGGATTCGATGTGGCGGCGCAGCCCCTCGGAGCGAGTGTCGATGCAGCACACGATCTGGGCGGCCGCGCGCCCGGTACTTGGCGCCGCAGCGTTTTCCGCCAGGGCTCGTAGGAGGGCGTCGCGATAGTGCGCCTCGTAGGCCTGCTGCCACACCAGCTGCCGGGCGGTAACCGGCAATGCCGACAAGACTCTTGCGGCAGCACTCAAGTCGACGTCGCCGGTGTTGTCGAGTCCCCATTCTCGGGCCAGCGCGGCAGCCCGGTCGCGGGCCGAGGGAATGCTCGGCCGGTTGGCCGTCGGCTCGGCCGTCGGGCTGAAACTGTTGTGCGACATCAGGATCGCCTCGTACGTCAGCCGCATGGCGAGGTAGTCCAGTAGATCCACGCCGGTGGCGCGCTCGGCCGACCAGCGGACGTGGGCGGCCCATCCCGGAAGCCGCGTCAAGTGGGCTTGCAGATAGGTGATGCGGTCGTCTTCGGATACCCCCAACAGGTCCAGGGCCTGCAGCGCGGCGTCGTCGGCCCGGGTGGGTAGCTTGCGTAGCGAGGCCCGCACCCGTCGGCTCAGCTTGTGGTCGCCGGAGGCCAACATCCGCCACGCGTGGTAGAAGCCCTTGTGGTGGTCGGGCATCGACCAGCCCGCAGCCGTCGATCCAAAGAAGGCCGCGCACCATTTGGCGGCCTGGGCGTCGACCTGCTCGGCCACCGTCGGGGCCGCCTGCTCGCTGCGAGTCATGTTGCGGCGCAACGGCGTGGGGGCCAGGCTGCCGTGCAGCAAGTCGCCGCGCAACAATTCCGAAGGTGTCACCACGCGAGTTCCCATCCGGACGGGCTGGCCGTCCAGCAGGGTGGGGTATCGCTGCCGCAGCGTCGACTCGAGGTCCGCGTCGGTGATCCGTCCGGCGCGGTACAGCTCGCGAAACGTCGTCTCGGCCAGCACGCCCGGGCTGCCGTAGAGGTCGCCGGCCCGGCGGACCGCCTGCTCGAAGGGCATCGACTCCAGCCCGGCCAGCGGATTGACCGCGATAAAGGTTTCCAGCGGGTAGTGGGTCGGTATCACCCGGGCGGCCAGGTTCACGTCGCTGCGTAACTGTGCGCGGCGGGTCTGGGTCGAGACGGTGTCGGCCACGGTTGTCACTGGAGCGCTCCTGTCAGTTGGCTGTTCGGGGTCTGTTGTGGACGGGTTGCCGGGACATGGCCGGCGACAAGCGCTTTGGCGTACAGGGCGCGCTGCAGTCGGCCGAACCAGCCGTTGGCCGGGGCCCGGGGCAGCAGGGTCGGTGCGGCAAGGATGACCGCAACCACGACAATGCCGGCAGTCGAGGCGGACGGTACGGTGACCGCGGGCAGATCGGGAGCCAGGAATCCGGTTACCGCGCCGACCAGTGCGACGTATCCGATGGCCGCCACGAGCAGGGCGACGGCTCCGATGAGAGCGGCCCGTGCGCCTGGGCTCCGCGCCAACCAGCCCGTCAGCGCCGCCGCGGCCGTCGCCCAGGTGAAGACCAGCAGCACCTGCGCCGAGCCGTGTTCGACATTCGGCAGTCGTACGATGCTGCTGGCCGCATACAGCGCGGCGGCCGGCAGCAGCAGCGCCGCGGCATGGATTGCCGCCCACCGGGCCCGGGTCGGCGTCGGCGCCGGTGGCCGAGCGGCCTTTTGGCGCCGCTTGGCTATCGCCGAGCCGGAGGACAGGAATAGGGTGGCTTTGTAAAAGCCGTGGCCCACCAGGTGGAATACCGCGGCTGCGGACAGGCCCAGTCCGCAGGTCAAGATCATGAAGCCCATCTGGGCCATCGTCGAATACACCAGCGAGCCCTTGATATCGGATTTGGTGAGCATCACGACGCCGCCGTAGAGCATGCTGAGCGTCCCGGCGGTGAAGGCCAGGCCCATGGCGATGGCCGATCCGCTGACGATCGGGCTCAGTCGCACCAGCAGCACACCCCCGGCGTTGACGACACCGGCGTGGAGCAGCGCCGAGACGGGTGTGGGCGCAGCCAGGGTGGCCGGCAGCCAACGATGGAAGGGCAGCTGCGCCGAGCGCGACAGAGCCGCCACCACGATCAGGCCCGCTGCCGCCGACATGGTCGGTGACCAGCCCTGGTATTGGTTGGGTCCGAGGTCGAACAGCCTGAGGTTGCCCCATTTCATCGTGATCAAGCCGACCGCCGACCACAGGGCTAGATCGCCCAGCAGGAACGCGGTCGCCGTCCGCAGCACTCCGTCGCGGGCGGCAGGCAGCTCCCAGTAGGTGGCTTGCAGCAGACACAGCGCGGTGCCGGCCAAGGTCCACGAAACGGCCAGGCCGATCAGAGTTCCCGAGGTCATGAGGCCGGCGGAAGCCGCCGTGAGCAGGCCGGTACCGGCGGTGAACCACCCCGATCGCCGGTCGCAGGCAAGGTAGCGCAGTGCGAAAACCTGTACGACCGTGCTCACTCCGTACACCAACACCAGCAGCAGTGCGCTGAGCCGGTTGGCTCCCAGCTCGGCGATCAGTGTGCCGTGTGCTGACCGCAGGGTGACCGAGATGGGGCCGTCGACCGCTACCCGCAGCGCTATCAGCAATGCGGAAACCAAGCCCACGCCGGCGGCCGCGGCGCCCAATTGGCCGACGAGGCGTGGAAGCCGCGAACCGGCCAGGAGCGCGCTCAGCGATGCGAGCAGGGGCAACGTCAAGGCACCGACGAGGACGGCGTTCACCGGCCATCACCGCCAGTGCCGGTGGCGGTACGTCTGGAGTTCATGCGAAGCAAACTACGCGATCCACAATACATCTGTCAAACATCACGAAATAAAATTCGTAATCTATGTCTCAGGAGCGGGCTCGCCGTCCCAGCCGATAAGCCCTAGCCAACCCGTCTGAGCATCGATAACCGTCCGATCAACGGTTGTCGGCCCACCTAGGTGGTGACCCGCAGTCGTACCTGGATGAGGATGACTGGCCCGACCCACGACATGTCGGACTCAATGGCTGGGAACCTCAGGGCCTCAGCCAATTTCACCGTGACGGTAACCAGGCCAATCGGGAGGTTACGCTTCGCCCGCCAACGCGAATCGGCCATCGGCAGTCTTTGCGACCAGGCCGTCGGCCAGCAAGGAATCCAGCGCACGGTCACGCTGCGCGGTATCGATCAGCCATGCCACGTCGAGCTCGGCGCGGGTGGCTGGAGAATCCTTGGCGCGCAATACATCTAGCAACCGCCCGCGGACCTGTCGATCGGTTCCCGCATACGCCTGCACACGTCGCGGCGGACCATCCGCGGCGGGATATCCGGCGGTCCGCCATGCGCAGCCGCTCACCGGGCACGAACCGCAGCGCGGGGCGCGGGCGGTGCATACCGTCGCGCCCAGTTCCATGACGGCCATCGAAAACAACGGTGCCATTTCATCATTCGGCAGTATCGCCAGCACGTCGGCGTGGTCCCGGGCGGCCGACGGCGCGCCTGCATCGGCGCGTCCGTGCACCGCACGAGCCACCACCCGGCGCACGTTGGTGTCCACCACCGGCACCCGCCGGCCGTACGCGAAGCACGCCACCGCGCGTGCCGTATAACTGCCGACACCCGGCAGCCTCAACAGGGTTTCGACGTCGTCGGGGACCACGTCACCGTGGTCCCGCGCGATAATGGTCGCGCATTCGTGCAAACGCTTCGCCCGGCGCGGATAGCCCAGCTTCCCCCAGGCCCGCAGCACATCGGCGGCAGTCGCCGCGGCCGTGGCCGACGCGGTGGGCCAGCGCCGCACCCAGTCGGGCCATATCGACAGCACCCGCGACACCGGAGTCTGCTGCAGCATGAACTCGCTCACCAGAATCTGCCATGCACTGACGTCTGGGCGGCGCCACGGCAGGTCGCGACGCGATCGCTCGTACCAAGCAAGAAGATTGGCGGATGATATGTGCTGCGAAGCGGTCACCGGCCAGTACGGCAGAATGCGTGATATGCCCAACACCAACCCGGTAACCGCGTGGAAAGCACTCAAAGAGGGTAACGAGCGATTCGTTGCCGGCAAGCCCGAACATCCCAGCCAAAGCGTCGAGCATCGCGCCAGCCTTGCCGCTGGGCAGCAGCCGACCGCCGTGATCTTCGGCTGCGCGGACAGCCGGGTGGCCGCGGAGATCATTTTCGACCAGGGCCTCGGCGACATGTTTGTGGTCCGCACGGCCGGACACGTCATCGACTCGGCGGTGCTGGGCTCCATTGAGTACGCGGTGACGGTGCTGAACGTGCCGCTGGTGGTCGTCCTCGGCCACGACAGCTGTGGCGCGGTGAATGCTGCCCTATCGGCACTGGACAGCGGAGCTTTGCCGGAGGGCTATGTGCGCGATGTGGTGGAGCGGGTGGCCCCGTCCATTTTGTTGGGCCGGCGTGACGGTCTGCAGCGTGTCGATGAGTTCGAGCAGCGGCACATACGCGAGACGGTGGCGCAGCTGATGGCCCGTTCGACGGCCATATCCAAGCGAGTGGCTGCCGGCACACTGGCAATCGTGGGCCTGACGTACCAGCTCGCCGACGGCCGTGCGGTGTTGCGCGACCACGTCGGCGACATCGGCGAGGAAGGCTGACATCCCGCCGCCCTAACACGTTTCGTCCCCGATGGGGCTCAGCTAACCTCGCGACACGCCGAGGCAGGTCAAGCAAGTCGGCGTGACCTGGGCCTACGGTGTGAATGTGCTGGATCTGGAACCGCGTGGCCCGCTACCTACCGAGATCTACTGGCGGCGCAGGGGACTGGCCCTGGGTATCGCGGTCGTGGTGATCGGAATTGCGGTGGCTGCCGTCGTCGCCTTCGTCGGTAACACTGCCGGCGCCAAACCCGCCAGTGCCGAGAAACCGGGCTCTGCGCAAAGCCATCCGGGTTCAAACGCGCCGCAGGCGCCGGAACCGGCCGGGCAAAGCGCCGCCAACGCTCCGGCAGCTCCGCAGGGGCAAAACCCGGAGATGCCGACTCCCACCGCCGCGGTGCAACCGCCGCCGGTGCTGAAAGAGGGGGACGACTGCCCGGATTCCACGCTCGCCGTCAAGGGACTGACCAACGCCCCCCAGTACTACATCGGCGACCAGCCGAAATTCACCATGGTGGTCACCAACATCGGACTGGTGGCCTGTAAACGCGACGTCGGGGCCGCGGTGCTGGCGGCATACGTCTACTCGCTGGACAACAAGCGGTTGTGGTCCAACCTGGACTGCGCACCCTCCAACGAGACCCTGGTCAAGATGTTCACCCCGGGGGAGCAGGTGACGACTGCGGTGACCTGGACCGGCATGGGGTCGGCGCCGCATTGCCCGCTGCCGCGGCCGGCGATTGGTCCCGGTACGTACAACCTCGTCGTGCAGCTGGGCAACCTCCGGTCACTTCCGGTTCCGTTCGTGTTGAACCAGCCACCGCAGCCGCCGGGGCCGCCGCCGGCACCTGGTCCGGCCGTGGCGCCGCCGCCGGAGGCGCCGCCCGCTCAGGGCGGTTAACGACCCTATTGGTCGGCTTACTGGTCAGCGATGGTCGACTCGGCCAGCTGTGACAGTCCCTCACGCACATGACGGGCCCACATCGCGCCGATACCGTCGACAGATTGCAGATCACCGGCGCTGGCTGCCAATAGGCCCTGCAGGGTTCCGAAGGAACGGACCAGCAGATCGGCATGGGCGAATTGCAGTCGCGGGATGACCGCCATCGCGCGGTAGCCCCGCGGGCTCAGCGCCGAGTCCTGTGCCTCCGCCGTCGTGGGATAGCCGAAAACCTTTGCCAGCACGGTGAAATCGAGCAGCTCGGTGTCCGAGAGTGCGTCGAGCTCATCCAGGGTGGCGTGGATTTGGGCGTTGGTCGGCGGTTCCGGGTTGGCGTGGTAGTCGCGGACAATCAACTCGCGGGCGGTGTCGTTGCCGCCGAGCAGCTCCTCCAACTGCAGCCGCAGCTGACGCCCGTCGGTGCCGAGTTCGACGGCGTCGTAGTCGATCACCAGGCCGATTCGCCGGACCAGCTCGAGCCGCTGTACCACCGTCATCACGTCGCGCAGCGTGACGAAGTCTTCGATCTCGGCCCGGGAGAGTTGTCGGCTGACCTCATCGAGCCTGGTCTTGTAGCGTTCCAGCGTCGCGATCGCCTGATTGGCCCGCGACAGGATGGTCGCCGAGTCGGTCAGCACATGACGGTCACCGCCGACATAGACCGTCACGATGTTCATCGAGTGGCTCACCGAGATCACCGGGTAACCGGTCTGGATCGCGGATCGCTCCGCGGAGCGGTGGCGCGTGCCCGATTCGTCTGTCGGTATCGACGGATCCGGGACCAACTGCACGTTGGCCCGTACTATGCGGCTGCAGTCGGTGGAGAGCACCACGGCACCGTCCATTTTGCACAGCTCGCGCAGCCGGGTGGGGGCATAGCGGACGTCGAGGGAAAAGCCGCCGTCGCAGATCGCCTCGACATTCTCGTCGTAGCCGAGCACGATCAGGGCGCCGGTGCGGCCGCGCAGGATACGTTCCAGGCCGTCCCGTAGCCCGGTGCCGGGTGCCAGGCGGGCGACGGCCTCACGCAGGGTCGGACGTGTCACAGCGTGCATTCTGCTATGAGCGGGACCACTTAGGGATGAGTGTCCAGACGACACACGCTCTCGGGGGCGCTGGTGCGGTGGTCGGCAATGTCGATCATGTGCTCGAGCGCCGCCACTATCGTGGGCGCGCGCAGTGGTCGCAGACCCGCCGGCACCGCTTCGCGACCGGGCGGGATCAATGCGATGTTGAATCCCTGACGAATTGCCTCGGCCAGCCGCCGGTCCATGCCGTTGACCGGCCGCAGGTCGCCGGCCAGCCCGACCTCGCCGATCATCACCGCGGTGGTGGGCAGCGGCAGGTTCGCGTACGCCGAGGCCAGCGCGATCGCCACCGCCAGATCGGCCGACGGATCGGTCAATCGCATCCCTCCCACCGTGGACAGGTAGATGTCGTTGACAGCGATGGTCAGCCTCGCGTGCTTTTCCAGCACGGCGGTGATCATCGCGGCCCGGGCGTGGTCGATCCCGCTGACGGCCCGTCGCGGCGAACCGCCGACCGGAGTGGCCAGCAACGCCTGGACTTCCCCGATCAGCGGCCGCTTCCCGTCGAGTGTCACGGTGATGGCGGTACCGGGCACGGGAGCGGACCGTTGATCGAGGAACAGGTTCGACGGGTCGGCGATTCCTTCAATCCCGTTGTCGTGCAACAGGAAACACCCAACCTCGTCGGCGGCGCCGAAGCGGTTCTTGATGCCGCGAACCATCCGCAACCCGCCGTTGCGGTTGCCTTCGAAATGCAGCACCACGTCGACGAGATGCTCCAGCGAGCGCGGTCCGGCGATCGACCCTTCCTTGGTGACGTGACCAACCAGGATCAGCCCGAACCCGTGAGCCTTCGCCGCCGCGGTCAGGGCGGCAGTCACCGCGCGCACCTGGGTCACCCCGCCGGCTACGCCGTCGGCCACGCTGGTGGACATCGTCTGCACCGAATCGATGACGACCAGCGCCGCCTGCACCGTCTCGATGTGACCCAATACCGCATGCACGTCGGATTCGGCGGCCAGATACAGCTGCTCGCCGTTACAGCCGATCCGATCGGCGCGCAGCCGGATCTGCCCGGCGGACTCTTCGCCGGAGATGTACAGCGCGCGCTGTCCCGACTGCGCCCAGCGGTGGGCGACCTCGAGCAGCAGCGTCGATTTGCCCACACCGGGTTCGCCGGCCAGCAGCGCCACCGACCCCGGCACCACGCCGCCGCCCAGCACCCGGTCGAGTTCGTCGATGCCGGTGGGGCGGTGCCGGTTCACGTTGGGCTGCACCGAACTGATCGGAACTGCGCGCGACGCCGGCACCGCCAGCCGGCGACCACTGCCGCCGACCCCGTTGCGTATCGACACCTCTTCGACGGTGCCCCAGCTGCCGCATTCCAGGCACCGTCCTACCCATTTGGCGGTGAGATGACGACAATCCGAGCAGCGGAATTGCGAACGCACATTGGCCACGCCGTGACCGTATCGGCCGGGTACGACAGCCCCGGCGCAACGCTAGTGCCGGCCCGGAGCCCTCGTTTGCTCGTGTGGCTCGGTCAGCGGCGCCGCTATCGGCACCATCACCGTGCCCTGGCCGGCCTTCTCGAAGTTGAAGGTGAAGCTGTAGGTCAAACCGTTCGTGATGGGTTTGGTCAAGACGACGCTCGCGCGGGCCGCCTGATTCGATCCCAGCGGGCCCGGCGCGACGAGCTGGCCATCCGGCGTACCGACAAACAGCATCCCGCCCGCCGGCAGCCGCGCATCACCGGTCATCGTCACGGTGCCGATGTCGCTGCCGATGCTCACCAATCGATCCGCCACATCCGGGGATTGGTTGACAGCCACCAGCACCAAGTCCACTGTCCTGCCGGGCTGCAGGAAATCACCGCTGCGCTGCAGGGCTTGGATCCGGACGTCGCGCAGCAGCACGTTGTTGATGGTCAGCCGGTTTCCATTGACGGCGGGCTCCTGATTCGCGGTCTGCGAGATCTGACCGGTTCCGCAGGCGCTCAGCAGTGCGGCAATCAGTGCGACCAGGCCCACCAGGGTGAGGCGGATCTTGAAGCGGTTCACTCAATGCCTCCTGCTGGGTTCGGAGCTTGGCAGGTCACATGACGGCCTGCTGACAGCGATTCGACTATGCACAGTAGTAGGTTGCTGCCGCCGACGGTAGCGCCGGTGTCGGTGGCGGGCGCGATTCGCGATCTAGGTGGCGACTTCACGAAGACTTCACGTTGGTGGCATCGCCGGTGCCTATACCGGCAGGTGAGCGGGGGCTGTACCAGCTTCGGTGGACGGGGCGGCGATGGCGGCGATGGCGGGGTTGGCAGAGACGCCGGAGACGGTGGCGACGGCGCTGACGGCACAAACGGTGGCAAGGGCGGCGGCGGCGGTGCTGGCGGTGATCGCGGTTACGGCGGGGCTGCCGGGCTCGGTGGTGGCAGTGGGATCGCGCACAACTTCGGCGATGGTCTCGCTGGTGCCAGCGGCCAGGCCGGCGGTAACGGCGGGGCCGGTGGGCCCGGCGGAGACGCCACTCCGGTCGCCGCGGGAATGGCCGGCGGGACCGGCGGTCGCGGTGGGACCGGCGGCAACGCCGGGCGGATCGGCGAGGGCGGGGCCGGGGGCAATGGCGGCAACGGCGCCGCCGGATCAGACGGTGTCAACCCCGTCGCACTTCCCCAAGCCGGACAGGCCGACAGCGGGTTCAAAGGGGCGGCCGGAGGGGGCGACGGTTTCGACGGCAACGACGCTGTCCAAGTAGTCGGCGGTGGCACCGCTGCGGGCATTTTTTTTTGGGGGGGGGCGACGGCGGCGACGGTGGAAGCGATTCCGGGCTTAGCACACGTCAGGGAGGCGACGGCGGCAACGCCGGAGCCGGTGGCCTCGGCGCCAAGGGTGGTGGGGGTGGCGACGGCGGCGGCGGCTTCGCCATCAGCCGAGGGGCGGAAGCCTTTCCCGGGTTTCCGGGTCAAGCTTTCGGCGGCCAGGGTGGCGCCGATGGGGATGGCGGTGCCGGCACCAGGGGCGGCGCAGGTGCACACGCCTTTGCCGGCGGGGCCGGTGGTGCCGGCGGTGCCGGTGGTGCGGGCGGCTGGGAGTCGGGTAACGGCGGGGCTGGCGGCACCGGCGACAAAGGCGGCATGGGCGGCGACGGTGCGGGTGGCGGACGTGGCGGCAACGGCGGCGGTGGCGGCGACACCTACCGCTTGTTCATGAACGGAAAAAACCCGCGCCAGACGGCCACCCGGGCATGGGCGGCGGCGGCGGTGACGGCGGTGGGGGCGGTAACGGTGGTGCCGGCGGTAGCGGCGGGGCCGGCGGCGCGGCAACGGCAGGCATTGCGGGCAGCCACGGCGCCGGTGGTCAGGCGGGCGCCTCTGGTTAACCGAACCGGCGCTACTTCAACTCTCGTGACAGCGTCGACCAGCACTCCGACCCGGTGACCATGCTCCACCGACTTGGTCGGCCGGGCCCGTCGCACCCGGCGTGAGCCGGCGGCGCCGCCGAGGCGCGTGCCATCGGCTGGCCCACAAGAGCGAGCTTGAGATCGCAGCGACCGGCGGAAATATGCTCCGCCATGCACGTCTTGCATCGCCTGTCAACCCCCAATCTTCAGCTGCGGTGCCCCTGACCTGCACCGTTGATCCGCACGTGTCAGGGAGGCGTGTTAGCATGGAGTGACGAAAGGGGCTCAAATCAGATGATCTTCAAGGTCGGTGACACCGTCGTCTATCCACACCACGGTGCTGCGTTAGTAGAGGCGATCGAAACCCGAACCATCAAAGGGGAACAAAAAGAGTATCTCGTCTTGAAAGTGGCGCAGGGCGACCTGACTGTTCGTGTGCCGGCTGACAATGCTGAATACGTTGGAGTCCGCGACGTCGTCGGCCAAGAAGGCCTTGACAAGGTTTTCCAGGTGTTGCGTGCCCCGCACACCGAAGAGCCCACCAACTGGTCACGCCGGTACAAGGCCAACCTCGAAAAGCTGGCTTCCGGCGACGTGAACAAGGTCGCCGAGGTGGTGCGTGACCTGTGGCGCCGGGACCAGGAGCGGGGTTTGTCCGCAGGCGAGAAGCGGATGCTGGCCAAGGCTCGGCAGATTCTGGTCGGGGAACTGGCGCTGGCTGAGAGCACCGACGACGCCAAAGCGGAGACCATCCTCGACGAGGTCCTGGCCGCCGCGTCCTGAACACCCCGAGACTCTAGGTGACTGGAGGCAACGGCCCCGTAGTCGCCATTGTTCCGGCCGCGGGTTCTGGTGAGCGACTGGCTGTCGGTGTACCCAAGGCCTTTTATCAACTCGACGGGCAGACCCTGGTCGAACGCGCCGTCGAGAGTCTGCTGGAATCCAAGGTCGTCGACAATGTCGTGGTAGCGGTCCCGCCGGATCGAACCGACGAAGCAAAGCTGATCCTCGGACTCAAGGCCATGGTCGTTGCTGGCGGCGTCAACCGCACCGAAACCGTGCGCCTGGCGCTCTCCGCGCTGGAGACCTCGGAGCCGTCGTTTGTGCTGGTGCATGACGCAGCGCGGGCGTTGACGCCACCGTCGTTGGTCGCGCGAGTGGTCAACGCATTGCGGGCCGGCCACGCCGCCGTGGTGCCCGCGCTACCACTTACCGACACCATCAAGGCCGTCGACGCCAACGGAGTGGTCTTGGGCACCCCGGAACGGGCGGGACTGCGGGCAGTGCAGACCCCGCAGGGGTTTGCCGGCGATCTGCTGCTGCGTGCCTACCAGCGTGCCGGCACCGCCGATTTCACCGATGACGCGTCGTTGGTTGAACACATCGGCGGCCAGGTTCAGGTGGTCGAGGGTGACCCGCTGGCGTTCAAGATCACCAACCGCCTGGATCTGTTGTTGGCTCAGGCGGTAGTGCGCGGATGAACGGACTGCCGCGGGTGGGTTTGGGTGTCGACGTGCACCCGATCGAGCCCGGACGCCCATGTTGGCTGGTGGGCCTGTTGTTCCCGAGCGCCGACGGCTGCGCCGGCCACTCCGACGGTGACGTTGCGGCGCATGCGTTGTGTGACGCCGTGCTGTCGGCCGCCGGGCTGGGCGACATCGGCGACGTGTTCGGAGTCGACGATCCACGCTGGGCAGGTGTTAGCGGGGCCAACATGCTGCGCCATGTCATCGAGCTGATCACGCAGCACGGGTATCGGGTGGGGAATGCGGCCGTGCAGGTGGTCGCCAATCGGCCCAAGATCGGTTGGCGCCGTCTCGAGGCGCAGGCCGTGATGTCGCGGCTACTCAATGCGCCGGTATCGGTGTCGGCAACCACCACCGATGGGCTCGGCCTGACCGGACGGGGCGAGGGTCGGGCCGCCATCGCGACGGCATTGGTGATTTCGCTGCGCGACCCGTTCCCGGCCCAGTAGGGCCGGGCAGCCGTTGCGGTTGTAGGCAGTAAGCTGGCACGTCGTGACCGATCGCGCCCGCTTGCGGCTCCATGACACGGCGGCCGGCGCCGTGCGCGATTTTGTTCCGCTGCGCGACGGACACGTTTCGATCTATCTGTGCGGCGCCACCGTTCAGGGGCTGCCGCACATCGGGCATGTCCGCAGCGGCGTGGCTTTCGACATCCTGCGACGCTGGCTGATCGCACGCGGCTTCGATGTCGCGTTCATCCGCAACGTGACTGACATCGACGACAAAATTTTGAACAAGGCGGCCGCCGCGGGCCGGCCGTGGTGGGAGTGGGCGGCGACCTACGAACGGGCGTTTACCGCCGCCTACGACGCCCTGGATGTCATGCCGCCGTCCGCGGAACCGCGAGCCACCGGGCACATCACCCAGATGATCGAATTGATGGAACGTCTGATTCAAACGGGCCATGCCTATACGGGCGACGGGGACGTCTACTTCGACGTGCTCAGCTACCCGGATTACGGCCAGCTATCTGGGCACCGGATCGACGACGTCCACCAGGGCGAGGGGGTAGCTACCGGAAAGCGGGACGAGCGCGACTTCACCCTGTGGAAGGGCGAAAAACCCGGAGAACCGTCCTGGCCGACACCCTGGGGCCGGGGCCGCCCCGGCTGGCACCTGGAATGCTCGGCAATGGCCCGTACCTACCTGGGATCAGAGTTCGACATCCATTGCGGCGGAATGGATTTGATCTTCCCGCATCACGAGAACGAGATCGCGCAGAGCCGCGCCGCCGGCGATGGGTTCGCCCGCTACTGGCTGCACAACGGCTGGGTGACGATGGGCGGGGAGAAAATGAGCAAGTCGTTGGGCAATGTGCTGGCCATACCGGCGATGTTGCAGCGGGTCCGGCCGCCCGAGCTGCGCTACTACCTGGGCAGCGCGCACTACCGGTCAATGCTCGAGTTTTCCGACACCGCCCTCCAGGACGCCGTCAAAGCCTATGTCGGAGTGGAGGATTTCCTGCACCGGGTGCGCAGCCGGGCGGGTGCCGTCCTGCCCGGCGACTGGACGCCGCGTTTCGCCGAGGCGCTCGACGACGATCTGTCGGTTCCGATCGCGCTGGCCGAAATTCACCACGCCCGTGCGGAAGGCAACCGGGCACTCGACGCCGGTGACCATGAAGGCGCATTGCGAAGCGCCGGTTCGATCCGCACGATGATGGGCATCCTGGGCTGCGACCCGCTCGACGAACGCTGGGAATCGCGTGACGAGACAACGGCTGCGCTGGCGGCCGTCGACGTGCTGGTACACGCCGAGCTGGAAAGTCGCGAGAAGGCGCGCGAGCAGCGAAACTGGGCACTTGCCGACCAGATTCGGGATCGCCTCAAGAACGCCGGCATCGAGGTCACCGACACCGCCGACGGGCCACAGTGGACGCTGGGCGGTGACGGCAAGTAGATGGCCGGAAACTCGCAGCGCCGGGGAGCGGTACGCAAATCCGCCACCAAGAAGGGCGCCCCTGTCGGGTCGGGCGGACAGCGCCGTCGCGGGCTGGAGGGCCGCGGTCCCACCCCGCCGGCGCACCTGCGGCCCAACCATCCCGCCGCAAAGCGGGCCAAGGCGGCGCCGCGCCGTCCGGTACGGAGTCGAATCGACGAAGCCGAGACGGTGCTTGGCCGTAACCCCGTGCTGGAATGCCTGCGGGCCGGTGTTCCGGCTACCGCCCTCTACGTCGCGCTCGGCGCCGAGGCCGACGAGCGGGTGACCGAATCCGTTGCCCGGGCGGCTGATTCGCGGATCTCGATCCTCGAGGTACCGCGTGCCGATCTGGACCGGATGACGGCCAACCACCTGCATCAGGGCATCGCATTGCAGGTGCCGCCGTACCAGTACGCCCACCCTGACGATCTGCTCGCTGCAGCCATGGACACCCCGCCGGCGCTATTGGTGGCGCTGGACAACATCTCCGACCCGCGCAACCTCGGCGCGATCGTGCGCTCGGTGGCGGCCTTCGGTGGCCATGGTGTGCTGATCCCGCAGCGCAGATCGGCGTCGGTGACGGCGGTCGCATGGCGTACCAGCGCGGGCGCGGCCGCCCGCATTCCGGTGGCACGGGCGACCAATCTCACTAGGACACTGAAGGATTGGGCCGACCGCGGGCTACGGGTTATCGGGCTGGATGCCGCCGGTGAGACCGCAGTCGACGACCTGGACGGTAGTGACCCGTTGGTGGTGGTCGTCGGCTCCGAGGGCAAAGGGCTGTCGCGGCTGGTGCGGCAGAACTGCGACGAGGTGGTGTCCATCCCGATGGCCGGGCATGCGGAGTCGCTGAATGCCTCGGTGGCCGCCGGCGTGGTGCTCGCCGAAATCGCCCGCCAGCGCCGGACTTAGCACGGCGAGCAGACGTAGAATCGCCCGAATCCCCATGGAATAGTGCGATTTTGTGTCTTACTCGAAAATGCGGTGACCCGAAGCGGGTGAGTGGCGGGCCCCCGGTGTTGGGCGGCGTGGGTGAGGGGTTCGAGAGTGACTGTGTAGCCAAGGGCCTGCAGTTGTTTGATGGCTTTTGCTTTGGTTTGCCCAGGGTGGTGTCGGGTGGAGTAGTCGGCGCCGGGGTCGTGGTAGAAGGCGCCGTTGACCACCATGTTCCAGGCGTCAATGAGCATGCTGTGTTCGACAGCGACCAGGGCGATCAGGGCGGGCACCGACGGGCTGCGAGCTTTGCGGCGGTGGGATGTGGCGGGCCGGTGGGTGCCGGCGATGCGGCGGTAGCGGGCGTTGTAGTAGGTGTCTTTGGAACGCGCTGCCGACAGCGCGGCCACCCCGAGAGCGGCTTTGAGGTGGCGGTTGCCGGGGCGGGTGGTGGCCGATTTGAGCCGGCCCGCCGATTCGTTGCAGCCGGGCACCACCGCGGCCCACGACGCCAAATGGGCAGCGGTGGGAAACACGCTCATGTCCGCGCCGGTCTCGGCGATAAACACATCGGCGACGATGTGGGAAAAGCCTGGGATACTCATCAGCAATTCCCGGGCGGGTTGAAAGGGTTTGATCGCCTCCTCGATGCGCTCCTCAAGGCGGGCGATGTCGGCGCCGTGGGCGTCGATGCGATCCAGATACAGCCGAGCCATAAACGCGTGATGGTCGCTAAACGGCCCGCGCAACGCCTCGGTCGATGCGGGGATCTTCTCACTCGAAAATGCGAGCCGCTGTTTGGCCAGATCGGCGAGCACCACCGGATCACGCTGCCCGCCGATCAACGCCTCCAGCATCGCCCGCCCCGAGACCCCGACGATGTTGGAGGCCACCGCCGACAGTTTGATCCCGGCATCTTCGAGCGGCTTTTCCAGCCGCTGGATTTCTTTGGTGCGCGCTCGGGTGATGGAGGTGCGCGCCCGGGTCAGATCACGCAACACCCGAATCGGCTCCGGCGGCACGGTACACGCCGATGCGGTCTGGGTGACGGCCTCGGCAGTGTGTGTGAATGAGACGGAACGCGGTATAACCCAATGACTCTGGCCCCGAATCGACGATGATCGCCTGGTGGCGGATCGCCTTGGCGGTGGCAGTGATCCACTGCTCCCACTCGTCGGGGTGTTTGCGGCTCGACCTCAGCGTGCAGCAGTAGCTGGCCGCAAAGCGGGCAGCGTCCGCGCTGCATGCGGATCAGTCTCGACCGGGCCCGGCCCAGCGGGGGTCTCCCGCGGCGGCGCCGGGTCGCCCAGTAGTCGGTCAAGGCAGGGTCGTCCGGGGACGCCCAGCCCTTGACCAGGGTGTGCCGGGTGATCGCCGTCCAGGCGAACTTGACCAGTAGGCGCCGTGTCGCGGTCACCGAATACCCAGAGGTCGCGCCGGGACGGGTGGAACGCGCCGAAGTAACGGGACACGATCCAGCGCCGTCCCTTGTGCGGATGGGTGAATCTGGCCCACTTGTCGGTGAGCTTCCACACGTGATTGTCCAGCGCATTGAACACCCGGGCCGACACGCAGTGCCGGTAGTAGGCCGACCACCCCCGAATGATCGGGTTGAGCCGGATGAGCACCATCTGGGCGTTGTGGCCCCGCAGTGCTCGCATCTCGGTGGTCAGCCGTGCCCGGATCCGTTTCACGGCCGCCTTGCTGGGTTTGATCAGCAGCCTGTTGGCGGTAGCGGCGGATGTTGAACCCCAGAAAATCCACCCCGTCCTCGAGGTGCACGATACGGGTCTTGTCCTCGTTGAAGACCAGACCCCGAGGTCGCAGCCACTCCGTGAGCCGCGCCTTGACCTGTTGGGCGTGTTCCCGCGAGTGGCACAGGGCCAGCAGATCATCGGCGTATCTGATCAGCACCGGGGAGCCCGACCGCGCCGTTTCGGCGTTGGTGCCGGTGCGGATATAGCGGACTCCGGCGGCCTGTTCCATTCCGTGCAGGGCAACGATCAGCAACGGGCTGATCACCCCGCCTTGTGGGCTGCCGTCCTCGGTCGGTGCGAACCGACCTTGATCGATCACCCCCGCGCGTAGCCAGGCCGCGATCATTCCCGCGCGGGGAACGAGCCGAGCTGTGCGAGAAGATGGGCATGATCGATGCGGTCGAACGCGGCGGCCAAATCGGCGTCTAGCGCCCACACGCGTTTGCAGGTCGCACCGCGAGCGGTCACGAAGATCGCCTGCATCGCGTCCTGACAGCTACGGCCTGGCCGAAACCCATACGATCGGGACTCGAACCGGGCCTCCCACTCGGGTTCTAGCGCGTTGACCGTGAGCGCTTGCAGCGCCCGATCGGCGATCACGAGAATCCCGAGGCCGCGCCGTTTTCCGTTGCTCTTCGGAATGAACACCCGCTTGACCGGTCGAGGTCTCCACGCGTTGGTGTCGCGCTGCAGCCAGGTGGCCATCTCGGCCTTTTCCCATCCCGCGAGCACGACCCTGCCGTCGACCCCGGCCGTCTTGCGGCCAGCGTTGAGCTCGGTGACCCGCCGCACACTCAGCAGAGCGTTTGCGTGGGAACCCAGCATCAGCTTCTGCAGATTACGGACCCGCTTGAGGTCCCCCGCCTGCATCGCCGTGAAGATTCGTCGCCGCAGCCTCCGTACGTCGTCTTCGACTTGGCGCCAATCCACGGCGTCCCAGTCGATGATCTCGTCCTCAGGTCCGTTCACCGTCACGGTGTCCAACTTGCCCATCGGTTCTGGAGTCTCCGATCATCTGGTCTTCACAGGCTCACCCGACCCACGTCAGCTCCCTTTCGGGCCGGGCAGCACGCCCGTATCCGACCGGTTATGCGGCTACCATCTGGCGGAGGAGCCAAATCGTGCGGTTGCCGGTTTCCCGTTGCCTTTCGGTGTGTCGGCATCGGCTTCTTGGGTCATCCAGCGCCTGCCGGGGAGTTGCACCTTCCCCACGGTCGGCCTACCGGCAGAATTCACCGGACCCCAACAGGGTTGTCATGTTGCGCATGAACAAGATTCGACCGGGCAGGGTGCCCCCTTTACCCCGGGGACGGTGATGCGCTCCCGACCAGCGACTATCCTCTGGCCGACACCCGCCGCTTTCCAGCGGCGGGTCCCTACGGCCCCGCTGACACATCCCATCGGCGGGGGTCACCTTCACAAGGCGTCATCAGGGGTTCACTCGCGTTCACCCATCACCGCACGACGACTGGATGCCGCCCCGCAGCCGGGAAGCGCGTTCGCTTCCCGCCGGTCTTCTCCTCGCCCACGGTCCACGGATGGAACGCGAACCGCTTCGGCTTCTACCCCGGGCTTCGCACCCCGCAGTCACCCGCAGAGCACGCCGAGGCGAAGACAGGCCCTCACGCACTGGCCCGAGTACTACACCTACGGCATCAGCCGAACCTCCAAACGGTGCCTCCTGCTTCACTCATGCACCCTCATGTCGCACATACTCCGAGGTGGATTCGATCACCACGCAGCTGACCTGCTCGGCGATCCGATGCTCGACCACCGCCAAGATCTCGGCGGTGGTCGAGCCCCACGTGCTCACCGTCGTCGACGTGGCACGCCGACCCTGCCCCTGAACCCGGATACACGCCGTGGCGTCCTTCGTCGAGACATCGATACCCACACACCGCGGACGTATCACCTCCATAGTGGCACTCCTTCACCCAGAGTTATTGTCGTGGAGCGTGTTTCGGAGAGAGCCAAACAAACAGGAGTCTCACTCACGTGCGCACAGGCAACAATCCACCGCCCCCGCACAACCACCGGGGCACTCTCCGCTCCCAAGCTGCTCGCCGTGCTCACCGGCACCACAGACGCAACGGGGTCCACCGAAACACCCCCCACGCCTCGACCCCACCAGCCCGCCAAACAACCACTTACCCAGCCGAACGGCCGGCACCAATTTTCATCCCCCACCGCGGGGCTGGCCTAGCCCCCCGGACACCCGACTCGCCACAGCGTCGGCGCTGGCCGGCGTCAATCGCTCGATTGCGGCCTCGGCTTCGGCAACATCAGCGCGGGCACCCCGTTCCAGCGGTGTCTCCACCAGCACGCCCGTCGCGATGACGCCCCATGTCAGCAGCTGTCCTTTGCGGATCGCATCCTCGATAGTTGCGCGCATCGCCGGTATCACGCGATCGAGGTCTGCATGTCGGGCCGTCCGGTCGGTATTCCGACGCCATAGGCGTACGTCACGGTCCCGGCGCAGCTGAGCGGGTCGGAGCCGCGGAGTGCCCGGACGCAGTCTCGGCGCACTGCGGGATTCAGCCGAAACTGCTAGGGCCGCTTTGGATTCCGACGGGCCTGCCAGCGGGTGGGGATTCAGTCACGTGGGGAACTGGCGTGAGGAACTGGCGTCGACCGTCCGATTCGGACCGGGCGGCGGGTGCAGGCCCAGCTGACGCACGCCGGCAAGTGGTACGACCAGACGCAAAGGTTGCGGCACGAGGATTCGGGGGCGTTGCGTCCCTCCCCCCCGCTCGCGGGCGCCGAGACGACGGGCCGTGCTACGCGAGATGGCGCCGCGCGTGGTCAGGTCAAACCATTGAGTCCGTTCTGGCCCAGCAACCGTCCGCCCGTGCCGCCGGCGCCGCCGGCACCCGGAGTCTTGGCGAACCCGCCGTTACCGCCGTTACCGCCGTTACCGATCAGTCCGGCGCTGCCGCCATTGCCGCCCTGGCCGCCGACCGTCGGCGCAATCGACACCGCATTTCCGCCCGCGCCGCCGTTACCGCCGCTACCGATGAACAACGCCATTCCGCCGGTCCCGCCACTACCTCCGGAGGTGTTGCCGTCTCCGCCGGCGCCACCGGCGCCACCGGAGCCGATGAGTCCGCCGAACCCGCCGGACCCGCCGAGCCCACCGAGATCGCCGAAACCGCCTGCGCCGCCGGCTCCGCCGGGACTGAAGAGACCGCCGCTGCCGCCACTACCGCCGAACCCGCCGAGTTGACTCGGACCGGCCCCGCCGGTGCCGCCGGTACCACCGGAACTGAAGATGCCGCCGCCACCGCCGCTGCCGCCGCTGCCTCCATCGGCGGTCACGCTGGTCCCCCCGTTCCCGCCGGTCCCGGCGGAGCCGAACAGCCCGCCGCTGCCGCCGGTCCCGCCGTCGCCGCCGTTGCCGTTGGTGCTGAACCCGCCGGCGCCGCCGGGGCCGGCCGTGCCGAACAGCCCAGCATCACCGCCTTGCCCGCCGGTACCTCCGCGGCTGCTGCCCTCGCCACCTGCGCCGCCGGCGCCGCCGCCGCCGAACGGGCCGCCGGCACCGCCCTGTCCGCCGGTCCCACCGTGGTCGTTGAGACCGATTCCGCCGGTGCCGCCCGCGCCGGCGGCGCCGAACAGCAAGCCGCCGCGGCCACCGATTCCGCCGGTTCCCCCGTCGGTGATGCCCTGCCCGCCCGTACCGCCGGCGCCGCCGGCACCGACCAGACCGGCGTTACCGCCCTGACCGCCGGTTCCGCCGACACCCGAATCGGAAGCAGCGCCCGCGCCGCCCGCTCCGCCGTAGCCGAACAGCAACCCGCCGGCTCCGCCCCTGCCGCCGGGTTGGCCGGTGCCGCTCTTGCCGGACCCGCCGGCGCCGCCGTTGCCGAGCAAGATGCCCCCAGGCGCGCCGTTTTGGCCGGTCTCCGGTGCGCCATTGGCGCCGTTGCCGATCAGCGGGCGTCCCAGAACGGCCTGGGTGGGAGCGTTGATCACGCCCAGGATGTCCTGTCCCAGGGTCTGCAGGGCGGCGTTTGCGCTTTCTGCGGCGGCGTACGAGGCCGCGCCGGTGCCGAGGGCCTGGACAAACTGATCATGAAATACCGCTGCCTGAGTGGTCAGCGCCTGAAACGCCCGGGCGTGGCCGGAAAACAGTGCTGCGACCGCGGTCGATACCTCGTCGGCGGCCGCGGCGGATATCCCGGTGGTGGGGACGACCGCCGCCGCATTGGCCGTAGCAAGCGCCGAGCCGATTCGGGCGACCTCGTCGGTCGCCGCTGCGACCATCTCCGGAATTGCGATCAGAAACGACATCCGACACCTCGTCAATAGCTATCGCCGGGAGCTACCACGAGACACACCCGCAGCACGCCTCACCGTATCGCGTGGGCGGCACCCGGTCGGAGTAATCCGATCAGTCCGTGGCGATGCCACAGCGGGCGGCTCGTCTCGCCAGGGACAGCTCGGGTGTTATCGAACGTCGTGCTGATCGCCACCCCGCCGGCACCCGAGATCTGTTGGGCCGCAACGATGAGATCGCCGACCGGGGCCATGGGTGGACGATTGTCGATGCACCCGCTGCGGCGAGGTGTGCTGCGGCTCCATCAGCCGAACGCGGGCAGTCAGCTAGCCGCCCAGGCGGACATGTCCGTCAACTGGGTCAGTCGGATGCTGTTGCCCGACGGATCACGGAAGCCGGAATCGATGCCGTACGGCCGCTGTTCGGGCGGCTCGGTGAACTCGACACCACGGGCCGGCAGCTCCCGGTAACTGGCCTGGCAGTCGTCGGTGGTGAGAAACACGGTGCCGGCGAAGCCTTTTGCCGTCAGATCGAGAACTTGTAGGCGGGTGGCCTCATCCAGCATCGGCGGGCCGGGAACGTCCATCAAGACGATTGACACGTCATCTTGACCGGGCGGTCCGACGGTCAGCCAGCGGAAGCCGCCAAGCTCCGGCAGCGAAACATCCTGGCGCACTTCCATGCCGACCTTCTCGGTCCAGAATTTCAGTGCCTCGTCCTGTCGTGTACCCAAGGCTGGGCGCCTGCGATTTTCAACATGGGGATGACGCTAGGTGGTCATCGCGCCCGGCGTCTTCTCCTCGTGTGCTGTCTTGAGGCACGACCCGGCTGTCGGCCGGCGGCCGAGTATGTGCCCGCAAGATGCAGTGCGGCACTCGGGCGTGCAGCACCGCCGGTGGCAGGCTGGCGCGGTAGGCGGCCGGTGGCTTGCCGTACTACCCGGGCGAAGCTGCTGGTGAAGGAGCCGACGCTCTGCAGACCGACCATGACGCAGACCTCCGCGATTGACCTGTCGGTGTAGCGCAGCAGCGCCGCGGCCCGCTCGAGCCGCCGGGTCTGCAGTTAGGCGCGGGGAGATTCCCCGAATGTCCGGGTGAACATGCGACTGAAGTGAGCGCGTGACAGCCCGGCCGCCGCGGCCATGTCATCGACCGTGATCGGTTCGGCGTAGCGTGCGTCGACGAAATCCTTGGCGCGCAGTAGGTATCTGGCCGGACGCGGCTGCGGCATGCCATCCAGTATGGCGTGTCGGCGGAATCGGCACCCGACCACGTTCGTGCGTCTGCCGATATGCGATTTGCAGTTCATCAGAAGTCAGACACCGAACAGCTGCACGCTCGCCCACAGCGCAAGCACCGCCGCCAGCAGCGCGGTGGGTACCGTGCACAGCCCCAGACGGGTGTATTCGCCGACGCCGGCCTCGACGTGGTGACTGCGCAGCACCCGTCGCCACAGCAGGTTGGACAGTGAACCGACGTAGGTCAGGTTGGGGCCGATGTTGACCCCGATCAGCACGGCCAGCACCGCGGCCGGCCCGCTGGCCCCGACCAGCGGCAGCAACACCAGGGTCGCCGGAAGGTTGTTGACCATGTTGGCAAGCGCGGCGGCCACCGCCGCGATACCGAGCAACGCCGGCAACCCAGAACCCGACGGCAGCACCGCAGACATGGCGGTACCCACGCCGTTGAGCATCACCGCCTGCACGACGACGCCCAGCGCCAGCACGAAGACCAGGAATGCCACGTTGGCCGAGCGCACGATCTCCGTCATCGACGTGTGCCTACGGCCGAGGCTGCGCAGCGCCAGTAGCGACGCGCCGGCCAATGCGGCCCACGCCGGCGCCACCCCCGCCGCCTCGGCGATCACGAACCCGGCCAGGGTCAGCGCCACGACCACCAACACGAACACCGGTGGCTGCGGCGGCGGCCCGAGTTGCTCGGGATCCGGCGCAACGCGCAGGTCCCGGGCGAAGAACCACCGGAACACCGCGTAGACCGCCGCCACCGCGGCCAGCCACGGCAGCCCCATCACCAGCGTGAACTTGATGAACGAAATCCCGGCGACGTGGTAGGCGAGCAGATTCGTCAGGTTCGACACCGGCAGCAGCAGCGACGCGGCGTTGGCCAGGTGCGCGGTGGCGTAGGCATATGGGCGCACCGGCGGTCGCAGCCGCCGCACGACGGCCAGCACCACCGGTGTCAGCAACACCACGGTGGCATCCAGGCTGAGCACCGCGGTGATGACTGCGGCAATGACGAACACGTGCCGCAGCAGCCCGACCGAACCGGTGCTCGTCCGCGCCATCGCCGCACCTGCGGCTTCGAACAGGCCCTCGTCGTCGCACAGCTTGGCCAGTACCAGTACGGCACCCAGGAATGCGACTACCCGTGCCAGCCCCGCCACCTGGGCGGCCGCCTGCTGTAGCGAAATCGCGCCGATCCCGATCAGGATGACGGCCGCCGGGACCGCCGCCAGCGCCTCGGGCCAGCCGCGCGGACGGGCGACCGCGAAACCGAGGACCACAGCAAGCAGCAGCAGCGCTACGACAAGAGTCAACGTTTCAAAAACCTTCAGGCACAAGGGTTATCACGCCATCACCCAGTCGGCGACGGTCGCACGCGGTCACCGTCCAGCCTGCCAACGGTCCGCATCGGCGCGGCGACGTTGTCAGCGGCATGGCTACCTATCGGCGGCTATCGGCGGCTATTGGCGGACTGGTGACGAACTGGACGGAGCTTGAGCAACTGCGCCGCGTGCTCTGTTGGCAAGCGCGCCGTCTACCAGGAGGCGATCTCAGCGGATACTACCCGCTGTGAGCGGAGCGGCCGTCAGCGCCATCCAGACACACCACGGTGTGCCCTCCCCCGGTGGGCCGCTGAGCTTTGACTAACGTGGAGTCGACGGGCGGGTCCCCGTTACCGCCCGGGGGGAACGGAATCGTCAATGACCGATCCGAGCACCGATGATCCGCTCCCCCGACGAACCGCGCACGCTTTGGACCTATTGGCGTTTTCGCTGGCCGATGTCCGCGATGGCTTAGGTCCCTATCTCTCGATCTATCTGCTGCTGACCCACCACTGGGATCAGGCCTCCATCGGGTTCGTCATGGCCGTCGGCGGTCTCGCCGGAGTCGTAGCGCAAACGCCGGTTGGCGCGGTGGTGGACCGGACCATCGCGAAACGCGCGTTGGTCATCGTCGGCGCGGTGTCGGTCGCCGCAGCGGCATTGGCAATGCCGCTGTTCGCCGGCTTCTACTCGATCTCATTCCTGCAAGCCGTTACCGGGATCGCCGGCTCCATCTTCAATCCGGCATTGGCGGCGATAACACTCGGCATTGTCGGGCCGCGGATGTTGTCCCGGCGGATTGGTCGTAACGAATCGTTCCGGCATGCCGGTACCGCGGCGGCAGCCGCCGCAGCCGGCGGTCTCGCTTACGTGTTCGGCCCGGTAGTGGTGTTCTGGCTACTGGCCGCCATGGCGGTGATCAGCATCGGGGCAACGCTGCGGGTCCCGCCCGACGCGATTGACAACGACGTGGCCCGCGGTCTGGATCGGGCTATCGGGACACAGCACGCGCAGCCGTCCGGATTCTCGGTGCTGCTGCACGCCCGGAGACTGATGATCTTTGCCGTGGTCGTCTTCACCTTCCATTTCGCCAACGCGGCCTTGCTGCCGCTGGTAGGCCAGAAGCTGGCGCTGCACAACAAGCAGGTCGGGACGGCGCTGATGTCGGCGTGCATCGTCGCCGCGCAGGTTGTCATGGTGCCCGTCGCATATGTCGTCGGGCTCAAGGCCGACGCCTGGGGACGCAAGCCGATATTCCTGGCCGGCTTCGCGGTGTTGACCGTCCGCGCGTTCCTGTACCCACTGTGGGACAACTCGTACTGGCTTGTCGGTGTGCAGCTTCTCGACGGTGTGGGAGCCGGCATTTTCGGCGCACTGTTTCCCCTCGTCGTCCAGGACGTCACGCATGGAACCGGCCGGTTCAATGTCAGCCTGGGGGCGATAACCACCGCGTGGGGAGTCGGTGCCGCGTTGTCGAATTTGGTTGCCGGCAGGATCGTGGTCGCCGCCGGTTACGACGTGGCGTTCATGGCACTGGGCGCCATCGCGGGCGCGGGCTTTGCGCTCTATCTGGTCGCCATGCCGGAAACGGCCGCGACGGCAGGTTACGCGTCAGACCCACGGGTCCTCGCGCCGCCACACCGTCGGCAGCTGTAACGAGATGCCGTCCGCGGCGGCCAGCTCGTCGAGGACGCGCATCGACACGTCCAGGTCGTCGGCCGCATATGGTATGGCACGCAACGGTTTTGACAAAGGACGGAAGAAGTCGTCCCAGTGGACCAGGATCACCCGGCGGGCGCCGACCGCGCGCACCACCTCGGTCCAGTAGTCGACCAGATAGGACCGCGGTTGCAGGCCCAATTGGCCGACACCGAGGTAGACGACCTCGGCCCGGTACCCGTCGAGCGCGCCCTTGACGAAACCGGCGCTGCCCTGGATCAACAGCCGCCGACCCGACGAGCGGTGGCGCACCAGCGTCGACCATGCTTCACCGCAGCGGTAGGCCGACGCCCGCACCGGCGGCACCACCGGCGCGGCGATCACCCCGGGAAATCGGTCCGGCGGGCAGTGGTGCGACTCGACCAGCGTGACGTCGTAGGCACCCAGCTCGATCGGCTGCCCGGGGACCGCGACCACCAGCCGGTCTTCGGCCAGGCCGTAGCCGCGCCCGACATTGGCCGCAGACTCGCCCCCGACCAGCTGCGCGCCGGTGCGGTCGGCCACGAGTGCGGAATCCATCGCGTGGTCGATGTGGGTGTGCACCGGGATGACGGCCGCAAGCCGCGACACCTTGGCGCGGGCCAGGCAGCCGACCACCCGCGCCGGCGACGGCGCCACCTTGCCCGCGGCCACCTGCGCCAGGGTGGGCCGGGAGAAGTAGCCGTCGGTCATCAACGCCGACGAGCCGTCGTCGAGCAGCAGCGTGCTCACGCCCATCCAGAGCACCGACAACGGCGAATCAGTTTGGGCCGCAGGGACACTGAATCGGCCGGAATAGCGGGCCAGGTCGGGACGCCCAAGTTTCAGTCGCATCAGCAGAACGCCTTGATCTCGGCGCCGGAGGCCGCCAACCGCTCCCGCACCGCGGTCGCAATCTGCACCGCGCCCGGCGAATCCCCGTGCACGCAAAGCGATTCCACGGTGATGGGCACGGGTGTGCCGTCGACCGCGGTGACTGCGCCGGTGGCCACCATGGCGACCGCGCGCTCGGCGATCGCCTTGGGGTCGGCCAGTACCGCACCGGGTTCCCGGCGGGACAGCAGTTGCCCGTCGGACCGGTAGGCGCGATCGGCGAACGCCTCGGCCACCGTGCGCAGGCCGAGACGGCCGGCCTCTTCGAAGAACACCGAACCGGTCATACCCAGCACCGGCAGCGCCGGGTCGACCATGCGCACCGCCGCCGCCACGGCAGCTGCCTGCTCGCGGTGGGTGACGATCGTGTTGTACAGGGCGCCATGGGGTTTGACGTAGGACACCGCTGAGCCGCCGGCCTGGGCGATGGCCTGCAGCGCGCCGATCTGATACACGACTTCGGCAAGCAGGTCCTCGGGGTCGACGTCGATGAAGCGCCTGCCGAACCCGGACAGGTCGTGGTAGCCGACCTGGGCTCCGATGCGCACGCCGCGCTCGGCGGCCGACCGGCAGACCCGCAGCAGTCCGGCCGGGTCTCCGGCGTGGAAGCCGCACGCCACGTTGGCGCTGGTGACGATCTCGAGCATGGCGGCGTCATCACCCAGCTGCCAGGCGCCGAATCCTTCACCGAGGTCGGCGTTGAGGTCGATGGAAGCCACCTGCCCAGCTTATTGCGGGATGCCGGCGCCCGGGTGGTCGGCGGGGTCCGGTCGGTGTCGAGCGGCCGTCGCCGCGATTTGCTCGGCGATGTGGACTGCCGCCGCGCCCTGGCGCCGGCGCGGCGGGCGCGGCCATCTGCTGGCGCACTGCCTGCTTCCTCCTGCGAACCTTGCGATGCCTGACCCTGGCGGTGCCGGCGCCGTGCCGGCCGCCTCGGGACCAGGTGCGACCAGCATGAAAGCCGGGACGTCGCGGCCGCGCGAACCCACGGCGAAACCGCCGCGTAGCCGCGCCGACGGACCCGCTGTAGCCTCACCGAACGTGGGCCCCACACCTCGCCGGCGGGCGACTCTGGCGTCACTGGCTGCTGAGCTGAAGGTGTCGCGCACGACCATTTCGAATGCGTTCAACCGGCCGGATCAGCTTTCCACCGAACTGCGGGAGCGGGTGCTGGCCACGGCCAAGCGGATGGGTTACGCCGGACCCGACCCGGTGGCGCGATCGCTACGGACCCGCAAAGCCGGAGCCGTCGGCTTGGTGATGGCCGAGCCGTTGACCTACTTCTTCTCCGACCCGGCGGCGCGGGATTTCGTTGCCGGGGTGGCGCAATCGTGCGAGGAGCTGGGTCAGGGCCTGCTACTGGTCGCGGTCGGGCCCAGCCGCAGCCTGCAGGACGGCACCACCGCCGTGCTCAGCGCCGGGGTCGACGGCTTCGTGGTGTATTCGGTATGCGACGACGACCCTTATCTGCAGGTGGTCCTGCAGCGGCGGTTGCCGGTTGTGGTGGTGGACCAGCCGAAGCACCTTGCGGCAGTGTCCCGGGTCGGCATCGACGACCGGGCAGCGATGCGCAAGATCGCCGACTACGTTCTCGGGCTGGGACATCGCGACATCGGGCTGCTGACGATGCGGCTGGGCCACGACCGGCGCCAGGGCCTGGTCGACGCGGAGCGGCTGCAGTCGCCGGCTTTCGACGTGCAGCGCGAGCGCATCATGGGCGTCTGGGATGCGATGACGGCCGCCGGCGCCGATCCGGATTCGCTGACCGTGGTGGAAAGCGACGAACACCTGCCGACGTCGGGCGGCGATGCCGCCAAGGTGGCGCTGACGGCCAACCCGCGAATCACCGCGCTGATGTGCACCGCCGACATCTTGGCGCTGTCGGCCATGGATTACCTTCGCGGACATGGGATTTACGTGCCGGGGCAGATGACGGTCACCGGGTTCGACGGCGTGCCGGAAGCGATCAGCCGCGGGCTCACCACGGTGTCTCAGCCGAGTCTGCAGAAGGGCAGACGTGCCGGTGAACTGTTGCAGCGGCCGCCGCGGTCCGGTCTGCCCGTCGTCGAGCTGCTCGATACCGAGCTGATCCGGGGCCGCACCTGCGGACCCCCCGCTTAGACATTCTGGGTCTTTGCGGAGACATCCGGGATAACTCTGGACTAACTCGGTGGAGCCGTCAGAGGAAGGTATGCATGAAACTGGGATGGGTCCCACAACCGGGTTAGCTGACAGACGAACCGTGGTCACGAGTGAGCGAGGACTCATGGGCCACCGCTGCATCGGCGACACCGTCCGCGACGCAAACCGCCAGTCACATCTCGTCTCGATCACAGGGCTCCAGATAGCGATCGAGCGGGTCAACAAAGAAATCAAGCGCCGTACCGACGTCGTTGGAATCTTGCCCGACCGCAACGCCCTGATCCGCCTCGTCGGCGCGGTCCTGGCCGAACAACACGACGAATGGGCCGAATCCCGCCGCTTCCTCGGCCTCGAGATCCTCAGCAAATCACGGGTCACCACCGACACCCCGCCAGAACAGGAGGCAACCACAGCGGAACTGACCGCCTAAATCACCAAGAATCACACGACGACGTCACATACCAGTCCCTGGACTTGACCCGGCTGGCCCGGTTATGTCCCCCGGTCAACTGCGTCGAAGGTCGCCAGTGAATGCTGAAATGGTGCCGGCGTAATCCCTCCGTCGGATCTAAAAGGATGGTCGAGGGAAAACGCGATCGATAGCAGCAGGCCAAGTAGGATTGCGGTCACGCTGGTCACAATCACATGGCCCATGGTGTTTCCGAGACGCAAGAAACCCGTGAGTGCCACCAGTACAACTCCACCTGATATCAGGACACTCCATAGGAGCGTGGGTATTCGCGGCTTAGCATTAACGATCCGCATGGTGCGGTTAGACCCTAGCTGTGTCAACTCGTTAATAAATGCCGGATGGATTGGGCTGGATTCGACGCTAGGCTGCTGACTTCCCACGATGCGGTACATGCCAGTAATCGCAGCTCGTGCGCTGTCGCTGGCCTCGCCACTACCTTGCTGAGCCCATTCGGAACCCATCACTGCGCTGGTGTACTGTCGCAATAGTTGTTTTATCTGAGTTTGTTCGGGTTCTGGCATGGCGACCGTCTGTCTGTACATCGTGGTTAGCGTGGATGCTTCGGTAGCGACGGTGACCTCGGCTGAGGAGAACTGTTGCCAGGCGACGACAATGATAAATCCAAGTAGGGCGCCATAAATCAGTCCGACAACGGTAATGAAGGGCGAAATCTTCGAATTGTGTTCATCGGCAACCGCGGCGAGAACGCGATTTGCTAGCCATACGCTACTCACTGCGATTAGAATTCCGATTACTACAACCAGTAGTAAAAGCAGCCAAAGGGGTGGTTCGCTCACGGTTTCCATTTCATATAATCGATAGGAACTTTCGGCTTCCGGTGCCAAATTTGTCCTGGTGTTATGCTATTAAATGAATTGCTTCGTTTGAATCCCATCGTTTCGGACTCTCGAATTTCGGTCGGAGCCGGTTTATCCTCCCGCCAGTGGGCGTGACATTACGGTCATTTTGAGTCCGTATCGGGGTATGACGCCGGCGCGTCCGGTTGCGGCGGAGGGCATTCCGGGTAGGCCGGGCATGGCTGCGGGTGCGGCGTCGCTGGTGGGCAGTGTGCTCAGGGGGGTGGCGGCCTGGAATGTTTTGGCGGCGACGGTGGCCTGGGGTGTGGCCCAGGAGGGGGGCACCGACAGTTGTCCGATGGTGCCTGCGCTGCGCGCGGTGGCCGAGACTTGACCGCCCAGGACGCCTCCGGCGCGCATGGTTGCTCCGGATAGTGATTTGGCGATGGCATTGAGCGGGGCCAGCAGGGCCGGGGCGACTTTGGGTGCGGTGTCGGCCACGGGTTGGGCCACGCCGGAAATCAAGCCGAGGCTCTTCTCGGTATTGATGATCCCGTTGGCCATGCCGCTGACGCCGGTCACCGAGCCCATGGTGGAGTACCAGGCGAACAGGGCGTCGAGGGCGGTGAAGTCGTCTTTGAGGATCTTGGGGAGCTTCAAGGTGTTGACGAATACGCCCAATTCGTAGAGCGGCAGCCCGACCTCGGGTAGGCCGACCGCGGTCAACGCCGCTCCGATGTCTTTGAGCAGGTTTCCGATCCAGTTGCCCTTGTTCGACGGGGGCGTCGGGGGTGTGGGGGCCTTGGTGGCGGCGTGGGTGACTGCGGCGTGTTGAGCGCTGAGCCCGCCGGGGTTGGTGTCGGATTGCGGGGAGACAAACGGGGTCAGCTTCCATGCTGCGGCCGAGGCGAGGGTGTAGTCGTGCATTGCGGTGGCGTCTTGGGCCCACATCTGCAGGTATTGGGCTTCGGTGGTGGCGATCGCGGCGGTGTTTTGGCCGAAGAAGTTGGTGGCGATCAGCGCGAGCAGCTGGGCGCGGTTGGCGGCGATCAGCGCCGGCGGCACCGTCATCGTGAAGGCCTGCTCAAAGGCCGTCGCGGCGGCGGTTGCCTGGGCCGCGGTGTGTCCAGCCTGCTCGGCGGTGCCGGTCAGCCAATCCACATAGGGAATGACCGCGGCGGCCATCGACATCGACGACGGACCGCTCCACTGCATGCTGGTCAGATCTGAGACCACCGATCCGTATGTCGCGGCAGCGGAATGCATTTCCGCTGAGAGCCCTTCCCAGGACGCAGCTGCCGCGCGCATCGAGTCAGATCCGGGGCCGGCATACATCCGGGCAGAATTGAACTCTGGTGGTAACAGTGCAAAATCGAACATGGTAGCTCCGTACTGTGGATAGGTATTGGTGACTAGAGATTTCAGCGCTCGGTCGAGGAGTTGCCCTAGTGGTGCTGAACGTTTTGGAAACGGGTTGCTCCTTAAAGGCATTGGTCGGTAATGAGATTGCTGCCTTATCGCGGCGCTGACGGTCAATGGGTTTCATGCCAGCGGCTAACTAGCGATTTTTAGGACACCAGATTGGGTTAAAGCTTGAGTTAGACCGACTTTTTCCTCTTGGGCGAGCCCGCCCGGCAGTTCCCGGACATAGAAGGTGGCAGTGACAAGGATGAATTGTAAAGCGGCATAGGCGAGTTCGTTGACCCTGATGAGGGTTGCACCGTTAGCGCAGCGCACCTCTACGTAACCATCATGACGAGCGAGCCATACTTGACCGCGCCGGTCATCACGGATCATCCGCCGGTTCGGACTAATGCATCGTTCGTCGTACCAAACATCGGGTAATGACTGTCCAAATACGGCTTCATAGCGGTCGCGGAAATCTGGGAAAGTCAGCTTTTTGCTATTTGCGCGGGAACTATTTCTGAGCCCGCCTTGACCGCGCACATTGTTAGCAACGACCGGAGCGCCTGGCCGGGGCCTGCCTTGGTATCTTGATTCGTCTACAGTCGGAACGTGGTCAAGATACCGGCCGAAATGCCGCTGGCTGTAGCTTGTGTACTGAGGGGTGAACAAAATAAACGTATGCCATGCCGCATCGACAAGCCCCGAATACATTCCGATAGCGGCACCGGGTGTCAGCTCACACAGAACTAGATACTTCTTGACTTCGCTGAATACTTCGTCCGCCAAGGTATGGGTATCCGCTACCCCGTCCTTGAGCAGTCGTTCGATCACATACGGGGCGTCAAAGGCCAACGCCTGGCGCATCCCGGTCTGCAACGCTTCGGTAGCGGACTTAGCACAGTCGGCGGCCATGCGATGTCCGGAATGACTTTCGGCACGAATCACAACACGCCTTTCTCCCTTTGACTATTGGGATCGCGGGGTTCGACAACCTGCCAATTTCGAGCGCCAACCAAACTCAGCAGCCGACCACCATCACAGCCCTTACTGGATCTTGAAAAGTCTCTAATGGTAACAAGAGATTAAGATCTCGATGGCGTTGTTCTATTCCCCGTGTGCCGCATATAACTCTGCTCGTCTTGCCATTCATCCGCGCCGCCATAGGAAATGACCTCTTAGTCGAATAAGCCATGTTCCCGCCGCAGCGTGGTGCCACCCGCATATATCTCTCATGGATCGTATCCCATGTCAATAGAACCCTACTTCCTGCGCCGGGTGAAGCCCTCCATAAGAGGCCCGTCATGCCACCGCTGGCATCAGTTCTCTGGCAAGGGGCTGGACGCGGGACCGGAGGATTCCACCGCTGACCAGGCAGTTTTAGCGCACTTGTGACGGTGGCCAGATTTGGCGCAATCCTTTTTCATTTGTTTCGCGTATGGATCAATTCGATCTTTGAAACGAAGCCGGGATTCATCCGCTGTACAACGTTGTCAGCAACGGATATGGTCGCGGTTAGCATTGGATCGAAAGTTACTGTCTTACGTACTAGCCGGAGGTTGCCTTAACGTGTCGAAGGTGTTGTCAACTCTTGATCACGGATTGCGCACGTCCGGTGTAGCGGCTCGACGCCAGGATTCTTTACTGCCGGGCGCGCTCGTAACGCACATTCCTCGCAACCAACAACATCGTGACATGCCGAACTGTTGACCGTTCAACGCCGCGTGACGGATCCCGGCATGGAGATTCGTGGCGACTGGCGGAATATGTCGAAATATGTCGACGGTGTTTCCAGGTCTTTGACGACAACTGGGCCTCCCGAGCCATGGCGTTATCTCGGTTTTAGCCCGCTAAGAAAAGGACGTGTTGCTAACCCGGATGTTTCGTGGGGTTGACGTGGTGGCCTGATCGGGTCGGATTGTGGTTTTGGATCTTGATTTTCGGTTGGGGGGTGCGGTGGTGGGCCCGGGTCAGCGGCTTCTGCGGGGTTCCTTGGGCCCGGGTGGTCCTTTCTTGGGGTCGTGGGGACGGTTGGGTAGTTGGTCAGCCGGGTTGCAGGCGGGCCAACGCGGTGGTCAACACGTCGGCCCAGGGTGCGTGCGCGGCGAGGCGCAGCCGGGTTCGGCGGGCGTGGCGGGCCAGGCGGCCGGCGATCGAAAACAGCCGCAGCCGTAGTCGTTTGGGTTCCCAGCGCCGCGCCGGGTGCTCCTCGAAGGCCAGCATTTGGCACCAGGCGGTCAGCTCCATGGCCAGCTGCACCAATGCGCACCAGATCCGGTTTTGGTCGAATCCGTGCAGGGGGAGGTTGGCCAGGCCGGTGTCTTTGGCGACCCGGATGCGGTCTTCGCAGCGGGCGCGGCGGCGATGGCGCAGTTCGAGATCGGGCAGCTGCCCACGGGTGGTGTTGGTGACGAACGCGGTCAGCCGTAACCCGTCGCGGTCGGTGAAACGTAGCTGGGCGCCCGGATGAGGGCGTTCTTTGCGCACGATCAGCCGCATCCCCGCGGGCCAGTCCGACAGGTCAACGACCCCGGTTGCCTCGGTGACCCACGCCCCGTCACGGACCTGCCCATCAGCGTCGTAGGCCGGGGTCCACGCCGTCTGGGGAATCGCGTCGATGCCGGTGGCCATCGTCTCGGTGAGGGCAAATCCCAGCGAGTAGGACAGCCGGCGCGCGCTCAGGTAGTTGAGGAATTCGTGGGTGGCCCCGGCGGCGTCGGTGCGCACCAGAACTTTCTTGCCGACCCGATAGCCGACCTGAAAGGGCAATTGCTCCAGCGCGCACGCGAGGACCGTTTTGTGGTCGGCGGCGGTGTTAGAGCCGGCATTGCCGGCCCGCAGCAAGATCGCCAGCGACTCCCCCGTTCCCGCACTGCCGTGATCGACGAACGCACACAACGGGTGAAACCCAAAGCCACGCTTGAATGTTGGTGCGGCTTTCTCCTTCTCCGAGTGCGCGGTGACCAGGGTCGCATCCAAATCGATGATCAACGGGTGATCGGCATCGATCCCATGACCCGGCGAGGCCTGTCCAGCAGCCGCCCACGCCGCGGCACGTGCGGCGGCCCGCGCAGAGCCGATGGCCGCCAACGCTTTCGGGGCATCTGCGGCCAACGAAGTGATCAACCTCGACACGGTGGGATCGGATGCGACCGTACCGAACACCCCGGGTTCGGCGCGCAGCAGGCCGACATCAGCCAGGCAGTCCCCACCGAGCGCCAGCGCGATAGCCACATCGAGCACGATCTTGCCGGGGTCGTGGCTGGCCAGCGGTTTACGCCACGGCGCCAACGCGCCCGACAACGCCCCGGTCAGCCTCACCCGCTCGGCGGCACGCAGCAGCACAACCGCACCAGCATGCGACACGACACCGGTTGCACGACCATCCAACGCCAACGACGGGTAACACGACCTAGACTTGCCCACCAGATTGGTGCTCCGATTCTTGCGATGACCTGGTCCTTCAGCAAGCCAAATTATCCCAGCTCAGAGCACCTTTCTTCGTTCAACACACGCAATCAAGATCACTCAGTGTGAAAGCCCGAGGCTAATGACTCAGCTGCCGCGTAAGCCAGCGCCGATCAGCAATGCCAACCGATCCGAAATCAGCCCGACACCAGCCCAAACTCCTGGTGCACCGCGACAGCGACGCACCAGGAACGCCCTCATCGCCCTGGGAGTACTAGCACTATCCAGCGGCGTCACCGCTGCCATCAACGCCACCGGCGCTAGCGCCACCACCGACATCGGCAGACTGACGATCACCTTCACCAGCCACGACGGATTCAAGCTCGACACCTGCACAAACGACAATAGCAGCAATACCATCAGCAGCGGAACCGACAACAACTTAACAACGCCCTCCACCACTACTCAAGACACCACGGCCACTACCACCAACATAAATACCGAACCAAATATTAAGAACGACCCCGTAATCGTCGATACGTACAATGAAATTAGCGGACCCACAATCTGGGACGATGTGGACCAAAATCAAAGTAGCGGCACCAATATCCTCATTATTGAAAATCCCGAGCTCATCGAGTCGAATAAGGTCAACGAATCTAGCTTTCCCAACTATAATAACTATGATTCTGCCGACTACAATGACGGTAATCTTTCGGACAATCCCTTCACGCAAGAAAATCAAATCGAACCAATTCAATTAAATCTGAACGATGTGCGGCTAAACGTATATGATCCTAATGACCGGGCATGGCTACCGGAAATGGGACGATTTGATCACAATCAGATCAGGTATATCGAATATATGAGAGCTCATGGGAATGTGGATCAACAACTTTACTATGGGCTTGCACAACTTGTAGACGAATTTGGAGTGCCGCTCGACATCAATTGGAATGCTCCATGATAGGTGATTGACCGCCGTCCGGTAATATGTACAGGTAACCTGGTCGAGCATATTCACGGTGCGGCTTTTAGACGTTTGTTGAGCTCCTTGCGCATTTGTGCTGGGGATGCATGCACTCAAGGTGAGCGAGGTCTGAGTCTTTGCAGTTCAGTTGAATACTACCAAGATTACCAGGTATAACAGGAAAGCCGGCTCGTGTAACGCCTGGTGCGCGGAACAATGATTCTCTCGGGCGTGTGATTAACCGAATCATTCCGATGGGATTTATGCACACCTGGTGTGCCGTGGATATTCAATCAAACGCGTAAGAAGGGATTTCCATTAATGCCTCAGGTGCCGCACAAACCAACTCCGCCGGTCAATGCCGACCCGGCCGCGACCTTCCAGGCGCACACTGCAAGTCCGAGCTCGGTGCAATGGCGTGGCGCACGGAGCGCCGCTATGGCCCTGGGGGCGCTAGCACTAACCGGTGGCCTAGCTACTGCCGTCCACGCGACTGCCGACAGTTCCACCACCGACGTTGGCCGGCTCGCCATCACCTTGACTGCCCACGACGGATTCAAGCTCGACACCTGCACAAACGACAACACAAGCAATACCATCAGCAACGGAACCGACTACAGCGCAACCGCCCCCACCACCAGTCAAGACACCACTGGCAATTCCACTACCACGAATACCGAGCAAAATGTCACGACCGGACCTACGGTGGCTCAATACAACACAGACTTCATAGGGTCTGGTAGCTACGAGAACTATAATCCGAGTTACTATAATGATGATGTGGGTCTCGCAAACCCATTTGCCAGTGGTCCTTATCCTACTGATGATTCGACAACCGATCTCATAGAATTGGGTGTGATTCAAAATAATGAGAATGATATCCCAATAAATGTCATTCGCGACGAAGATAATGGCGCGAATAATGCGGGTGTGGGCATTAACCTTGGAGGCGGCGACGAAGTCGATCCATGGTTTGGATCAGCGGGTTGGTTTATTGAAGAAGTCTTTGGTGGCGGGGGTGTTAATAACAACAACGATAGCTCGCTAACCCCCGATGGCAATGAATATATAAACTACGATACCGATACCGATACCGATACCGATGGGTGAGGGTTGTGATAAGGCCGGCCAAGCATCGAAATTGCGGAGCGTCAGCCCGTTCAAATCAAGGGACGGAGCCTCTAAAGTCCATGACTTCGCGCTGATCCGTATTTGCAGAACCTCAAATTATGCAGATGATGGTAGCGATAGACGATTCGCTGGCTCAGAGGTTCTTCATTGCTAATCGGCAGGTGGGGATATAACTCACGCTGCTACTATATTTTGTTGTGAAAGAAACACTTGAAACTCCAGTACAGGAAACCTCGGAGAGTCCCGCGCCACCGGCCACAAGAATGACGCCAAGAACTGAAGTTCCGAAGATATTCAAGGCGGCGGCGTGGGTTGCTGTCGTCACTGGGACGCTTGTGATCGTCGCCGGAATATTCTTCGCGGGATTCGGGTTTGCCGTCTATGGCAATCATGCCGGCCAGCCTCATCATCGCCAGCTTGAATACCCTGCAATGGTAATGGAGGTCCCGCACGGCAATCATGGCGCGCCCAATCACGCGGCGCCCTTACCTGCGCCGTCCCCGACTCCAGGTCATTAGAAGCGGATAGCAAAGCGCTGATAGCCCAGCGCTCGCCTGAGCGCTGGGCTATTAATCTATCTGGCTACCGAGCTTGTCTTCCTGCGACTCGCCTTACCCGTCAAACCGGCCCTCCCTGTCAACCTGGGTTGGGGCGCCCGCCCCTGGCAATTAGTGATCCAAGGGCCGGGATGGAGAGACTCTCCGAGATGACGAGCAAGGTGACAACGTTGGTTCGGGCGATCGGGATGGAACATCCTGGTCGGGTGGTCGACGAATGGAATGGAACGTCTCGATTCCGAGGTGACCGAACGTGCCTGGCGACGGACATTCACCGCGAAGTACAAGCTGGAGGTGCTGCCGCCTACGGCCTAACCCTTGTCACTTCGGCTGTGTCGACTCGACCCGGGCGTTGACCTGCGGATTTCGTTAGGCCGCTGGTGGGGACTTGTGCAGTAGCTAGTTACTTCGACCTGAAAAGTGACGGGGCGGCCTGTCGGCCTTCGGCCGTGGGCAGCGGATCCCGATTTTCGGGAGCATGGAGAGCAACCCGTTGACCGGTCATGCGGCGAGGGCGCTGATCTTGACCAGGTTGTGGGCGAAGACGCCGTGTCCGGTCCAGATTCGGGTGCCCGCGGTGGTATCGATGCGGGCGCGGTCCCAGCCGTAGCCGCGTTCGAGGTGGCTGATTCGTCCTTCGCTGCCGGTTCGCCATTTGACGGTGCGGCGGAATGCTTTTCGGTGTTCTTCGGCGCGTCGGGCCTGAGAGGTTTTGCCTTTGCGTGGGATCACCACGTTGGTGACACCGAGGTCGGTGAGCTGCTTGTCGACCCCGGCTTCGCGGTAGCCGCGGTCGGCGGTGACGGTGCGCGGCGTGCGCCCGGCGCGCTTGGTCACCCGTTTGACCGCCGGAGCCAGTTGCGGCGCATCGGGCGGATTGCCCTGCTCCACAGTGTGATCCAGCACGATCCCGTCGTCGTTGTCGACGACCTGGCCCTTGTGCCCGAACTCCACCGACTTTCCCAGGCGTCCTTTGCGGATCGGGCGGGCATCGGGGTCGTGCAGGCTGACCCGCCGGGTCGCGCCATCGGGGGTGATCCCGGCGACCCGTTGCCGGATCTGGGCGACGATCTGGCGGGTCGCGGCCAGCAGGTGGGTGAGGTCGTCGATCGGGCGGGCCAGTCGCCCGCGCCGCCGCCCCGCCGCCGCTCCGCGGATAACGTGTTTTCGCAGCTCGTCGGCCTTCGCCTGCGCGCGGCGCAGCGCCCGTTTGGCGTTGGCGAGCAGCCGCTTCGCCCTGTCTTTGGCGGTGGCGGCCAGCTCGGCGAGCTCACACGATGGCCTCAATCCCTTCCGTAGCGACGGCTTGAGGCCATCCCCCCAGTTCAGCGTCATCCAACCGCGGATCAATCGCGCCGACCTTTTCAGATCGAAGTAGTTAGCTCGGCGAAAGATATCGAGTATCATTTACGGCGAAACCCGTATCCTGTTGCGCCGGAACATGGGTCGCCGGCGATGTTGCGACGTTTACCGCCAAAAGGGTTCAAAGCAGTCGGCGACGCGGCCCGCTCGGCGGCGCAGATCGCCCAGACCCACGGTGTGTCGTACCCGACGGCGCATCCGGGCGTTTGTCGATTTAGTCGCTCTCCTGACCACCGAGCAGCAGCCGCACGGCCAGATCCAGCCGCTTGCTCACGTCGGTGGCCGACGCGCGACGGGTCAGCCACGCAAGCAGATTCGACAACCACACATCCGAGATCACCCGGGCGATGTGGTACTGATCCTCGGTCGGTTCACCGTCGGCCATGGCGCGGGCGAACATGGAATCGATGAGCTTCTCCACGTGGTCGACCTCGCTGGCCGCCGAAGCGTCGGCGAAGACGTAGGCACGTGTCATCGCCTCGGTCAGCAGGGGATTGCGCTGCATCGCGCGATTGAGCTTGCCGACCATGAAGCTCAGCCGCTGATATGCAGTGCCGCCGGCCAGCGCGGAGCGGTCGGTCTTGGCGTCGATGCGGCTGAATTCCCGGCCCAGCGCCGACACCAGCAGATGGACCTTCGACGGGAAGTAGCGGTACAGCGTGCCGACGGCGACATCGGCGCGATCGGCCACGGCGCGCATCTGCACCGCCTCGTAACCGCCCTTGGACGCGATGGCCATGGTGGCATCCAGGATGCGCTTGCGGCGCTCGCGCTGTGCCTCCGAACCCAACTCGGACTCAGCCAATACCGCCACGTTCATGACCTCGCGCGGCTGCGTGTCAGAAACGCGGCCCGGACTCGTGTTCGCTGCAGACATGTAACGCGCAACTCCTCTCCGGGGCGGTTCGTCGCCGAACGATACGCATGCTGTGCGTGAATTTCCCACCTCCCGGTCGCCGCGACGACGTCGTGTACTGGCCTAATAGCTGTCGACTTGACGGTTGATCATTGTCACTATTAGAACACGTTCTAGTGGCTTTGAATGTCCCTCGACGTTTCCGGCCAGGCGAATTTCACGACGGGGAGGGCTCAACGTGGTAGCGATCGTCACCGACGAACAACTCGCGGCTCGCGAGTTGGTGCGTGACTGGGCCCGCACTTCGGCCTGCGGAGAGGCCGCGACAGCGGCCGCCCGCGCCATGGAAGGCATAGAACGAGGCAGCCCCGACGCCTGGCGACCGGTGTTCGCGGGCCTGGCCGAATTGGGAATGTTCGGCGTTGCCGTGCCGGAGGATTGCGGCGGCGCCGGTGGCAGCATCGAGGACCTGTGCGCCATGGTCGAAGAGGCGGGCAAGGCTTTGGTGCCGGGGCCGGTGGCGACCACCGCGCTGGCCGGCCTGGTGGTGCCGGATCCCGAATTACTGGCCGGCCTGGTCGCCGGCGAACGCATCGCCGGGCTCGCGCTGCAAGGCGATGTCCAGTTCGACGCCCAGACCCAACGGGTGTCGGGCACGGTTCCGTGGGTACTGGGCGCGATCGTCGGCGCGGTGGTGCTGTTGCCGGCCGAAGGCAGATGGCTGCTCGTCGATACCGCCGGCGACGGCGTGCAGGTGGAGCCGTTGCGGGCCACCGACTTTTCGCGGCCGTTGGCGACAGTGGTGCTGACGTCGGCACCGGCCACCGTGATCGCCGACTCCCGGGAGCGCGTCGAGAACCTGGCCGCCACCCTGCTGGCCGCCGAGGCCGCGGGAGTGACCCGGTGGGCGCTGGACACCGCGGTGGCCTACGCCAAGGTTCGTGAGCAGTTCGGCAAGCCGATCGGTAGCTTCCAGGCCGTCAAGCACTTGTGTGCGGAAATGCTCTGCCGCGCCGAGCAGGCCGAGGTGGCCGTCGCCGACGCGGCGCGGGCCGCCGGGGACCCCGACGACCGCCAGTTCGCCATCGCGGCCGCCGTGGCCGCCGGTCTTGGTATCGCCGCCGCCAAGGCCAACGTCAAGGACTGCATCCAGGTGCTCGGCGGCATCGGCTGCACCTGGGAGCACGATGCGCACCTGTACTTGCGCCGGGCCCACGCCAACGGTTGGTTCCTTGGTGGTGCCGAGCGCTGGCTGCGCCGCATTGCCGCGCTGACCCGCGATGGCGTTCGCCGCCGGCTGACTATCGACCTGACCGGGGTGAAACAGCTGCGACCCGCGATCGCCGCCGCGGTCGCCGACGTCGCGGCGTTGCCGGAGGAGAAGCGGCAGGCTGCCCTGGCCGATGCCGGGCTGTTGGCGCCGCACTGGCCGCCGCCGTATGGGCGCGGCGCAACCGCGGCCGAGCAGTTGCTGATCGATCAGGAGATGGCGTCGGCCGGCGTGGTGCGGCCGGACCTGGTGATCGGCTGGTGGGCGGCACCGACCATTCTCGAACATGGCACGCCCGACCAGATCGAGCGCTTCGTGCCGGCCACGCTGCGTGGCGAATTCCTTTGGTGCCAGCTGTTTTCCGAACCGGGGGCTGGTTCCGACCTGGCGTCGCTGCGGACCAGGGCGGTGCGCACCGAAGGTGGTTGGCTGCTCACCGGGCAGAAGGTGTGGACGTCCAAGGCGCACCTGGCCAAGTGGGGCGTGTGCCTGGCGCGGACGGACCCGGACGCTCCGAAGCACAAGGGCATCACCTACTTTCTGGTGGACATGACCTCGCCCGGCATCGAGATCCGGCCGCTGCGCGAGATCACCGGCGACGCGCTGTTCAACGAGGTCTTTCTGGACAACGTGTTCGTGCCCGACGAGATGGTGGTAGGCGCGGTCAACGACGGCTGGCGACTGGCGCGCACCACGCTGGCCAACGAGCGGGTGGCGATGGCCACCGGTACCGCGCTGGGCAACCCCATGGAGAAGCTGCTCGAGATACTGGCCGAGACGGAGCCCGACGTCGCCCAGCAGGACCGGTTGGCGAGGCTGATCATCCTCGCCCAAAGTGGTTCCCTGCTCGATCAGCGCATCGCCCAGCTGGCCGTCGGTGGACAGGATCCGGGCGCGCAATCCAGCGTGCGCAAACTCATCGGGGTCCGCTACCGCCAGGCGCTGGCCGAATTCATGATGGAGCTCTCCGAGGGTGGCGGCTTGGTGGACAACCAAGCGGTATACGACTTCCTCAACACCCGGTGCCTCACCATCGCCGGCGGAACCGAGCAGATACTGCTCACGCTGGCCGCCGAGCGGCTGCTTGGCCTGCCGCGTTAAGTACTCGTCGCCGTCGCGGCTGTTTCCCGGGCTTCGTACCCATCGCACCCGTCCGGGGTGGCCGTGTCTCCGAATGGCTTATGTCCGACAGGAGCGGCACACGGCCGTCTGGTGACGAAGGAGTCGAAACGAACATGATGAATGCTTGGGCCAGGACAGTCGCGGCGACGGGCCTCGCGGCGATCGCAATCGGGGGTTTCTCGGCGTGTTCCAGCAACAAATCGGCCACTGGCCAGTCGACGTCGAGCAGTATGGCGGCGCCCGCGTCGACCACGGGGATGGCCGATCCGGCGGCTGACCTGATCGGTACGGGCTGCTCGGAGTATGCCAAGCAGAATCCCAGTGGTCCCGGTTCGGTAGCCGGGATGGCGCAGGATCCGGTGGCGACGGCGGCGTCGAACAACCCGATGTTGACGACGCTGACGTCGGCGCTGTCGGGCAAACTGAATCCGAACGTGAACCTGGTCGACACCCTCAACAGCGGCCAGTACACGGTGTTCGCGCCCACCAACGCGGCCTTCGACAAGCTACCGGCGGCCACGATCGATCAGCTCAAGACGGACTCAAAGCTGCTGAGCAGTATCCTGACCTATCACGTGGTGCAAGGTCAGGCGAGCCCGGGCAAGATCGACGGCACGCACACGACGCTGCAAGGGGCCAACGTGACCGTGACCGGCCAGGGCAACGACCTCAAGATCAACGGTGCCGGGCTGGTATGCGGGGGCGTTCACACCGCCAACGCGACCGTGTACATGATCGACACGGTCTTGATGCCGCCGAGCCAGTAACCTCGGCGAAGCGGGAAAGCCCGGCTACGGCCGGGCTTTCTTCGTTGTGTGCCTGGCCCATCCGGTTGCGGGTCGGCACCGAATACCAAGCATGTTGACACTTGCGCTGATTGGCTTTGTCGGGGGCCTCATCACCGGCATCTCGCCGTGCATTCTGCCGGTGCTGCCGGTGATCTTTTTCGCGGGCGCGCAGCGCAGCGGACCAGAGTTGGCCTTGCGCAACGAGTCTGGCGGCGACGTCGCCGTGACGACGAAATCGCGGCGCGGGCTTTCGGAGACCCTGCGACCCTACCGGGTGATCGGCGGCCTCGTCTTCAGCTTCAGCGTGGTCACTTTGACCGGGTCGGCATTACTGTCGCTGCTGCATCTGCCGCAGGACGCGATTCGCTGGGTCGCGTTGGTGGCCCTGGCCGCGATCGGGTTGGGCTTGATGTTTCCCGCGTTCGAGCAGCTGCTGGAACGGCCGTTCTCGAGGATCCCGCAACGGCAGGTCGGCAACCGCCGCAACGGCTTCGGTCTGGGTCTGGCGTTGGGCGTGCTCTACGTTCCCTGTGCGGGACCCGTGCTGGCCGCGATTGTAGTGGCCGGGGCCACGGCTCAAATCGGAGTTGGCACAGTCGTTCTCACGCTGGCATTCGCGGCCGGCGCGGCGCTGCCGCTGCTGTTCTTCGCGCTGGCAGGCCAGCGGGTAGCCGAGCGGGTCAGCGCTTTTCGTCGTCGCCAGCGTGAAATCCGGGTCGCCGCTGGGATTGTGACGATCCTGCTCGCGGTGGCGCTGGTGTTCAACCTGCCCGCGATACTGCAGCGCGCCATTCCCGACTACACCAGCTCGTTGCAGGACAGGCTCGGCAGCGATCAGCAGATCCGGGAAAAGCTCAACCTCGGCGGCATCGTCAACGACCAGAACGCGCAGTTGTCGAATTGCACCAACGGCGCCACGCAACTCGAAAACTGCGGCAGCGCACCAGATCTCAAGGGAATCGTGGGCTGGCTGAATACGCCCGGCGGCCAACCCCTCGACCTGAGGTCGCTGCGCGGCAAAGTGGTCCTGGTCGACTTCTGGGCCTACTCGTGCATCAACTGCCAACGGGCCATCCCACACGTCGTCGGCTGGTACAACGCCTATAAAGACAAGGGGATCGAGGTCATCGGGGTTCACACACCGGAGTACGCCTTCGAGAAGGTCCCCGGCAACGTGGCCAAGGGCGCCGCCGATCTGGGCATCACATACCCCATCGCGCTGGACAACAGCTACTCCACGTGGACCAACTACCGCAACCGATACTGGCCCGCGGAGTATCTGATCGACGCCACCGGCACGGTGCGACACATCAAGTTCGGCGAAGGCGACTACAACGTCACCGAAAACCTGATCAGGCAATTGCTCGCCACCGCGCATCCCGGGGTCACACTCCCGGCGCCAGTGGACGCGACCGACCTCACGCCGCAACAGCAAACCACTCCCGAGACCTACTTCGGGGTCGGCAAGGTGGTCAACTACGGCGGCGGTGGTCAGTACGACGAAGGCTCGGCGACATTCGACTACCCGCCAAACCTGGCCGCCGACAGCTTCGCACTGCACGGGCCGTGGTCGCTGGACTACCAGGGGGCGACGGCCGAAAGCGATCAGTCCAGCATCAAACTCAACTACCACGCCAAGAACGTCTACGTCGTGGTCGGCGGAACCGGAACCCTCGCGGTGACCCGACATGGCCAGACCACCACGATGCCGATCAGCGGGCCCCCGACGTCGCACCAGATTGTCGCCGGCGACCGCGTCGAGAGCGGCGCGTTGGAGGTGCGGCCCGGAAAAGGGCTGCAGGTGTACTCCTTCACCTACGGCTGATTTCGATCATCGGCAATCCAAGACCGCCACAGCTCCGAATCACCAATGTCCGGCATGAACAGATGGCATACCGCCATCGACAATCACCGAAGGAGCCGATAAGCGATGAAAAGTTCAATTGCAGCAACAGGTTTGGTGGCAGCGGCAGTCGTGGGTCTGGCCGTGGCCGCCTCGCCGACCGCGGCGGCGGCCGATCTGGTGGGTCCGGGGTGCGCGGATTACGCGGCCGCCAACCCCACCGGCCCGGCATCGGTAGAGGGAATGTCGCAGGTACCGGTGGCGGTGGCGGCCTCCAACAACCCGATGCTCACCACCTTGACCTCGGCGGTGTCCGGCCGGCTCAACCCACAGGTGAACCTGGTCGACACGCTCAACAACGGTCAGTACACCGTGTTCGCGCCGACCGATGCCGCCTTCGGCAAGCTGCCGGCATCGACCGTCGACCAGCTCAAGACCGATTCAAACCTGTTGAGCCGCATCCTGACCTACCACGTGGTGCAGGGCCAGCTGAGTCCGGCCAAGGTGGTCGGCCCGCACAAGACGCTGCAGGGAGCCAACGTGAACGTGACCGGCCAGGGCAACAGCCTGAGCGTCAACAACGCGGGAGTGGTCTGCGGCGGGGTACCCACCGCGAACGCGACGGTGTACCTGATCGACACCGTCTTGATGCCACCGGCGTAGCTGCCCGTACGCAGCAACCCGCCCAGATTGCCGCCATGGCTGTCGAACCGTCAACTGTCCTCGAATCTCCAAGCCATGGCGGCAATTTCGGCGTTCGGGGTTGCTGCATCACTCGAGCAGCCGAAGCGGATGCTGGCCATCGACCGCCCCGACGAACGGCGGGTGGATGCTGTAGCCGAGCATGCGCTGAATGTCCGCAGACACCACTTTGACGATGTCGGTCGACACCGACAGGCTGAACGCTTCGAGCGGCCGCAGCCAGGGTTGGCAGTATTGTGCGGTGACTGCCAGGCGGGATGCCTCGCTGGTGTTGGCGCCGCCGCCATGCCACAGGGTGCCCAGGAAGAAAATGCACGAGCCGGCGGGCATGATCACGGACCTGGGTGTGTCGTCGGGAGTCGGCTGCCGGCCACCCCAGCGATGGCTTGCGGGAATCACCACGGTGGCGCCGTTGTCGGCGGTGAAATCGTCGATGGCCCAGATCGTGGCCGCGCCCAGTGCAGGCCGCGGTCGGGGGATCGGGTAAAAAGCATCGTCGAAGTGCAACAGTTGGCTGGATTCGCCCGGCCGGATGTTGATGACCTGTATTGCGGAGAGCAGGTAATTGGGCATCAGCAGCCGGTCGAGAACGGCCAAGGCCCGTGGATGATCGACCAACCGGTCGCATACCCGGGTCTTGGTCAGCACGCTATACAGCCGCTGCGTGCGGTGGCCCTCGAAGGAATTGCGCCCATTGTGGCTGAGCATGGGGGCCACCGCTTCCCGGATTTGCTGACATTCGTTGTCACTCAACAGGTTTTCCCAGATGACGTAGCCGTCTCGGGCCAGAGCTGCGAGGTCGGCTTCGACCACGTCGCCAGCAATCGATGCGCCCGCGCTCGGAGTCCAGGGGTAGCGGCCGGCCAGATCACCGGTCAAGTCGTCGAGCGTTGTAATGTCGCTCTTAACACTCATGTTTGGTATTCCTTTCGGCGGCAAGGCCGACAGCGCCGGCCACGAACAGCCACACTTGTTCGCAAACCTCGGCGGCGGGCGGGCGAGGTTTGCGGCTGAGCGCCAGGATGCTCATCGCATGGACACCTGACAACGTGGCTACTGCCAGCATCTGTGGGTCTCGATCAGCCGGAAGCTCACCGAGACGCTGAGCGTGCATGATGTTGCGCGCCGCGACATCAGCCAATTGCCCTACTAAACGCGTATTTTCGGCCACCACGGACCCGTCGCCCAACGGCCCGCCCAGTACCAGCGGCGCCAGCGGCTCGTCGTAGAGAAACTCCAGCCAGTCGCGGATACGCTGCCGCTCACGGTCCGCCCACGTCGGCGCGTCGTAGTTGCGCAGCGTTGCCGCCTCGCCCAGGCGGCGGTAGAAGTCCTCGACCAGCGCGATCAGCAACCCGGAGCGGGTGCGGAAATACCGGTAGGGCAGTCCGGTGCTGACTCCGGCCCTCCGCGCGACGGCAGCAACCTCCAGCTCACCAGTTTCCGCCCATTCCGCGACCGCGGCCTCGAGCAACGCGCGCTGCGTGGTGGATGACCGCGATGTCGTTGTGCTGGGCATGTCCCCAGCATAAGTTGAGGTCAACTCAATTACTAGGGGCGCCGCGCCACCGGCGTGTGCGGCCGAACGGACCCTTGCCAACCCCGCATTCACGAAGTATGTTACGTGTGATTCAATACGTGTTATTCGTTTCCTACTAACTGTCGAGCGAGGGCCCTTCACCATGACTACCGGACGCCGCGTACCCGACGATTCAGGTCGCGACATCGTGCCCACCACACCGACTGCGGTACCTGTCACGGTGGCCCACGGAGACGGCATCGGGCCCGAGATCATGCGGGCGACACTGGACATCCTGGCGGGTGCCGGGGCCCAATTGGACATCGAGGAGGTGCAGATCGGGGAAGCGGTGTACCGCCGTGGCCACACCTCCGGAATCGATCCGCAAGCGTGGGAATCACTGCGCCGGACAAAGGTTTTCCTGAAGGCACCGATCACCACGCCTCAGGGCAGCGGGTTCAAGTCACTCAACGTGACGGTCCGCAAGACCTTGGGCCTTTATGCCAACGTACGTCCCTGCGTGGCGTATGCGCCGTTCGTGCCAACCCGCCATCCCGGAATGGACGTGGTGATCGTGCGGGAGAACGAAGAAGACCTCTACGCCGGCATCGAGCACCGTCAGACCGACGAGGTAACCCAATGCCTCAAGCTCATCAGCCGGCCAGGTTGTGAGCGGATTTGCCGCTACGCCTTCGAATACGCCCGCCGGCACGGCAGATCCAAGGTCACCTGTCTGACCAAAGACAACATCATGAAGATGACCGACGGGCTGTTTCACCAGGTGTTCGACGAAGTCGCCGCCGACTACCCCGAAATCGCCTCGGAGCACTGGATTGTCGACATCGGCGCCGCGAAGCTGACCGACACTCCGGAAAATTTCGACGTCCTGGTGGTGCCTAATGTCTACGGCGACATCCTTTCCGATGTCGCGGCCCAGATTGCCGGTTCGGTGGGCATGGCGGGATCGGCCAATATCGGCGACAACGTTGCCATGTTCGAGGCCATTCACGGGTCGGCGCCGCGTCGAGCCGGTCAGGACGTGGCCAATCCCTCCGGCCTGTTGCTCGGTGCGGTGATGATGTTGGTGCACATCGGCCAGGGCCACGTGGCCGCCCGGGTGCACAACGCCTGGCTTGTGGCACTCGAGGCGGGTGCGGCCACCTATGACATCATCGCTCCCGGACGGACGCCGTTGGGCACCCGTGACTTCGCCAAAGCGGTGATCGCACACCTGGGCCACCGCCCGCGGCGGCTGGCCGCAGTGGACTACCCGGTCCTTCCGCGCCAGCAGATTGCGGCACCGCGCCCGGTCACGCGCGCCAAGAAGACGCTCGACGGTGTCGACGTGTTCCTGGATGCCCCGCAAACGCGGCCCGATAACCTGGCCGCCGCCTTGCACTGTTCGGCCGCGGGCGGCTGGTTGCAGCTGCAGATGATCACCAACCGCGGTGTCAAGGTGTGGCCCGCCGGGTTCCCGGAGACCTTCTGTACCGACCACTGGCGGGCTCGTTTTCAGGCTCCCTGCCCTGGAACGGCAGCGCCCAGTCACATCCTGCAGCTGCTGCACCGGCTGTATCGCGACGGATTCGACGTCATCAAGACCGAGGGTTTGTACCGGTTCGACGGCCAGCCGGCCTACTCGCTAGGTCAGGGGCAATGAAAATACCTGCCGCAAGCCATCTTTCGTCTCAATACATACCGGGCGCACGACCAGAAAGGTTCGTCAGGTGACGACCATTGAACTCCCCAAGGCCGTTCATATCGGCGCCGACGAGCTGCCCTTCGTCGACATCGGCGATGCCTCCCGGCGGAAGGTGATCCAGGTGAGGGAGGCCGAGGGCCTCTGGATCGTGGAAAACGTCTTCCGGGCGGGCTACGAGGTGCAGCGGCACAAGCACACCGGGCCGGTGTGTGCGTACACGAACGTCCGGAGCCTGGAGGTACAAGGAGTACAGCTACGTCTTCCGTGCCTCAGCGCAGGATGAAAACCCGCTCTTGATGCGTGTTGGCGGCCGGCAACAGCGCTACGAAAAGTTCGTCTGCGCGCAGGTGCTGGGCGAGGTGAGGTTGACTCCGGAGTAGACCACCTGGATGTGCGTGCACACGATGACGCCCGCGTTGGTACTCGGCTGGCCGGTCGACCAGCTGGTCGAGTCGATGACGCCGGTCGTCTGATACTTGTCTGGCGGGCCGTCACCGAAGTACACGGTGGTGATCACGTCGGAGCCGCCCGCCTTCATCACCCGCTCGAACTGGCCGGTGGCGTGGGCATCGAGGTAGGTCAGCCGGTTCGTCGGCCGGATCTCGGTGGTTTGGCGGGCCCACAGATCGGACGGGAACCCGGTGACGCCGTCGGGTGTGCGCAAGTCGGCGCCGGCGACAAAATCACAGCTGCCGTTCGGGTGGCAATTGACGAAGGTATGCGTCTCGAGCTGAGTCGCATCGTCGATCGGGAACAGGGTGGTGGCGGTGTTGCTGGCCGCTGGCGAATACGGGGCGGGCGCGACGGCCAGCAGCAGCCCGGCGATCACCGCGACCATCGGAGCACCCGATACCAGCCGCTTCATCTCGCATCCTTCCGCCCGGATGAAACCTAGCCCCGCGACTATTCGTCGTAGGTCACTTCTACCGAATCAGATTCCGGATGAGATTGACAGGCCAAAATCAGCCCGTCGTCGAGGTCTTGCTGCTCCAGCACGTCGTTGACTTCCATGCTGACCTTGCCGCCGCGCAATGTGCAGGCGCAGGCGCCGCAGTGGCCCTCGCGGCAGGAGAACGGCGCGTCCAGGCCGGCGGCCAGCAGCACGTCGAGCAGCTTGGCGTTGCGCGGCCAGGACACCGTGTGGGTTTCACCGTCGAGTTCCACCACCGCGGTTGCCGGCGGCGCAGTGTCGTCGCCGCCGGCAACCGCTAGTTTCACCGCTGCGAACGGATCGGAATCCAGCGACTTAAACACTTCGATATGCACCTGTGGGGCAGGAACTTTCAGCGTTTGCAGGGCCTCGCGCGCGGCGTCCATGAACGGGCCCGGTCCACAGATGAAGACCTGCCGCGCGGTGTAGGGGGCGGCCAGGTTCGCCAGCGCGGTGGCACTTGGCAGCCCTTGCAGCGACTCGAGCCAGTGCACCACCGCGAGCCGGTCCGGATACTTGGCCGCCAGCTCGCGCAACGCGTCTCCGAAGATCACCGAACGGTCGTCGCGGTTGGCGTAGACCAGTGTCACCTGTCCGCCGCCTTGCGCCAGCGCCGACTTGCAGATCGACATGATCGGCGTGATCCCGCTGCCTGCGGCCAGCAGCAGGAAGTCGTCATCGAGCGTCTTGGGCACGAAGTTGCCCGACGGCGCCAGCACGTGAATCCGCATGCCCGGGTGCGCGTGGTCGCACAGCCAGTTCGACGCGTACCCGTCCGCGGTCCGCTTGACCGTGACGGTGAGCGCGTGATCGGTGAATGGCGAGCTGCACAATGAGTAGCAGCGGGCCACCGCGCCGGTACGGTCGCTGGGCACGCGCAGGGTGAGGAACTGGCCGGGTGCGTAGCGCAGTCGCTCCGCCGGGATCTGCGGATCGTCCGGCCCGTCGGGCACCGCGAACACCAGCGAGCGTGCCTCGTCGGTTTCGGCGACGACCTCGGCGATCTGCAGTTCCAGGACGTGGCTGCCGAGCGGTTCGTCAGGGACTGCCTCGGTCAACACCCTGCCTCTCTGTGTCTTAACTAGAACATGTTATAGAAAACTGGATTCGCGCCGCTACCAGCCGCAGGAATACCCTGCTCGACACAAATCGGAACGTGTTCTAGTCTTGCTCTAAGTTCATTCGGTCGTCCAATCCGGTCGTCGAACAGGCCGCACTCCCAGGAGGCAAACGTAAGTGACGTCCATTCAACAGCGTGATGCGCAGGCGGTATTGGCTGCCATCGATGATCTGCTGCCGCAGATCCGGGAGCGCGCTCAGGCGACCGAAGATCTGCGCCGGTTGCCCGACGAGACCGTCACGGCGCTGGAGGAAATTGGCTTTTTCACCCTCTTGCAACCCCAGCAGTGGGGCGGGCTGCAATGCGATCCCACGTTGTTCTTCGAGGCCACCCGCCGCCTGGCCAGCGCGTGCGGTTCCACCGGCTGGGTGAGTTCGATCATCGGCGTGCACAACTGGCATCTGGCGCAGTTCGACCAACGGGCGCAGGAAGAGGTCTGGGGCGAAGACTCTAGTGTGCGGATCTCGTCGTCGTATGCCCCGATGGGCGCCGGTGTGGTGGTCGACGGCGGTTACCTGGTCAACGGGTCCTGGAACTGGTCGTCAGGCTGCGACCATGCCACCTGGACGTTCGTTGGCGGCCCGGTCATCAAGGACGGCCGGCCGGTCGATTTCGGCAGCTTCTTGATCCCACGCACCGAATACGACATCAACGACGTGTGGTACGTGGTCGGCCTGAAGGGCACCGGCAGCAACACCCTGGTGGTCAAGGACGTTTTCGTGCCGCGGCACCGGTTCCTGTCCTACAGGGCGATGAACGACCACACCGCCGGCGGACTGCAGACCAACACCGCGCCGGTCTACAAAATGCCTTGGGGCACAATGCATCCCACGACAATATCGGCGCCTATCGTGGGCATGGCCTACGGGGCCTACGCCGCGCACGTGGAGCACCAGGGCAAGCGGGTGCGGGCCGCATTCGCCGGGGAGAAGGCCAAGGATGACCCGTTCGCCAAGGTCCGCATTGCGGAGGCGGCCAGCGACATCGACGCCGCATGGCGCCAGCTGATCGGCAACGTCGGCGACGAGTTCGCATTGCTGTCCGCCGGCAAGGAGATTCCGTTCGAGCTGCGGGCCCGGGCCCGCCGTGACCAGGTGCGTGCCACCGGGCGCTCGATCGCCTCGATCGACCGGCTGTTCGAGGCGTCCGGCGCCACCGCATTGTCCAACGAGGCTCCGATTCAACGCTTTTGGCGCGACGCGCACGCCGGGCGGGTGCATGCGGCCAACGACCCGGAGCGGGCGTATGTGATCTTCGGGAACCACGAGTTCGGGTTACCGCCCGGCGACACCATGGTCTGATGACGGCGACGATGCAAAGCCAAGCGACGTGGGGGCACGCCCCCACAAGTGGGAGATACCCCCAGCCGCTTGCGGGGGAGAGAAGCAGCGAATTGTGACAGCGCCGACCGAGGAGATCACCTTCGAATCAACGTCGCGCTTCGCCGAAGTCGACGTGGACGGACCGCTGAAGCTGCACTACCACGAGGCCGGTGTCGGCAACGACCAGACGGTGGTGCTGCTGCACGGAGGCGGGCCCGGTGCGTCCAGCTGGACGAACTTCGCCCGCAATATCGCGGTGCTGGCCAAGCACTTTCACGTGCTGGCTGTCGATCAGCCCGGATACGGCCACTCTGGCAAGCGGGCCGAGCACGGCCAGTTCAACCGCTACGCCGCGACCGCGCTCAAGGGACTTTTCGACCAGCTTGGGCTGGGTCGCGTTCCGCTGGTGGGTAATTCGCTGGGTGGCGGCACCGCGGTGCGGTTCGCGCTCGACTACCCCGACCGGGCCGGACGTCTGATCCTCATGGGACCCGGCGGGCTGAGCATCAACCTGTTCGCGCCCGACCCGACCGAGGGCGTGAAGCGGCTGGGGAAGTTCTCTGTCGAACCCACCCGGGAGAACCTCGAGGCGTTCCTGCGGGTCATGGTCTACGACCAGAAGCTGATCACGCCGGAGTTGGTGGACCAGCGTTTCGAGCTGGCCAGCACGCCGGAGTCGTTGGCTGCTACGCGGGCGATGGGAAAGTCGTTCTCCGGGGCCGACTTCGAGCTGGGCATGATGTGGCGTGAGGTGTACCGGCTGCGCCAGCCGGTGTTGCTGATCTGGGGCCGCGAGGACCGGGTGAACCCACTCGACGGTGCGCTGGTCGCCCTCAAGACCATCCCGCGCGCCCAGTTGCACGTGTTCGGACAGTGTGGACACTGGGCTCAGGTCGAGAAGTTCGACGAGTTCAACAAGCTGACGATCGATTTCTTGGGAGGTACCAGATGAGCATCCGGTCGCTGGGCTATCTCCGCATCGAGGCCACCGACATGGCCGCTTGGCGCGAGTATGGCCTGAAGGTGCTTGGCATGGTCGAAGGCAAGGGCAGCGTCGAGGAGGCGCTGTATCTGCGGATGGACGACTTTCCCGCCCGGCTGGTGATCGTGCCCGGTGAGCGGGACCGGCTGGCGGAGGCCGGCTGGGAATGCGCGAATGCCGAAGGGCTGCAGGAGATCCGCAATCGGCTCGACGTGGAGGGCACGCCGTACAAGGAAGCGACCGCCGCCCAACTGGCGGATCGGCGCGTGGACGAGATGATCCTGTTCTCCGACCCGTCGGGCAACCCGCTGGCCGTCTTCCACGGCGCCGCGCTGGAGCACCGCCGGGTCGTCAGCCCATACGGGCACAAGTTCGTCACCGGCGAGCAGGGTTTGGGCCACGTGGTGCTGACCACTCGTGACGACGCGGAGGCGCTGCACTTCTACCGGGACGTGCTCGGCTTCAAGCTGCGTGACTCGATGCGGCTTCCTCCGCAGGTGGTCGGCCGGGCGGCCGACGGGCCGCCGGCTTGGCTGCGTTTCTTCGGCTGCAATCCGCGCCACCATTCGTTGGCCTTCCTTCCGTTGCCGACGCCGTCTGGGATCGTGCACCTGATGGTCGAGGTGGAGAACTCCGACGACGTGGGCCTGTGCCTGGATCGGGCGCTGCGCCGTAAGGTGCCCATGTCGGCGACGCTGGGCCGGCACGTCAACGACCTGATGCTGTCCTTCTATATGAAGACCCCCGGCGGTTTCGACGTCGAGTTCGGTTGCGAGGGAAGGCAAGTCGATGACGACGAGTGGATCGCCCGGGAGAGCACCGCGGTGAGTTTGTGGGGGCATGACTTCACGGTCGGGGTCACCGGCTGATCCCGAGGCTAGCCATGTCCGCGCCGATTGATCCACGCACGTTCCGCAACGTGCTGGGTCAGTTCTGCACCGGGATCACCATCATCACCACCGTGCACGACGACGTGCCGGTCGGCTTCGCCTGCCAGTCGTTTGCGGCCCTGTCTTTGGAGCCGCCGCTGGTGTTGTTCTGTCCGACCAAGGTGTCGCGGTCCTGGCAGGCCATCGAGGCCAGCGGCCGGTTCTGCGTCAACGTGCTGACCGAGAAGCAGAAGCACGTGTCGGCGAGATTCGGTTCTAAGGAGCCCGACAAGTTCGCCGGGATCGATTGGCATCTCTCCGAACTCGGGTCACCGATCATCGACGGGTCGTTGGCGTACATCGACTGCACCGTTGCCTCGGTACATGACGGCGGGGATCACTTCGTCGTGTTCGGCGCGGTCAACTCGCTGTCGGAAGTCCCGAAGATCAAACCGCGACCACTGCTGTTCTACCGCGGCGACTACACCGGCATCGAGCCGGACAAGACGACGCCGGCGCAGTGGCGAGACGACCTCGAAGCGTTCCTCACCGCCACCACCCAGGACACCTGGCTCTAAGCCGAAGTTCCCCCCGGTGGAGCTTCGGTCTGGGAGTGCGCCCGGGGCAACTATTGCCAATGGGCCGGCACCGCTGCCCAGGATCACTATGTCAACCTGACTTGACTAGTGCGCGGGGTAACTGTAGCCTCGGTGTCGGATCGGGGTCACCACGGCCATTGGCGTTGCGGCGCCAAACCGGTTGGACACCGAGGTGACTCCCGCCGCCGTTCGATTGCCGTCCGCCGTCCCGGCTGCGCGATTGTAAGCGGGCGTGTCTACAGTGTTACGGAGCGTTGCCGCATGCGTCCATCGCAGTCAGGGGCCAACGGCGGCCCGGCCCGAAGGCCCAAGAAGTTCTCGCCGCGTAAGCAGTCCGTGCAGGCGGCTGCGACGTCACCCCCGCCGCCATGCTGTCCCGGTGGGATCACCCCGTTGGATCAAGGCGTGTGAGGAAATAGCATGGGTGCGCTTATCATCCTCAATTCCACGATAAGTATTATCGAGACCTTGTATGCCACGCTTGGTGTCGTGTTGGGACCCCGGTCACCGGAGAAGTATTCGACACCAGTTCCTCGACGTTCCGCGAGGCCATTGAAACGCAAGCGTCGGCCGTTTTGAGCGACAACTGGGTTGGCACCGCGGCAGAAAAGTATTCGGAGAAGAGCAAAACTCTCCAGGACGCCGAGCAGATTATGTCCGACGTCGACTACATTACCGCAACACTCGTGTCGGACCAGGCCGAGGCGGAATGTATTGCGGTGTATTGACTTCCGGCATCGCGATGATGAATCGTGTCGTCGAACGGATGGCCCTGACGGCAGCGGAAGGCCACCGCGTGGCGCAGGGCACGCTCAACGAAGCCAGTGTCTTTGACCATCGAACATTCCCAGCCAGCAATCAATCCGGCGTAGGCGTCGACGACGAACGCGGTGTAGCCGAACCCGCCGGTGTCCAGCGCGACGTAGGTGAAGTCTTATGCCGACCTCCAGCTGGTTGGGTGCGGCAACCCGCCAGCGCCGGCCCACCAGGTCAGCTGCGCGGGCCGCTCCCGGATCGTGCTCAGTGGTGCGCGGTGGGCGGCGAGCACGCATGACGCCGCGCCGACCGTTTTGCCGCATAATCCGTTCCACCGTGCGCCGCGCCACGGGGATGCCTTGTCGTTGCAGGTGCGCCCACATCTTCAGGCTGCCGTAGAGGCTCTCCGGTGGGCGTTTCCCGTCCGGATCGGGTTGGTAGTAGCCGGCCAGGATCTCGGTGATCGTGGTAACTGCGGCTCGCCGTAATCGTTGACCAGCACATTTGCCGGCTTGATGTCGCGGCGCAACGTGCCGGCCCGGTGCGCGGTTTCCAGTAGACCACACCGGCGCCGCCGCGAGCCACCTGGCGCGCGTCCTCGAATCCGGCGGAGGCTAACTCCGCAGCGATCCCGCTCTGTGCGGGTGCCGAGCCGGCAGCCCCGGGTCTTCAGCCATGTCTTGGCGTTCTACCTCCATGCCGTGAGAGTCGCGAGTCAAGCGTAGCGAATATGAACTCACGGGCATACTGTTCGGCGGCAATCGTTGCCGAAACTGCGCATAGGGTCGGCGTAGCGCCCTGCCGAGCGGTTTTTGCACATGTCGCGGGGAGCTGCGGTGCGCGACTTGCGGTGCGTGACTAGGGTGACGACGGAACGATAAGCGGAACGTGGGAGAGCAGGTCTGTGCAGCCGCGGCGCTTCGGCGAGCTCGAGGCGGTCATCATGGACCGCGTGTGGAACCATGGTGCGGCCGTCACCGTCCGCGACGTCTTCAACAACCTGGTGCGCGACCGCCAAATCGCTTATACGACGGTCATGTCCACCATGGACAACTTGCACCGCAAAGGCTGGCTGCAGCGGGAACGGACGGGGAAGGCCTTTCGCTATTGGCCGAGCATGACCCGCGAGGAACATTCGGCCACACTGATGCGTGATGCCTTTGATGCCGGGGGAGATTCGGACTTGGTGCTGACGTTCTTTCTCCAGCAGCTGGACGACGGCGAATCGGCACGAGTCCGCGAGGCGCTGCGCCGGATCATCGGCGATCGGGATGAATCGTGAACGTCGCCTTGGTGTTACTCGTGTATGCGGCGGGATTGACCTGGCTCGGGCCGCTGCCGCTGCGTCGTGTCAGCGGCACTGGTGTGCGCCCGCAGCTGGCCGTGGCGGGCTGGCTCGCAGCGGTGGGGGCAGTGATAGCTGCGTGGCTTGCTGCGCTGACCGTTCTGTGCACCGTGGTGTGGGACAGCATGTGGCGTCACCAGGCACTGACGTCGTGCATCAACGCCTTAGGCCTAACCGGTCGATTGGGATTGCCGCGCGCGATGGCCTCGGCCCTTGCTGTCTCGCTGTTGCTGGCGGGCCTGCTGGCCACCGCCGTCGTCTGCTGGCGCGTCGCTCGTCAGTTGCGACGGCAACGATCACGCAGCCGTCTGCACGCCTCGGCGGCCCGCGCGGTCGGTGGCCCCACCGACTGGCCGGGCGTGGTGGTGATCCCGGCTCCGCAGCCGGTTGCTTACTGCGCAACCGGGGGGCCGGACTCTGTCGTGGTGGTCACCACGGCCGCCCTCGGCCAGCTCGATGGGCCGCAGCTGGCCGCCGTGCTGGCGCATGAGTACGCTCACCTGGCGGGTCGGCATCAGGACCTGCTCATGGTGCTGCGTGCGATCGCTGCGAGCCTGCCGCGAATGACACTGTTCGCCGCGGCAGCAGAACGGGTGGCAGATTTACTCGAGATGTGCGCTGACGATGTTGCGGTGCGACGGCACGGGACTACGGCGTTACTGCGTGCGCTCTTGGCTCTGACCGCGGGGCCGCCGGCGGCGGTGCGGGCGACGCTGGGCGCGGCGGGCACCGCGACGCTGGCCCGTGCCATGCGACTGGCCAGCCCGGTTTCTCGCCGTACGCGGTGGCATGACCGGGTGATGGTTGGTACATCAGTTGGTGTCGCGGTGATCACGCCGCTGGCGGTCGGGATGGCGTGTCACCTCTGACCACGGCACGCCGCCGAGCCACGGCGTGCCGGCCCACTCCCACGGCGACCAGCGCCGCCGAAGCGGCTACCAACGACCACGGGCTCAGCCCGTCGACCAGATGAATTAACCAGTCCTGCACGGTGTTAGCGGCCTGTATTACCGGGTCGTCGGTTTCTGCGCCGGTGAAATACAGCCGGATTTCGTAGTAGCCGTAGTACGTCACATACAGACCGGTCAACAGCACGACCGCGCCGACGATCCGGCCGACGAAAGGCAGGATGCGCCGAAACGTCGCCGCTGCCGAGGAGCCGGCCAGCGCAACCGCTAGCGCCGCTACTCCCACCGTGATGGCCATGCCGACCGCGTACGCCACGAACGCCAGTACGCCGGAAAGCATCGCGCCCTGCTTGAACGTCGTACTGATCACCGCGAGAAACGGTGCAACCGTGCACGACAGCGAAGCAATCGCATACCCCACGCCATAGCCGTACATGGAGCCCAGCCGCCCTGTCGGTGTACCGCCCCCGCGATTGGGAACGATGATGCTGATGTCCTTGCCCGCCAACAACCAGACCGCCAACGCGACCAGCAGCGCCCCGATGATCACGGTGGCGAACGGCAGGTACTTTTGGGCCGACGCGACCACGGGTGCGATCAGCAGGCCGAAAACGCCGAAGACCGTCAGGAATCCCGCGGACATCCCGGCGGTGGCCGCGCCGGCACGGAGCAATGCCGCCGGCCGCGAGGCACCCTGACTGCCGGCGATCACCAAGCTCAAATAGCCTGGCAGAAAGGCAAAACCGCACGGATTGAGGGCGGCCACCAATCCCGCTCCCAGGGCAAAGCTCAGGGCCGTTGTATCGATCATCGCCCGGTCAACCCGTGGACCCGCTCGGTCAATTCGGACTGCGTCAACGAGCCTTTGACCACGTCGACGTCACCGTCGGCGCCGACGAAAGCCCACGCCGGTTGCTGGGTTACGCCGAACTTGGACCAGACCGCTCCGTCGGTATCGGCGAGTTGGGTGAAGCCGCTCAGTTGGTATTTGTCGACGAACGCCTGCATCGCAGATACCTGATCGAGCGCGGCCACGCCGACGAACGTTACTTGTGGGTTCGCCGCTGCGACCTTTCCCGCGATTGGTGCTTCATGCTGGCACCTTGGACACCAGGGCGTCCAGAACCAGAACGCGGTCGGTCTGCCCGCCAGGCTAGCGCCCGAAAACATCTGTCCGCCTATGGTTTTGACGGTGAACCCAAGTTGCTCCGGCGGCTGCGCGGTGTGGCCGGCGACCGCGGTCGATGAAGACGCAGGTGCGGTGGATGCGCCAGCCGGACCGGAGCGTGCCCCGGAAGCGCCACATGCGGCGACGACCATCGCGGCGGCAGTCACGCCGAGGATGGCGGATAGGCGGGGCGGCATGGCGACTCCTTCGTCGGATTGGTGAGTCCTTCGAGACCGATAGCCACCAACATACTACCTACGTACGTAGATAGTAGAAGTGATTGCCGCTACCTCTGCCGTGGCGGCCACCAGCGCCTGGAGGAATCCCTCGGGTGACCTGGGCACCACTGCTCTTGCGGAACCAGCGCACGCACCTGATCCACGTGCGCTCCGCAACCGGCCCACGTCACTTTCCCGCAGGTGCGGCACCGGACTGCGTGGCACATTCAGCGACCCTCCTCGAGAGTGGGCGGCCCCTGGTAAGGCCGTTGCAGCACGGCAAATTCGGGCGTGGTCGCGGCGGACAGGACGGCCTCGAGCAGGCGGACGCCGTCGTCGCTGCCGGGTATCCCGGTCAGCACCGGTCCAAAAAACCCGCGTCCGTCGACCGCGATGATCGGGCTGCCGCCCGAACCGCCCAGCGCGTCCTGGCTGGCTTGGTGCGCGTGCCGGGCGGCCTCGTCGAGTGCGCTGTCGTCAAGCGATTCGGCGAGCGATTCGTCAAGTCCGCACTCGGCCAGGGATTTGCGGACCTCATCGGCGGACATCTCTTTCCCACGCACATGGATACGGGGACCCACCGAATCGTAAAGCCGTGCGACCGCGTCCGGCCCGTGCTGGACGCCGACCGCGGCGAACAGCCGTCCCAGCCGTCGTGATCGATCCATCATCTGCTGCTGCTTAGGATTGAGGTCGTTGCCCTCGTTGAGCACGGCCAAGCTCATCTGCCGCAGCGTGACCGGGGTGTCCGTCTTGCGCGCGGCATCGAGCAGCCATCGCGAAGCGGCCCAGGCGAATGGACATACCGGATCGATGTAGAGCTCGACGTCGGCCACTGGCTCCTCCTTCTGCACATTTCCCGCCATAATACCCCCTTGGGTATAGGCTGTCGAAGCCGTGCGCCAGCCAGCACAATGGCTCTATGGCGCTGGATCTCAACGCGTACTTCGAACGCATCCGCTATCGCGGTCCCACCGAACCCACCTTGGCGGTGTTGCGGGCGGTGGTGAGCGCCCACACCCGGGCGATTCCGTTCGAGAACCTCGATCCGCTGATGGGCGTGCCGGTCGACGACTTGAGTCCAGAATCGCTGATGGACAAGCTCGTCCACCGGCGCCGCGGCGGTTACTGCTACGAGCACAACGGTCTGATCGGCGACGTGCTGGCCGAACTCGGGTTTCGGCTGCGGCGGCTGACCGGCCGGGTGGTGTGGATGGCGCCGCCGGACGCGCCGCTGCCGGCGCAGACGCATACCGTGCTCGCGGTGACTTTTCCCGGTTCGGATGGTTCGTATCTGGTGGACGTCGGTTTCGGGGGCCAGACGCCGACGTCGCCGCTGCGGTTGCAGACCCGATGCATTCAGCAAACGACCCATGAACCATATCGGCTCGATGACCGCGGCGACGGGCTGGTGCTGCAGGCATTGGTTCGTGACGAGTGGCAGCCGCTCTACGAATTCAGCACGGTCAGCCGGCCTCAGATCGACCTGAAGGTGGGCAGTTGGTTTGTCTCGACGCACCCGTCGTCGCACTTCGTCACCGGCTTGATGGCTGCCACCGTGACCGACGACGCCCGGTGGAACTTGACGGGCCGGATCCTGGCGGTCCACCGCGGCGGCCGGACCGAGAAGACCGTGCTGGAGGACACGGCGACGGTTGTCGATGCCCTGAGCTCGCGGTTCGGGATCAACGTGGCAGATGTCGGCCGTGGCGCGCTCGAGGCGCGTATCGATCAGACGATTGCGTAGCGGTTTCACCGAAATCGACGTTGTGCAGGTCTTTTCTTGCTCATTGTCGGCACAACGTCGATCTCGTGGATCAGCGGCCCGGCAGCCAGGACTCCATTCGGCGCAGGCCTTCTTCGATGTCGCTGGTCGGCCCGGCGAACGACATCCGGACAAACGAGTTGCCCCGCGCGGTGTCGAAGTCGACCCCTGGTGCGATCGCCACGCCGGTGTCGGCCAGCAACCTTGAGCAGAAGGCCAACGAGTCGGCGGTGAAGGCCGAGACATCGGCGTAGACGTAGAACGCGCCGTCGGTGGGAGCCAGCCGGTCAATCCCGATGCGACGCAGGCCGTCGAGCAGCATCGAGCGGTTGAGCGCATAGTGCCGCAGATTGCCGTCGGCTTCCGCGGTCGCCTCGGGGGTGAACGCCGATACCGCGGCAATCTGCGACAGCACCGGCGGGCAGATGGTGAAGTTGCCGGTGAGGCAGTCGACCGCGCGGCGCAGCTCCGTCGGCACCAATAGCCAACCGAGTCGCCAGCCCGTCATCGCGTAGTACTTGGAAAAGCTGTTGACCACGACCGCGTTTCGTGAGGTCTGCCATGCGCAGCTGGTCCGCGGCGCCCCCTCGTAGACCAGGCCGTGATAGACCTCGTCGCTGATCAGCCGGACCCCGGACGCATCGCACCACGACGCGATCGCCGCCAGCTCCTCAGGTGGAATGACCGTCCCGGTGGGATTGGCCGGGCTGGCCACGACCAGCCCCTGCACCGGCGGGTCGAGTTCGGCGAGCATCGCCACGGTGGGCTGAAACCGGGTCGCCGGCCCGCAGGGTATCTGCACCACCTCACATCCCAACGCTGACAGGATGTTTCGATAACATGGATAGCCGGGGCTGGCCATCGCCACCCGGTCCCCGACGTCGAAGCATGCCAGGAAGATGAGCAGGAAGCCGCCCGAAGAACCGGTGGTGACCACGACCGTGTCGGGGCCGACCGTGATGCCGTGCTGGCGCTCGTAGTCCGCCGCGATCGCGGCGCGTAGCTCCGGAATACCCAGTGCCACCGTATAACCCAGTTGGTTGAGATGCAGGGCGGCGGCCGCGGCGGCACGTACCGGTTCGGGCGCACCGGCGCTGGGCTGACCCGCCGAGAGGTTGACCAGGTCGCCATGGGTGCGCTGGCGCTCGGCGGCCGCCAGCCAGACATCCATCACGTGGAACGGTGGAATGCCCGCGCGCCGGGCAACACGATGGGTCATGGTGCGGGGAGCACCTCGGACTCGAGCTGCCGCAGCAAGTCTCGTGGCGAATCCAGCAGGTGCGTACTGCCGTGTGCCCGTTTGAAATACAGGTGCATGTCATGTTCCCAGGTGATCGCGATGCCACCATGCAACTGGATGCCCTCGGCGGCCACCGCGCTGAGCGTTTCGCAGGCAGCCAGTCGTGCGGTGGCCGCATTGGCGGGTGTGGGTTCAGTGCAGGCGTCGGCGACGACGGACCGCGCCGCGGCGACCATCACGTACAGATCGGCCATCCGATGCTTGAGTGCCTGGAAGCTCCCGATCGGGCGGCCGAATTGCACACGGCTCTTCGTGTATTCGATGGTCAGTTCCAGGCAGCGTTCGGCGGCGCCGATCTGCTCGGCGGCCAGCAGGATTGCCGCCGAGCAGGCCAGTCCTGGGTCGGCGCCGATCGTCCGGGTTTCCTGCGGCTGAATGCGGGCCAGCCGGCGGGTGGGATCCATGGTGGCGACGGGCTGCGCGGTGAAGCGAGTCCACCTGTTCAATTGGCCGTCTTTCGCGGCGACGACGACGTCGGCGACGTCACCGTTGACCACATAGTCGGGGTCGAGGATCAGCGCGCCGATCGAGGTGCCCTCGGCGAGCCGGTTGAGCGTCTCGGCGTCCGGCTCGGGCGCGGCCAGCAGCGCCAGTTCCGCCAGCGTGGTGCCCAGCAGCGGGGACGGCACCAGTGCCCGGCCCAGCTCTTGTAAAACCGTTGCCGCGTCGGCTAATTCGCCGCCAGCTCCGCCGAACTCCTCGGGGATGACAAGAGCGGCGGCCCCGACTTGTTCGCACAGCAGTCGCCACAGGGCCTCGTCGTAGCCGCGGTCGGACTCCATCGCCACGCGCACCGCGGCTGGACTTGCGTGCTTGGCCACCAGGGCGGCGACGGTCTCGCGCAGCATCTCCCGTTCGTCAGTCATTGCGCCGCTCTCCCCCGCAAGCGGGTGGTGCCCCCACCTCATCGTTGCGCTCTGCATCGTCGCCGGCGCGGGTCATAGCGCCTCCAGCACACGCTGCCGATGTACCTCCGGTGTACCCCAGGCCGAACGCAGGGCCTGAACCTTCAGCAACCACAGCGACAGGTCGTGTTCCTGGGTGAAGCCGATAGCGCCGTGAGTCTGTAACGCCGAGCGGGCCGCCAGCAGACCCGCCTCACCGGCGGCCACCTTGGCGGCGCTGACGTCGCGAGGCTGCAGCGACAAGGCAGCTCCGTAAACCAGCGGACGGGCCAGTTCGACCGCGATGTGGACGTCGGCGAGTTTGTGCTTGATCGCCTGATACGAGCCGATGACCCGGCCGAACTGCGTCCGCTGCTTGGCATAGTCGACGGCCGCGCTCAGCAGTGCTTCGGCGGCACCTACCAGTTGCGCCGCCGTGGCCAATACGCCGAACTCGTAGGCGCGCTTGATGTCTGCGTGCCAGGTTTGGACGTTTGGGCCGGTCGCCGTCACGTCGTAGACGTGACGGCTGGGGTCGACGGACGCATGGCGCCGGCCCGGCGTGCCTTCGGCGACACCGGCATCACCGGCCAGTAAGACCAGCCCGGCGGTGTCGGCGTCGACGGCGCGCGGCACCTGCGGCGGTAGTGCGACGGTGGCGATCAGCTCACCGGAGGCCAGACCGGCGCAGCGCTCGGCCTGATCGTCATTGGCGAGCAAAACCGGTGCAACGGCAATGGATTCGGTGACCGGGCCGGGCACACACCAGCGGCCGAGCCGTTCCAGTGCGACGACCAGGTCTACCGGATCGGCTCCCAGACCGTCGAACTTCTCCGGCACGTTGAGTGCGGTGACGCCGAGGTTGGCCAATTGCTGCCACACCTTACGGCCGGGCGCCGCATCGCCCGCCGACCAGGCGCGAACCGCGCCGGGCAGATCGGCAGCACCCAGCGCCGCGTCGATGCTGGCGGCGAAATCACGTTGTTGTTGATCAAGCGCAAAATCCACGGTCACTTCTTCTCTCGTGGCAGGCCCAGCAGCCGTTCCGAAATGATGTTGCGCTGGATCTCGTTGGTGCCCGCATAGATTGGTCCGCCCAGGGCGAACAACAGGCCATCGGTCCACGGGCCGGCCAGTTCTGCGTCTGCGGCCAGGATGTCCAGCGCGGTCTGATGCAATTCCACGTCGAGTTCGGACCAGAACACCTTGGTCACCGACGATTCGGCGCCCAGCTCACCGCCGGCGGCCAGCCTGGTCACCGTGCCGAAGGTCTGCAGCCGATAGGCCTGCGCCTTGATCCAGGCGTCGGCAACCCGATCGGCGAATCCGGCGGGGGAGCCGTTGTCTTTCCACAATTGCACCAGCCGCTCCGCCACCGCCAGGAAGCGGGCCGGGCTGCGCAGCGACATACCGCGTTCGTTGCTCGACGTGCTCATGGCCGCGCGCCAGCCGTCGTTCGGGGTGCCGATGACGTCCTCGTCGGGAACGAAGACGTCGTCGAGGAAGATCTCACCGAAGCCGGTGTCACCGCCCAGTTGCACGATGGGCCGCACCGTGACGCCCGGTGCCTGCAGGTCGAACATGAAGTAGGTCAGACCGCGGTGCCGCTCGGCCGACGGATCGGACCGAAACAGCCCAAAGCCCATGTCGGCGAACGGCGCCCGTGAGCTCCAGATCTTCTGACCGTTGAGCAGCCAGCCGCCTTCGGTCTTGGTGGCGGTGGACCGCAGTGACGCCAGGTCGCTGCCGGACTCGGGCTCCGACCAGGCCTGGGCCCAGATCTGCTCGCCGTTGGCCATTTTCGGCAGAATTCGGTCCAGCTGCTGCCGAGTGCCATGGGCGAACAGGGTCGGCGCCAGCATCGAGGTGCCGTTCGCGCTGGCCCTACCCGGCGCACCGGCGCGGAAGTACTCCTCCTCGAACACCACCCAGTGCAGCAACGGTGCGTCGCGGCCGCCGTACCTTTTCGGCCAGGTGATCACCGACAGTCCGGCGTCGAACAGTACCCGATCCCAAATCCGGTGCTGGGCAAAGCCTTCGGCGTTGTCGTAGGACTTCGTCGGAATCGAGTCTTTGTTGGCCGACAGAAACTCGCGCACCTCGGCTTGAAAGGCCAGGGTTTCCGCATCGAATGCCAGGTCCATTCAGGCCAACTCTCGCAGTTGTGATTTGACCACCTTGCCGCCGGCGTTGCGGGGCAAGGCATCGACGAATCGCACCGACCGCGGCGCCTTGAAGTTCGCCAAATGCTCACGGGTGTAGTCGATTACCGTGGCTTCGTCGAGCGTCGCGCCGGGCCGGGGCACCACGAAGGCTCGGCCGACTTCGCCCAGTCGCTGGTCGGGAACACCGATCACCGCGGCGTCGGCCACTCCGTCCAACCGGGCCAGTACCTGTTCGACCTCGGCGGGGTAGACGTTGAAGCCGCCGCAGATGTACATGTCCTTGAGCCGGTCGGTGATGCGCAGGTTGCCGGCCTCGTCGACGGCACCGATGTCCCCGGTGTGCAACCAGCCGTCGGAGTCGACGGCGGCCGCCGTCGACTCCGGGTCGTCGAGATAGCCGAGCATGACGTTGGGACCGCGCAGCAGCACTTCTCCTGTTTCAGAGCCGGTTTCAGCGTCGATACGCAATTCGAAGCCGGCAAAAGGCCGTCCGCAGGTGGTGGCGACGGTTACCGCGTCGTCGTCGGGGCGGCACATCGTTCCCATGCCGTTGGCCTCGGTCAGGCCGTAGGCGGTCAACACGATGTCGATGTCGAGTTCGGACTGCATGCGTTGCACCAGCACCACGGGCACGGTGGCCGCGCCGGTCACCGCGAACCGCAGCGAGCTCAGGTCATAGTCGCGCCGCGCCGGGTGATCCAGCAGGGTCTGGTAGATGGTGGGCGGTCCGGGCAACACCGTGATGCGGTGCTGCTCGATCGCCTGCAGGGTGCGCAGCGGATCGAACGTCAGGTGCGGGATCAGCGTCGCGCCGGTTTGTAGGCACGCCAGGATGCCGGCCTTGTAGCCGAAGTTGTGGAAGAACGGGTTGATGCACAGGTAGCGGTCGTCGCTGGTGATCTTGCCGTTGGCCGCCCACGACGCCGAGGCCGACAAAGATTGCCGGTGCGCGCACCGCACGCCCTTGCTGCGGCCGGTGGTGCCGGACGTGAACAGGATGTCGCTGACGTCGTCGGGTTGCACGGCCGCGGCGCGGGCAAAGACGGCCTCGAGGTCGGTGCCTCGGGCCATGAACTCGTCCCAGGTGCTCTGGACCGGATCGTCGGCCTCGATCGGCACCCGCACGATGTGCCGCAGCGCGGGCAGGGCTCGAGAGTCCAGGCCGGCGACCCGGTCGGCGCCCAGGAACCGGCCCATGGCGAACAGCACCGGCGCCTGAGTCCGGGCGACGATGTCGGCGGCTTCCTCGGCGGTGTAGCGGGTGTTCAACGGCACCATGGCGGCGCCGGCGTGATGGATCGCCAGGCAGGCCACCACCCAGTGCCAGGTGTTCGGCGACCAGATGGCCACCCGATCGCCGGGCTCGACGCCCAGCGCGATCAGCGCCGCCGCGGCCCGGCGCACCTCGGCGCGCAGGGCGGTGGCGGTGAAGCTCCGGTCGTCGGTGATCAAGACGTCGTGGTCGGGGAACATGCTGGCGAGACGATCCAGAGCCGCGGGCACGGTATGCGGATCGTCGGTCATCGGATGCTCCTCTAAGCGGCCGCGGCGTCCTTCACCGGCGGCCTAACAAAGCAAGTGCTTGGTAGGTTAGCCTACAGGTCATGCAGGACGTCGAGGAGTTCCGGGCCGAGGTCCGCGAGTGGCTCGCCGACAATCTGGTCGGCGAATGCGCAGCTCTCAAGGGGCTCGGCGGGCCGGGACGCGAGCACGAGGCGTTCGAAGAACGCCGGGCATGGAATCAGCACCTTGCGGCGGCCGGGCTCACCTGCTTGGGCTGGCCGGTCGAGCACGGTGGACGGGGACTGCCGACCGCGCATCGGGTGGCGTTCTACGAGGAGTACGCCCGCGCCGACGCTCCGGTGAAGGTCAACCATTTCGGTGAGGAACTGCTGGGGCCGACCCTGATCGCGTTCGGGACGCCCGAACAGCGGCAGCGCTTCCTGCCGCGCATTCTCGACGTCACCGAGCTGTGGTGCCAAGGCTATTCGGAGCCGGGTGCGGGCAGTGACCTGGCCAACGTTTCGACCACCGCGGAGCTCGACGGCGACCAATGGGTGATCAACGGGCAGAAAGTGTGGACGTCGCTGGCACACCTGTCGCAGTGGTGCTTCGTGGTGGCACGCACCGAGAAGGGCTCCAAGCGGCATGCCGGGCTGTCATATCTGCTGGTGCCGCTGGATCAGCCCGGGGTGCAGATCCGGCCGATCGTCCAGATCACCGGCACCTCGGAGTTCAACGAGGTGTTCTTCGACGACGCGCGTACCGACGCCGGCATGGTGGTGGGCCAGCCGGGTGACGGGTGGCGGGTTGCGATGGCGACGCTGACCTTTGAGCGCGGAGTGTCCACGCTGGGCCAGCAAATCGTCTATTCCCGTGAGCTTTCGCGGTTGGTCGAGCTCGCGCAGCGCACCGGCGCCGCCGACGACCCGTTCATCCGGGAGCGGCTGACCCGGGCGTGGACCGGGCTGCGGGCGATGCGCAGCTACGCGCTGGCAACCTTGGAAGGGCCAGCTGTCGACGGCCAGGACAATGTGTCGAAGTTGTTGTGGGCCAACTGGCATCGCTCGCTCGGGGAGCTGGCGATGGATGTGATCGGCAAGCCCGGCATGACCTTGTCGCAAGGCGGGCCCGACGGTGAATTCGACGACTGGCAGCGGCTGTATCTGTTCACCCGGGCCGACACCATCTATGGCGGTTCCAACGAGATTCAGCGCAACATCATTGCCGAGCGGGTGCTCGGCTTGCCGCGGGAGGTCAAGGGATGAATTTGTCTGTCGCGCCGAAAGAGTTTCCCGGACATGGACTTTTGAACGGCAAGGTAGTGGTGGTGACCGCGGCCGCAGGTACCGGTATCGGCTCGGCCACCGCGCGCCGCGCGCTGGCCGAGGGGGCCGACGTGATGATCTCCGACCACCATGAGCGACGGCTGGGGGAGACCGCCGCCGAACTGGCCGCGCTGGGCCTCGGCCGGGTCGAAAGCGTGCTGTGCGACGTGACGTCCAGTGTGCAGGTGGACGCCCTCATCGACTCGACGACCGCACGCATGGGCCGGCTCGACGTGCTGGTCAACAACGCCGGCCTCGGTGGCCAGACGCCGGTGGCGGACATGACCGACGACGAGTGGGACCGGGTCCTCGATGTCTCCTTGACGTCGGTGTTCCGGGCCACCCGGGCCGCGCTGCGCTACTTCCGCGACGCCCCGCACGGCGGAGTGATCGTCAACAACGCCAGCGTTCTCGGTTGGCGGGCCCAGCACTCGCAGGCGCACTATGCCGCCGCCAAAGCGGGCGTGATGGCGCTGACCCGTTGCAGTGCAATAGAAGCCGCCGAGTACGGGGTTCGGATCAACGCCGTCTCGCCCAGCATCGCCCGGCACAAGTTCCTGGACAAGACCACCTCGGCCGAGCTGTTGGACCGGCTGTCCGCCCGGGAAGCTTTCGGCCGTGCCGCCGAACCATGGGAAGTCGCGGCCACCATCGCGTTTCTGGCCAGCGATTACTCGAGTTACCTTACGGGCGAAGTTATTTCAGTATCGAATCAGCACCCGTAGGCGGTTGGTGATCGGGAGAGGTATTGCCTTGGCCTGTCTCACTCGGAAATTCATGGTGATCACGAATGCTACTGGTCAACGATGTCTTCTTCCGCAGCCTTGGATGCCTGGCTCAGACTTCGGCACACCTTGGCTTCGTTATCGGCACGCCGATACCGCGCCTTCGCTCAAACCGCTTGTGATGGAAGGCGATCGGGGTATGTCGCACGTGCTGACCGTATCGGCGGTCGTGGCCGTCGTATCGAGTGCGCGGTGACGGCTTTGACTGTGTAGGTAGGGCGGGAATGTCCACGATCGGCCGCCCTCACGACGCAGTCGGCGCCGCCACCGCACACTCGGCGCCATCAGCGCACAGTCGGTGCCTTCAGCCACCGATCCAACCGCACCAGCACGCGATTTCCCTCTCCCACACCGGGGCACAGCCCCACAACCGCTCGCAGCCAAGCCATGTCTCGAAGAGGCTGCGTTCCGCGTCTTGTAGCAGTGCTCGAAGGGTTCAGCCCGCTGTCGCCGCACCGGCCTGATAGCCAATCATCGCCGAGACGCCGGCCGCCCGCGTCACCTCGTACTGCCACGCGGATAAGTCATCTCGAATCACCACGACCCTGCGCGCCGATAGCCGATTCGGGATGCCCGGCCGATCTGTCCGGCTACGTCAGTTGTTTCAACAGTTGGTCGATGTTGAACAAGCCCGACAGAGCGGTGCCGGTGTTGAAGAAGCCAGTGTCGAAGCCGCTCACCGTGGGGCCCGTACTCGGGACGCCGGCGTTCCCAATGCCGGAGATAGCACCGTTGAATAATGATCCTCCGCTGGCCTGGTTGAAGAAGCCCGAGATGGCGCCGGCGGCAGTGCCGGTCGCAGAGTTGAAGAAGCCCGAGACACCATCGCCGGTGTTGTTGAAACCGGAGTTGACCAGGCCGCTGTCGGTGGTCGACCCGATGCTGGTGTTCACATCGCCCGAATTCCAGAAACCTGTGTTGGTCTCGCCCGAGTTGCCGGAGCCGGTGTTGCCGTCGCCCGAATTCCACGAGCCCGTGTTGAGGGTCCCGCCGTTCTCGAAGCCGGTGTTCAATT